>JADZBP010000062.1 GCA_020852055.1 Candidatus Latescibacterota bacterium
CATGGCGGTGGACGACGAGGCTGGTGAACAGCGTTACATCGCCTTTTACACCTCCCCCGACCTCAAACACTGGACCTATCAGAGCCGGATCGAGGGGTATTACGAGTGTCCCGAGCTTTTTGCCCTGCAGGTGGACGGCGACCCGCGCCAGGTCAAATGGGTGGTGTACGCGGCGGATGGCAGCTACGCGGTCGGGCGTTTCGATGGCCGGGTCTTCCACCCGGAAACAGCGAAGCTGCCCTTCAACCGGGGCAACTGCTTCTATGCCTCGCAGACCTTCAGCGATATACCGGGGGCCGACGGCCGGCGCATCCAGATGTCCTGGGGCCGGGTGGACCTGCCCGGCATGCCCTTCAACCAGATGATGGATTTCCCGGTGGAGTTGACGCTGCGCACCACCGACGAAGGGGTGCGCCTGTACGCCGAGCCGGTGCGGGAACTGGCGGCGCTGCGGGGGGTGACGCGGCTGTGGCGCGATCTGGAGTTGCGGCCGGGGGAGAACCCCCTGGCCGGCAGCGAGGGGGAGTTGTGGGAGCTGGAGGTGGAGTTCGATCCGGCGGGGGCGGCCGAGGTGGAGGTGGCAGCGGGCAGCACGGCGGTGATCTATGACGGCCGGGCTGGGTTGCTGCGCTGCGGCGACCAACAGGCGCCGTTGCGGCCGGTGGCCGGGGCTGTGCGCCTGCACCTGCTGATCGACCGGGTCTCCATCGAGATCTTCGCCAACGGGGGGCAGGTTTACATGCCCATGGGGCGTTCTCCGGGGGAGAGAGGAGAGGGCCTGGCCCTGCACAGCCGGGGCGGCACGGCGCAGGTACGGGTCCTCAGGCGCTGCGCGCTGCGGTCGAGCTGGCCGGCGGGTTGAGGGGGGCTTACCAGGCGCTCTCCAGGCGCAGGGCCAGGCTGCAGCCGTCCTGCGCGATGGTGGGCTGGCGCAGTTCGAGGCCAACGGGCGCCGCATAACTAGTGTTGAAAAGGTTGTGGGCCAGGAGGACGAGCCGCGGGCGTCCCCCCCAGGCGGGCAGTACGCGCGGGGGGAGGAGACTGAGGTGCAGATCGGTCTGCCAGTAGGCCCGGGTGTGGCTGCCCCTCAGGGTCAGCCGGCGGCTTTCCCCGAGGATCTGCACCGAGGCCATCAGGTACCTGCCGAGGGGGCTGGCGCCGCCCAGCCGCAGTTGATGGGCCGGCGAGTTGCTCAGCCGGGCGCCCTTGTCCAGGGCCTCGGCCCGCTGCAGGGCGTAACGCATATATCCCTGGGCCCCGTCCGCCTGTCGGGCCTCCAACTGCACCTCCATGCCGCGCGCCCGCGCGCCGGAGGTGTTGCGGTACTGGTATAGGTTGTCCCCCACCTGCACCTGGTCGATCAAGCCCTCCACCCGGTATTCATAGAGCGATACGGTCTGCAGCAATCGGCGGCCGAGGCGCTGCTCCCAGACCACTTCGGTGGTGTGGATCTCCTCGGGCGTCAGGCCGGGATTGGCGAGGAAGCCGAGGTTCTCGTCTTCGATCTTCGACTCCCAGACCCCGGGGGTGCGGAAGGCCTCCCCATAGAGCAGTTTGACGCCGGTGCCCGCAACCGGGTGCCAGAGCAGGGCAATCCTGGGAGCGGTGCTGCTGGGGGCGATGGAGGGGCGGTCGTGGCGCAACCCGAGCACGGCGGCCAGGGCGGGGGTCAGGTCCCAGCGGTCCTGCAGGTACAGCGAGTACCGGTGGAAGGGGTAGTTGTGGTCGAAGTCGACGCCGCTGGCCGTGTACTCGTAGTAGCTGGCGCGGAAGTCACGCCGGACCTCGCCGCCGGCGACCAGGCGGTTGCCGTGGGGCAACGCCGTATGGAACTGCGCCTCGCCGCCCACGGCGCGATTCTGGGTCTCGTCGAGCTGCAGGAAGTCGGGATAGAGGTAGCTGCCCTGGTACGGGGCGTCGTCGAGGTAGGTGCGCAGCACCAGTCGGCGTTGGGATCCCAGGGGCTGATCGAAACGGGCTTCGACGAAATTGTGGCTGTCGCGCGACCAGGTGCGCGCATCGTCGAGCAGGGTCTCGTAGGCGCCGGTGGGGATGTGCTTCTGGCGCCAGGTATGCAAGCCCTCGATGGTGAGCCGGCGCCAGTCGAGGCGGGCGAAAAAGCTCCGGTACCGCTCCTTGTCGCTGTCGCGCGAATAACCGGCGGCCGAATCGGGGTCGGCGTATTCGCGGTAGAAGAAGTCCTGCCCGGCGATGGCGCCCCAGCGCCCTCCTGCCTGGAGCTGGATTCCCGCTGCCAGCGGCCCGGAAAAGGAGGCCGAACCCTCGCGCCGGCCCCAACTGCCGCCCTCCACCGCCAGGTGGGCCTCGGGCGCTGCCCCGCCTTTGCGGGTGACGACATTGACCACGGCAAACATGGCGTAGCTGCCGTAAAGGGCTGAGCCGGGACCGCGCACGACCTCGATCTGCTCGACGCGGTTCATGGGCAGCGCGGTCTCGTTGCCGATGAGGGCCTGGCCGAAGATGCTCTCGTTGAGCGGGTGCCCGTCCAGAAGCAGCAGCACCCGGTTGTTGTAGTCGGAGGGCCGGCTGAAGCCGCGCACCCCCAGGTAGGTGTAGTTGCGGTCGTCGCTGAGGTAGAAGCCGGCGGCGTGGCGCAATACCTCGGCCAGGCTCCGGTACCCGTAGCGCTGGAGGTCCTCGGCGGTGATCAGGGTCACCGAGGCCGGCGCGTCGGCGGCCAGCTGCTCGTACTTGGCCGCGGTGCTGATCTTCACCTGCAACAGATCTTCCAGCGACAGGTCGAGCAGATCCTCCATCACCTGGGCGGTGGCGCCGTCGTCGGCGCTTAGGGGCGCAGCGGTCGCGCCCAGCAGGCAGGCGGCCAGCAACACCAGGGCGCGGCGGAGGCGGGAAGCGAAGGTCATGGGGCGGTTCCTTTTTCGGGCAGCAGGCGTTTGATGGTGGCGGTCAGGTCTTGCAGGCGCACCGGTTTGGCCAGAAAGGCCTCGGCGCTGGAGCTCATCCAGCGTTCCTCCTCGGCCTTGAGGGCAAAGGCGGTCATGATGACCACCGGGATATGCCGGGTGCGCCCCTGGCCCTTGAGGGCGGTGGTGGCGGCAAAGCCGTCCAGCTTCGGCAGTTGGATGTCCATCAGCACCAGGTCGGGCAGGTGCTCGTTGGCCAGTGCCAGACCCGACTGACCGTCGGCGGCGTCGAGCACCCGGTAGCCCAGGCGTCCCAACAGTACCCCCAGCAGTCTGCGGTTGGCTTCGTGGTCCTCGACGATCAGCACCGTGGCAGTGGTCATCGCTCTTCTACCGGTGGGGTGGTGCGGGTGAGGGGAAGTGAAAAGTAAAAGCGACTGCCCTGGCCGGGTGTGCTCTCCAGCCAGATCCGGCCCCCGTGCTGCTCGACCAGGCGTTTGACCAACGAAAGCCCCAATCCGGTGCCTTCGTACCGGCGGGCCAGGCTGGTGTCGGCCTGCTCGAAGGGCGCAAAGATGCGCTTGTGATGATCCGGGGCGATGCCGATGCCGGTATCCCAGACGCAGATCTGCACCCCCGCCGGGCTGGCCTGGGCGATGATGCCCACCTGGCCTTCGGGGGGAGTGAATTTGACGCCGTTGGCGAGCAGGTTGACGACGATCTGCCTGATCTTGAGCGGATCGCCTACCAGGAGCGGCAGATTTTCGGCGGCGCAGGAAAGGGAGATCTGTTTCCGGCGCGCCTGCTCGCGCACGATGACCAGGCAATTCTCCAGCAGGGCGCCGAGCTGCAGTTCCTCGAGCTGTAGCTCGTTGTAACCGGCCTCGATCTTGGCCAGATCCAAAAGATCGTTGATGAGGGTGAGCAGGTGTTCACCGCTGGTGTGCACGTCGTTGAGCAACTCCTGCTGTTCGGCCGTGAGGGGCGCGAAGGTCGGGTCCCGCAGCAGTTCGGACATGCCGATGATGGCGTTGAGCGGGGTGCGCAGCTCGTGGGACATATTGGCCAGGAAGGTGCTCTTGGCCCGGTTGGCGGCCTCGGCCTGTTCCTTGGCGCCCAGCAGTTCGCGGGTGCGCTCGGCCACCCGGATCTCCAGCTGGTCCCGGGCGTGTTGCAGCGCCAGGTCGCGGTGGCTGATCTGCTCGAGCATCTCGTTGAAGCTGGTGAAGAGGGAGCCGAGTTCGTCGCGGCCCTTCACCCGGACACGCACGGTGTAGTCGGGGTTCTCCGAGACCTGGTGGGCGGTGCGCGCCAGGGCCAGGATGGGCCCGGAGATCACCCGCTGCAGCACCGCGGCGAGGCCCAGGATCAGGAGCGAGGCGCCGCCGACCAGGGCCAGCACCATGGCCAGGTTGCGCTCGAGGCGGGCATCCAATTCCAGCAGGTCGGCCTCCAGGAGCACGGTCCCCAGTTCCTCTCCCTCGAAGAGCACCGGGCTGAAGAGCACCAGGCTGTGCTCGGTGAACACGTAGGCCTGCGCGGGGCGGGGCGGGGGCGGGGCCGCATGGCCGTCACGGTAATAGCTGGCAAAGACCTGGCCGGTGGCATCGAAGATGTGGGCCGCAACGATATGGGGCTCGGCCCGCAGGGCGGCCAGGGTTTTTTCCGCCGCGCCGGGATCGGCGAATTCGAGGGCCGAGATGCTGTTGTCCTCGGTCATGTCGGCCAGGACCTGCAGCTTGTGCACCAACTCCTCGCGGTAGGTATGCCGGTCGTAGGCCACCAGGGCCACCGTGGCCAGGAGCAGGGCGGCGATGCTGGGGGCCAGGATGATCACCAGCAGTTTGACGCGGATGGATAGGTCGCGGAAGGCGGGCATCTCAGCGCCCCCCCTCGGTGCTGCGGGCCAGCTTGAGCAGCTGAGAGCTGATCCTGAGGCCGGCCCGCTGTGCGGCCTCGGTGTTGATCTCGAAGAAGACCCGCTGGTCGTCCACCAGGAGGTGGATCACGCCGCCGGCGCGGGCGAAATCGTCGGCCTCGCCGACGCTCAGCACCGGATGGCCGCCGACCAGGGAAAGGATCTGGGCCGTCTTGGGGTCGCGTTGTCGGCCGACGAAAAGGATATGGCAGCGCGGAACCTGGTCCAGGTGGTCGAGGCGCAGGATCTGCAGCGGCCGGCCCTGCACCAGCTTGCCGGCAATGGCCTGGTCGAGCATCGGGCCGAAGGGGTCGTCGCCGAGGATGCCGATGACCAAGGCGGAGGCGGTGTCGGCAAAACTGGTGGCCGGCCACTCGATGAAACGGGCGAACTTGTAAAGGAAGGCCGCCTTGACCTGATACTCCGAGGGTCCTTCGGCGGCGGGGGAGGGGCCGGACCACCACAGCAGGACCATGAGGGCGAGGATTCTGCGGGACATCAACCGAAGGGATGTTTCGCCAAACGCTTGGGGCTGCAGGTGGAGAGGCTCTGGTGGGCCTGGCCGGTCAGGGGGGTCCTGCAGCAGAACAGGTTCGCGACCACCGGGTCACGAATCTATGGTTTGGGCCCGGCAAAGGCCAGCCCTGGCACCGGCAGCGCGAAGGGTGCTCAGGCCCGCAGACTGTAACGGCGCAGCAGGTGTTCCAGGGTACCGCCCAGGATCAGCCCCTTGTCGGCGGCAGGCAGGCGGGCGAAGAGGATGGGTCCCAGGCCCCAGGCGATGGGCAAATCCTGTAAATCCGAGCCAAAGAGCAGGCGGTCGGCGCCGATGGCGCGCACCACCTCCTCGCAGGTGCGCGGGCCCAGCAGCGGGCAGGAGCAGACGTAGAGGTTGGGCATCCGCCGCATCAGCGCCGCGTACTCGGTGGTGGTGTGGCCGGTGAGGTAACAGGCATCCGGATAGGTGGTGATCAGGCGTTCCAGTTGGGCGGCCGAACCCCAGTGGTGGTTGAGGATGAGCTGTTGCCGCTCGTGGGCCCACTGGCAGGCCACATCGATATGGGGGCCTTCGGGGGGATAACCCTGGTAGTGGGGGATGAGCTTGACCCCGCGCAGGCCCATGGCCGCCCCCCGCTCCAGTTCGGCGCGCATCCACTCCGGGCCGCGGTGGGGGTTGAGCTGGGTAAAGCCGATGAAGCGCTCGGGGTAGCGCCGCACCGCCTCGGCCACCACGTCGTTGCCGAATTGTTCGTCGCTGTTGACCCCGGCAAAGGCAAAGGCGCAGATCCGTTCCACCCCCAGGTGATCCATGTCGCGCACGATGCCGTCCAGGTCGCAGTTGGGCAGGTGGTAGTGGGCGGCGCGTCCGCCCAGATGCCCGTGGCAGTCGAGGAATTTCATCGTTGCCGGGCGTTCGCCGTTGCGGCCGAAGCGCACGTACTCGTCGGCGGGTTCGGGGAAAACCACCGGCAGGGCGGGGCGCGGTCCGCACCAGCCGGCCAGGCGGCGCAAGTTGTCGCCGGCGATCAGGCGCTGGTCGGCCTCGCTGATCTGGGCCGTGCTCAGGGTGGTCAGGGTGGTGTGCTGCCCCAGGGCGGGCCAGTTGGAGCCGAAGAGCAGGCGTTGGGCGCCCCAGTGACTGGTGAGGTACTCGATGCCGCGGTGCAGCCAGTACCCGCTCAATTCGAGGTGCAGGTTGGGGCAGATGTCGAGGGCGCGGTAGATCTGGCGCTGGGCCCGGCGGATGCGCCACTCGCTGACCACCACCGGCAGCGAGGGCCAGCGCCGGCACAGGGCCACCACCTGCTCCCAGTCGGTCTCGTCCCAGCCGCGCGGCCCGGTGGGGCCGGCTTCGTTGTAGTTGATGAAGAGGGGCACCCCGGCGGCGGCAAAGGGGCCGAGGAAGGGATCCACACACCAGTCGGCCAGCGTGAACTGGTAGGTGCGCGGAAAGAAGAAGAGGGCGGCGACCTGATGCCGGCGCATCTGGGCGAGTAATTCCTCCGGAGGCGGTTGCTCGTCCTCGCCAAAGGCGGGCAGGGCCGCCCAGGCCGGGCGCAGGCGGGGGTTGAGCCGGGTGAGTTCGAGCACGCGCTGGTTGCCGTCGGCGGGGTGGTTCTCGCGGCTGAGGCAGTCGAGGACCAGCGCCTCGCCGATGCCGTAATGGTCCATCTCGGCGAGCAGGTCGGCGGCGGTGTGCAGGCCGCCCGGTTGCAGCTTCAGGTGGCGGCCGAGGGTGCAGTTGGCGTCGAAGAAGGGCAGCGCTGGCATGGGTTCCACCTCGCAAAAACCGCGGCGGGAAGGGCGGGCTGGGGTTTAGCCCCAGGGTTTGGCGTTTGGGTCCCGGGTGCAGTACGCGCCCAGCACCTTGTCGATGGCGAGGCCCAGGGCGTCGGCGTCGGTATCGCTGAGCCACTGGTCGAGCCAGACGGTGACCTCGCGGCTGTACAGATCCTCGGCCACCGGGCAGGCGCCGCGATACTCGACCTTGCCGCCCCGCTTGAGGTAGCGCGGGTCCTTGAACACCGAACCCTCCGGGGTATGCCCGCCTTTGAGCACCACCGGGAACATGTCGCGGTACAGGTGCCAGTCGGGGCGGTGTTTGCGGCCGCGGGTGTGGGCCGGCACCCCCTCGGCCCGCAGCGCCGCGGTGAGCTTGGCGCTCAGGGCGCAGGTGGCGGGGAAGAAGCGCAGCATATAGCCCAGGTACCCGCGGGTATCAACGACGGTCTGCGGATTGATCTCGGCGTAGGTGTGGAGCTGGCGGCGCACGCGGCGGCTGACCTTGCGGAAGCGGTTGCAGATCTGGTCGAGCTTGCGCAACTGGATCAGGTCAACGGCGGCTTCCAGCTCGCTGAGCCGGTAGTTGCAGCCGGCGAAGAGTTCGCCTTTGTACCGGGGCGGGCCGAAACGGTCGGGCCGCCACAGGCCGCCGGCCTCGGCCATTTGCCGGATGCGGTCGAAGAGGCGCTCGTTGTTGGTGACCACCAGGCCGCCCTCGCCGCCGCCGATGATCTTGTAGGCCGAGATGCTGAAGCAGCCGATGTCGCCGATGCCGCCCACGTAGGCGCCGGCGTATTTGGCGCCCGGGCCCTGGGCGCAGTCCTCGATCACCTTGAGTTTGTGCCGCCGGGCCACCTTCATCACCCCAGCCATGTCGGCGACGTTCCCCCAGTGGTGGGTGGGGGCCACGGCCACGGTGCGGGGGGTGATACAGGCGGCGATCTTGGCCGGGTCGATGCCGAGGGACTCGTCCACGTCGCAGAAGACCGGCACCCCGCCGGCGACCACCACCGCCATGGCGGTGGCCGCAAAACCCAGGGCAGGGCAGATCACCTCGGTGCCCGGGCCCACCCCGGCGGCGACAAAGGCCGCGTGCAGGGCCGAGGTGCCCGAGTTGACCGCCAGGGCGTACTTGACCCCGAATTTCTTGCGGGCCAGGGCCTCGAAGGCGTCGCTCTTGGTGGCGGGAGGAAAGGCGGTGGCGTAGCGGGCCAGATTCGGGCCCTGGCCGAGCAGGTCGGCGTCGGAGAGGGTCCGGCGCAGGCGGCTCAGCACGGCCGGTTTGAAGCCGAAGCGCTCGGCGACGGAGAGGAACTCCGCCACGCCGATCTTGGGCTGGGGTACGCCGGTCCGGCCGGCGAAGGCCTTGGGACCGCCGTCGATGGCCAGCTCTTCCTGGGGTTTCTTCATGGCCGATTCCTCTCTCCGCAGGGGTGGGGGCCGGTGCCTCCGGCCCCGGATCGCCGCTCTCGGCTTAAGATCGAAAGGTACCCCCTGCCGCCGCAAGTCGGGATGCCAGCGGGTTTCTTGTCCGGCTCCGGGCAGGTGTTTATTGTACGAACCTAGGGAGAAAGGGGGAGGAGATGACGCCGCGGCAACAGCTCCTGGCCGTGTATTCGGGCCAGACGCCGGACCAGGTTCCCTACATGCTCGACCTGTCCCACTGGTTCTACTGGCAGCGCCGGCTGCCCTGGGACCTGTCGGCCAGTTACGAGGAACCCGAAGGGGCTCTGATCGACTACCACCGCCAGGTGGGGGCCGGATTCTATCTGCCCAATCTGGGCGCCTTCTACGCTGCTCAATTCGACGACACGGTCAAGGCCACCACCACCAAGGAGACCCACCAGGGCGCGGCCCAGATCCGCTGGCGGCTGGAGACGCCGCTGGGCTCCATCGAGCGGGCGCGGCGCTGGGAGGAGCAGACCTATGCCTGGGGCATCAGCGAGTGGGGCATCCGCTCGGAGCGCGATCTGGAGATCTTTGCCTGGGCGATGAGCCGCCGCACCTTTGCCCCGCGCTGGGAGAAATACCAGGCGTGGGTCGACTACGTTGGCGACCGGGGGGTGGTGTACCTGCCGGCCGGGTACAGCGCTATGGGGTACCTGATGCACCTGTGGATGGGGGTGGAGCAGGTGGTGTACGCGGCGGCGGATATACCCGCCGCCCTGAGCCGGGCGGTGGCGGCGGTGAACGCCAACAACCTGGAACTGATCGATCTGCTCTGCACCTCGCCCGCCGAGGTGGTGCTGCTGGGCGACAACTTCTCCAGCGATATGCAGCCACCGAGTTTTTTTGCCGCCTGGTCCGAAGCCTTTTACGCCGAGGCGATCCGGCGCTTGCACCGGGCCGGCAAAAAGGTGGCGGTGCATATCGACGGGCGGCTGCGCGGGGCCCTGGCGATGTTTGCGCGTATCGGCGCCGATTGCGGCGATGCCATCACCCCGCAGCCGATGGGGGATCTCTCGCCCCGGCAGTGCCGGGAGGAGGCGGGCACGGACTTCATCCTCTCCGGCGGGGTTTCCCCCGAACTGTGGCTGCCGCAGACGCCGCTGCCGGTGTTCGAGCGCAAGGTCATCGAGTGGCTGGAGCTTGGGCGCCTGAGCCCGCGCCTCATCGCTGCCGCCGGCGACCAGGTGCCCCCCGGCGCCGACGAGGCGCGTATCCACCGGATGCGGGAACTGGTCGAGGAACACGGACGGTACTGAAGGGGTTCCGGGGGATCGTACCGGGCAAGGAGGGCAGCGGCGGTGGTTGGAGCAAAACGCGAGGAAGGGGGTGCCGACGAACGCCAGGCCGCCGACCGGGTATTGGCCGCCAGAGAGCAGTACCGACCTGAAGTGGTGCGTTGCCTGCTGGTGGCGGCCGCCCTGCCCGACCGCCTCGACCGCTTCTTCTATTGCGCCGACGCCCATCGCGCCGACTACCTCTTCCTCGGGGTCATGCAGGTGCTCTACCCGGAACTCAAGGACGAGTTTCTGGCGACCCGGCGCTCCCGCCTGCTCAAGGACCGGATATTGCGCCGGTTCCAGGCCGACGGCTTTTACCTCATCGACCTGCCCGAGGTGGCGCAGGGAAACTCGTTCAGGGTGTCGCCGCGGGCGGTGGCGCAGATGGTGGCGCGGGTGGGCGAGGTCGCTGACCTCCAGACCCCGATCGTGTTGATCAAAGCCGCCACCTTCGAGGCGGCCCGCCAACCCTTGCAGGCTGCCGGATTCCAGCGGGTGCACCAGCGGGCCATCCCCTTCCCCAGCCAGGGATGGCAACACCGCTTCCACGAGTTGTTCCGGGAGGCGCTCCGGCAGGCCGGGGTTACCTGGCAGGCCGGTTGAGCGCCGGGTCGGGGCTCAGACGAAGGTGTCGTCGGAATCGCCGCGGACGACGGTGATCTGGCCCTGCTCCTCCAACTGGCGCACCTGCTGGACGATGCGCAACTGCACCTCCTCGACCTCGCTCAATCGCATGGGTCCG
>JADZBP010000063.1 GCA_020852055.1 Candidatus Latescibacterota bacterium
TCACCAGTTCAGCACCGAACGCCTGCAGGACGCGGAGGTGCCCCGCCTGGTGCGCGCGCCCACGGTCGAGTGGACCGACCGCACCGCCGTGGTCAGTTGGAGCACCGACGAGTTGTCCTCCTCGCGGGTAGACTGGGTCGACCATCAGGGCCAGGCCGACTTCATCGAGGACAACGAACTGGTCCGCGACCACAGCCTGACCCTGACCGGGCTCAGGAAACGCAATTCCTACCGCTTCCAGGTGACCTCGATGGATCCGGCCGGCAACGCCATGATCTGGGGGACCCTGGTGGAGGCGGCCAAGGCGGCGCCGGGCAACCGGGCCGCCAAGATCCTGCAACCCCCCGGAGGGGCGGGGTCCTTTGTCACCGACAACCTGCCCGATACCCAGCCGCCGGTCATTGTCGATGGGCCGCGCATCCGCGAAAAGACCACCCAGACCCTGACGGTCGAGTGGGAGACCGACGAGTTGGCCGACAGCTTTGTGCGTTTCGGCGGCAGCGAAGCGCTGGGCGACGAGGTGGGGGCGGCCCGCGACGAGCTGGTGCACCAGGTCACGCTGACCAATCTGGCGCCGGGCCAGCGCTACTACTTCCAGGTGGCCTCCACGGACCCTTCGGGCAACGGGGCCACCGAAAGCGCGGTGGCGCTCTCGGCCACCGCCGCCGAGGTCGATCTCAGCCCGCCGCGTTTCCTCGTCGAACCCAAGGTGCTGGCCGCCGCCGACGACGAGGCCGTGCTTTCGTGGCGCACCGACGAGGCCGCATCGGCCCGGGTCGAGTACTGGACCCTCGGCGGCGAGGTGCTCACCCGCCGCACCCTGGAGCGGGTCGCCGAGCAGCGCCTGGCCCTGACCAATCTGCAGCCCGACACCGAATACCTGGCGCGGGTTTTTGTCACCGATGCCAGCCAGAACGAGGCCCGCGCGGCGGTGGATCTGCGCCTGCGTACCGACCGCCTGCCCGACCTGAGCCCGCCCCGGTTGGTGGGCGAAGTGGTGGTCAGTGGCGTGAGCGACCGGGGCGCGGTGATCGAGTGGACCACCGACGAGGTGGCCAATTCCTCCGTCGATTACGATCTGACCCCCTACCTGGGCGAGGTGACCGGCGACCCGGGGTACACCCTCGAACACCGGCTGGTGCTCACCGGCCTGAAGCCGGGGGAGATCTATTACTACCGGGTGGGTTCAGCGGACCTGACCGGCAACGGCCCGGCCCACAGCGAGGTGGCCTCCTTCACCACCCTGAGCGGGGCCGACACCGAAGCCCCGGCCGCGCCCGGAGGACTGCAGCTGCGCGCCGGCGCCCGGGCGCTGCGGCTCAGCTGGCAGGCCAACACCGAAAAGGACCTGGCCGGTTACAGGGTCTACCGGGCCGAAGGTGGGGAGTTCAGTCTGCTCGCCTCGTCCCTCGCCACGACCTCTTATCTGGACGAAGGGCTGATCGAGGGCCGGACCTACCGCTACCAGGTGCGCGCCCAGGACCGGCAGGGGAACCTGAGCCCGGCCAGCGCCGAGGCCGAGGCGGCGCCGGTGCTGGCTCTGCCGGCGCCGCGTATCCTCGGCCTCGAACAGGGCACGACGATAGGCCTGCCGGTCCTGATGCTGCAGGCCCCCGAAGGCGCCGAAGCGGGCCTGACCTACACCGCCCAGGTTTCCACCCGCGCCGATTTCGGCGACCTCGTCGATCGGGGCGGTAACCTGTCCGAAGGGGTGGGGGGCCTGACCCGGTGGCGGGTGAGCCGCACCCTCGAGCCGGCGCAGGGGTACTGGTGGCGGGTGCGGGCCTTCGACGGCTTCTTCGAGGGTTCGTGGAGCCAGCCGGTGCAACTGGTGCCGGCCGAGGCGGAGAAGGCGAGCCTCTCCGAGGACTTTGATGGCGACGGGGTGGTGGGTTTTGGCGACTTCTTCCTCTTCGCCGACGGGTTCGGCGGCAACGACCCCATCCTCGATCTGGACGGGGACGGGGTGGTGGGTTTTGGCGACTTCTTCCTCTTCGCCGATCGCTTCGGGCAGTCCCTGCCGACCAAACCGCGTTGGGCGCAACAGGCCCAGGTGGCCGCCGGCACCGGCATCGCGGTCGAGGCCCTCGCCGTCTCCCCCGAAGAAGTAGTGCTCACCCTGCGCGGAGAAGGCATCGACCGCTTGCGGGGATATGGCCTGGTGCTCGAGTTCGACCCGCCGGTGCTCCACTATGCCGGGGCCGACACCACCGCCAGCGGCGAGCGCCTGCGCCTGGTCCGCCAGTTGGGTGACCGCCTGCTCCTTGCCGAGCACCTGCCCGGCCGGCAGGAGGGGTTGCCGGCGCCCCAGTTGCTGGGCGCGCCGCTGCGTTTTTCCGTGGAGCAGGGGCGTTTGCCCGCCCTGCGGGTGCGGGTCAGCGACGGGGCCATCAGCACCGACCGGGGCCGGGGTTGGCGGGTGGCCCGCAACGGCGAGGCGCGGATCACCCCGCAGGCCTACGCCCTGTTGCCCAACTACCCCAATCCCTTCAACCCGGCCACCACCCTCCGGCTGGCCCTGCCGGCGGCGGCCGAGGGCCGGCTCGAAATCTGCAACCTGCTGGGTCAGACCCTGCGCCACTGGGACCTGGCTGCGTTGGGACCAGGATACCATGCGGTGGTGTGGGATGGCCTCGACGGGCAGGGGCGGCCCCTTGCCAGCGGGGTGTACCTGGCCCGCCTCCGGGCCGGCAGTTTTGCGCAGACCCAAAAACTGCTCTTGCTGCGCTAGGGGGATGGCATGGGCTGGCGGCTGATCGCAGCGATCTGGTTCCTGGCGGTACCCCTGCGGGCGGGGGCGCAGGAGGTGTTGTTGTCCCTCGACGCCCGCAGTTCGCGGCTGTCGCTGTTTGAGACTGGGGCTCTGCGCACGGCATGGTCCACCCCGGTGCTGGTCCGCCCCGAAGGGGCCTGCGGCGTGGCCTTCAGCGGGTACAGCGCCTATTTCGTCGACGCCACCGATACCGACCAGCTGATCTACGAACTCAATCCCCTCGACGGTACGGTCTGGAACACCCTGCCCGCTCCGGCTGCCGGTATCGACGGGCTGGCCTTTGACCAGGGGGTGCTTTTTGCCCAGGGTTTCGCCGAGGACCGCATCTACCGCCTCGAGCCGATCACCGGCGCGGTGCTGGGCACCCTCGAACCGGGCGTGGATCTGGTGGGGGGCCTGGCAGCCGGGGCCGGGCGGCTCTTCGCCTCGCGGTTGCGGCCGGCAGCCCTCTTCGAACTCGACCCGCGCAGCGGTCAGGTGCTCAGGGAATTGCCGACCACCGCGCAGTTGCCCTCGGGGCTGGCATTTGCTGGGGGGCGGCTCTATGTGGGGGATTACCAGCAGAACCGAGTGATCAGTCACCCCGAAGGCGGCGCGGCAGAGGAGGTCCTGGCCCTGAACGTGGGCAAGGTCGCCGGCCTCGACGGGGGGAACTGGTCCGGGGCCGTGCCGTACCGGATCGCCCTGGAACAGGTGTCCGAGGAAGCGCTGGCGGACGGCAGGGTTGAGTTCGGGGTGCGCGCCGCCCTGGTCGATGGCAGCGGTCGGCTGCTGAGCGGCAATCAGCGCAGCCAGCTCGAATTCGTTCTCCTGGGAGCGGGGGAGTTGGCTTCAGACCCGGCCCAGATTGTCACCGGTGGCCAGGTGAGGGTGATGGTGCGGCTTCCCGCCGGGGCCAACACCCGCCTCGAGGCCCGGCTTTCGGGCCTGGAGCCGGGTTCGCTATTGCTGCGTGCCGTGCCGCGCATCACCCAGATCGAGGTCCAACTCACCCCCAGCCCGACCGATTCCTCCCTGCTGCAGGTGGAGGCCCACCTGTGGGACGCCCAGGGTCAGCCGGCCCTCGAGGACACCGGCATGGTGCAGTTCTCCGTGGCCTGGGGCAACGGGGTATTGGTGGGAGCGCCCGCCGTGCTGGCGCAGGAGGCGCAGGCCGGCACCTGGGTCCGCCATCTGGGCGGCCGCGGGCAACTGGCGGTGGAGGCGCGGGTGCGGGCCCTCCGCGGCCGCGGCACCTGGGTGCGGCTGCCCAACCTGCCGGCCCCGGCGCCTCCGGGCGGCCTGGCCACCACCACCCAGCGGGTGGGATCTGCCGACCAGAGTCTGCCGGCCCCGCCCACCGGGCTGCAGGCCAGCCTGCAGGAAGGGTGGGTCCGTTTGCAGTGGCAGTTGTCCGCCGACGAAGGCGCCCGGCACTGGTTCCCCTACGGGGAGGGGCTGGTCGCGGAGTCCAGCTTCCGGGGATACTGGGTGTTCCGCAGCACCAATGGCGGGCTCTATGTCCTGTTGGGCAGGGTGGCCGGCGGTACGGGGGCCTACGCCGATTCGGTGGGGGAAGAGCCGGCCATCTACCGGTACCGGGTGTTGGCCGAGGAGGGGGAGAACCTGGGTGAGGAAGTGATGGCTGTCGGTTCGGCCGCCGACCAGTTGCGCACGGTGGTGGTGGGCCGGGGGGTGCCGGTGGATGCCGGCGGACAGCCCGTGGCCGGGCTCTTCAATGACGATCTAGTGGTCGACTTCGACGACTTCTTCCTCTTCGCCGACCACTTCGGCGCCAACCGCGAGCGGGATGAGGAATTCGATGGGCGTTTCGACCTCGACGGCGACGGCAGGGTCGGTTTCGAGGATTTCTTCCGCTTTGCCGACAACTTCGGCAAGGTGGTGGCCGGCTACCAGTAGCGGCGCGCGGCTCAGCCCTCGGCGGCAGCGGTGCCGGGCGGGCCTTCCATGGGCAGCAGGTGGTCGAGGATGAAACTGGCGGCGTGCCGGTGGCCGCCCCCCCCGAACTGCCGGGCGATCTCGCTCACATCCACCCCGTCCTTGTTGTTGGAACGCAGGTTGTACACCACCTTGCTATCGCTGGTGATGAAGAACACCGCGGCAAAGGGCTGGCCCTCGGCCAGGGCGTTGCCGATCTCAGAACTGAGGCAGGTCGAATTGGTGAGCGGCACCCGGTACCCGCCGATGGTGGCCCAGGCGTGGTTCTTGACCCGCGGCCGGATCAGGCGGTCCTGGAAACGCAGGATGGCGCTGCCTTCGGTGACTAGCTCCTTGGGCGGGCGCTGGGCCATGCGGTCCCAGACCCCGAAGACCCGCGGATAGGAGCCCACAGCGGCGTTGATGGCCCGTGAGTCGGGCAGCTTCCAGCGCCACAGGTCCTTGTCCTCGGTGTAGTCGACCAGCCAGTGGACGTTGGCGGCGGCGTTGGGATCGGCGGTGGAGAAGTGCTCCCAGGCCAGACGGGCTCCCGATTTCTCCAGGTCGAAGACGCAGAAATCGAGGCCCTCCAGCTCGGCGGCGGCGGTCTGGTGGTGATCCAGCACCCGCAGGGAACGGGCCTGTTCCTTCATCTGCAGGAGCAGCGGGCGCGGGTAGCTGAAATCGAGGATGACCACGTCGCGCTCGGCCACCGAAGGCGGGTCCGAACCGTACTGCACGGCGCGAAACTCGGCCCCGGGACTGATATAACGGCGGTAGATCCAGGCGGCGCAGAAGCCGTCGCTGCAGCTGGCATGATAGAGCACCAGGGGTGGTTTCATCGCTCGATTTCGCTCGGAGAAGGGGACAAAAAAAACCTGCCTGGCCCTCGGCCCTGCAGGCGGGACAGCAGGGAATATACCGGCCCGACCCGGCGAAAGCAAAGGCCCCGGCCCTCTTTTTCCGGCCCCGGCAGGTCTGGAAGGGTATATTTGGGGGAAACCATCGGCAAGGGGTGGAGGGATCCATGAAGAGGCAGACCAAAATCGCGTTGCTGGGCAGCTTGCTGCTGGCCGGCATGGCTTTGTTATTGATGGGGCAGGCCAATCTGGGGCAGCCGGGCCTCCGGGGCACCTGGAGTCTGGCGGCGGGGTTGCTGCTCCTGGTCGGGGCGGCGGGTCTGGCCTACTATCAGCGCCACGGCCGCAGACCCCAGCCGCCGCTGGTCGGCGAATACCGCGGCGTGCTGGCATCGGAGGAAGGGTTTGTGCCCATGCGGGGCGGCGGC
This sequence comes from Candidatus Latescibacterota bacterium, assembly GCA_020852055.1. GTDB lineage: Bacteria > Latescibacterota > UBA2968 > UBA8231 > UBA8231 > SICG01. The sequence goes on from JADZBP010000063.1 coordinate 5,979, forward strand.
GAGGCGCAGCGGCAGCAGGTGCAGCGCCGTATTGTCGGCAAACCCGAACGCGCCGCCGAGTCGGTGCGCGGTCTGCTGGGGGAACAGGTCCGGCAGGCCAGACCTGGCAGGCCAGCGCCCGGTGCTGGCAACGACAAGAGCAAGAGGAGAAAAGGTGATGGTTGAAGGTTGGTGGTTGCGGGGGATGGTGGGGGTGTGCTGCTGCGCCTGGAGCGCGGCGGCAGGGGCGCAGGAGGGCGCGGCGCTCAGCGTCGAGGACGGCGTGCGCCTGGCCCTCGAGCAGAACGAATCCCTGCGCATCGCCCACGCCCAGACCCGGCGGGCCCAGGCCCAGGTGGTGGAACAACGCGCCGAAGGCTTGCCCCAACTGGACCTGGGCCTCAACTACACCCACAACTGGGTGCTGCCCACCTTTGTCTTCGACACCCCGCAGGGCCGGAACACGGTCAAGATCGGCACCGACGAAAACCTGGCCGGCACCCTGCGCCTGCGCCAGAGTCTCTATGCCGGCGGCGGGGTCCGCGCCGGCCTGCGCCGGGCCCGGGCCCAGGAGGTCCAGGCGCGCGAGGCGGAGCGCCTGGTCACCCAGCAGGTGCGCGCCGAGGTCGAGGAGCGCTTCTGCGCCCTATTGCACGACCAGGAACTGGCGCGGGTGGGGGATCTGGCGCTGGCCCGGGCCCGGGCCAACCTGGGCCAGGTCGAAGCCCTGCGTCAGGCCGGGCGGGTCGCCGATTATGATCTCCTGCGCGCTCAGGTCGAGGTGGCCAACCTGTGCTCCGACTCCACCCAGGCCCACACCCGGCGCGAGGTGGCGGCCCTGGCGCTCAAGCAGACCCTGGGATTGCCCCTGGATCACGCCCTGGCCGTGGCCGGTTCCTTCCGCGACCAGACCCACCTCGAACTGGGAGCCGTCGAGCCCCTGGTGCGTCTGGGAATGGAACAGCGGCCCGAGTTGCGCCAACAGGCCCAACAGGTGCGGTCGCGCCAGAGCCAGGTGAAGGTCGAGCAGGCCCGGGCCCTGCCCCAGGTCGAATTCCAGAGCACTGGGCAGATGCAATTCCAGAGCAACGAATTCGATCTGGGTGGCGACGATACCTGGCGCAAGAACTGGAGCACCGCCCTGGCGCTGCAGGTGCCGCTCTTCGACGGGCTGCGCATCCACGCCCGCGTCGCCCAGGCGGCGCAGGAGGCCCGCAGCGAGGAGGCCACCCTCGCCAAAGCCCGGCGCGTGGCCGAGTTGGAGATCCACCAGGCCTGGATGGAACTGGCGGAGGTTCGCGAACGTCTCCAGGCCCGCCAGGGCATCGTCGATCAGGCGGAAAAGGGCCTACAGGTCGCCGAGGCGCGTTATGCCAGCGGGGTGGGCACCCAGCTCGAGATCCTCGACGCCCATCTGCTGTTGCTGCAGGCGCAGACCAACCAACTGGCTGCCCGGCGCGACCAGGCGCTGGCGCTGGTGCGCCTCGAGCGCGCCGTAGGAGTGCTAGGGGAATGATCGGCGCTTGACATCAGTGCTTCGCCGCCATAGGTTTTCGCGCACCTAAGTAATTCTGCCCCCTATCTTTAAAAAGGTTATGGCCCTTAGATCAGGCACCCCCGAGCAGGCTGGGCTGGACCCCGGCCGATTGCAACGCGCCTACTCCCTGCTCGATGGCTGGGCGCAGGCAGGGCGGGTACCAGGCGGCGCCCTGGCCCTGGCCCGGAATGGGGTGCTCCTGCCGCCCCGCGCCTTTGGCAGCCGGCGCCTGGCCGGGGCCACCGGGCCCATGGAGGCCGAGGCGGTGTTCCTGGTCGCTTCGGTGACCAAGCCGGTCACCGCCCTGGCGGCCCTGATGCTGGTAGAGCGCGGTCTGCTATCCCTGCGCGACCACGTCAGCACCTACCTGCCCGAGTTCGGGCAACGCGGCAAGGAGGGGGTGCAGCTCATCCATCTGTTGACCCACACCTCGGGCCTGCCCGATATGTTGCCTGAGAACACCTCCTTGCGCCAGCAACACGCGCCCCTGGCGGTTTTCGTCGAGCACGTCTGCCAGTGCGGCCTGCTCTTCAGACCCGGCACCCGCGTCAGCTATCAGAGTATGGGCACCGCGATCCTGGGGCACCTGGTCGAAAGGCTCAGCGGCAAATCCCTGGCGGCCTTCATGCAGGAAGAGATCTTTGCCCCCCTGGGCATGGCCAGCACTGCGCTGGGTCTGGTTCCGGCCCTGGCCAGCAGGGTGGCCGAGGTCAACCTGCCAGCGGCGGAAGCCAGTCTGAATTGGACCTGGAACACCCCGTACTGGCAGCAGTTCGGCGCCCCGTGGGGCGGCATGTTCTCCACCGTGAGCGACCTCGCCCGCTTGTTGCAGGCCCTGCTGGAGGGAGGCGGCCCGGTTCTGGGGCCGCAGGCAGCGCGAATGATGATCGCCGACCAGACCAGCCGCCTGCCCGGGCTGGCTCCCGAGGAATACCGCCGTTCCCAGATCTGGGGACTGGGCTGGTGTTTGGGCAATTGGGGGGATTTCGGCTCACCGCGCAGTTTCTGGCACGGCGGGGCCACCGGCACCCAGGCCGGCGCCGATCCCGAAACCGGCCTGCTCTGCGCCCTCTTCACCACCCAGCCCGATGCCCCGCTGCGCCTGGCGGTCAATGCGGTGCAGGCGGCATTGGTCTGAGCCGGCATTACCCGAAAAGCA
>JADZBP010000064.1 GCA_020852055.1 Candidatus Latescibacterota bacterium
AGGGCGGGGTGCTGATCGAGGTGCCTGATCTCGGCGAAGCGCCGGGGAAAGGAGAAGGCAGATGATCCGCTGGCAGCAAGTGCAGGCAGAGGCGCCCTGGTGCCGCCGAGATTCGATGGGCGAGGTGGTCCACGACGGAAAGATGTGGATCTTTGGCGGGTACACTCCCACCCGCATCAACGATGTGTGGTCCTCCGCCGATGGCATCCACTGGGAACTGATCACCCCGGCAGCGCCCTGGGGCGGGCGCAACCTGCCCTGCGCCCTGGTCCACGAGGGGCGCATGTGGCTGATGGGCGGCTTTGCGCCCAAGGACGAAGCCACCAACCGCTTCCCCGCGTACAACGATGTGTGGTGTTCGACTAATGGGGCCGACTGGACCTCGATGGGCCCGGCGCCCTGGAGCACGCGGGGAGCCGCCGGGGCGGTGGTTTTCGACAACAAGATGTGGGTGATGGGCGGCTTCGATGGCCGCGACTTCAGCCACAGCGACGAGGTGTGGAGTTCAGCCAACGGGGTGGACTGGCAGCTGGTCTGCCATGCGCCCTGGGGGGCGCGGGCCATGCACGCCTGCCTGGTTTTCGGCAAGTGGATGTGGGTGCTGGGCGGCGGCATCTACGACGACCGCCACCCCTTCAACACCATCGCCGACTACAGCGATGTGTGGCGTTCCGAGGACGGGGTGCACTGGGAACAGGTGACGGCCGACGCCGGCTGGGTGGCGCGGCGCTTCCACTGCGCCGCAGTCTTCGCCGATGGGGGGTACCACAAGATGTGGGTGCTGGGCGGGTACCATCAGGGGAACCGCAACGATGTGTGGTCCTCGCGCGATGGCCGCACCTGGACCGAGGAAGCAACCCCCTGGCCGATCCGCCACGAACCGGGCTGCCTGGTTTTCGGGGAGCGGCTGTGGATCATCGGCGGGTTTGGCGATACCCTCTACAACGACGTGTGGGTGGGGAGCGGCGCATGACCCACTACAGCTTCATGATCATCGAGGCGCTCAATTCCCTGGGGGATGAGGCCGAGGTGCGCCGGTTGCTGGGGTTCATCAAGGAATGCGGGTACGAAGGCGTCGAACTCAACCTCGACCTGCCCCCGACCCTGCCCTTCAGCCAACTGGAGCGCTGGGTGGGGGAGGCGGGCCTGGTGATCCCCTCCTTCCTGACCGGCGGGGCGTACAGCCGGGGCCTTTGTCTCAGCTCACCCGATGCGGAGGTGCGGCAGCGCACCGTCGAGCACCTGGTCCGCTGTGTCGAGGTGGCCAAACGTTTCGGCAGCATCCTGGTGGTGGGCCTGCTGCAGGGGTTCCGCCGGGACGAACCGGACCCGGAGAAAGCCAACGAGCGCATCGCCGGCTGCCTGCGCCAGGTGATGGACCGGGCCGAGCCCCAGGGGGTCGATATCGTGATCGAACCGGTAAACCATCTGCAGGTGGGTTTCAACAACTCGGTGGGCGAGGTGTGTGCGCTGGTCGAACGGGTGGGTTCACCCAACCTGCGGCCGATGGTGGACACCGTGCACATGAATATCGAGGAGGTCTCCCTCACCCAGCCCATCCTCGACTGTGGACCGCTGCTGCGCCACGTACACCTGTGCGAGAGCAACGGCAGTCTCCTGGGCAACGGCCACCTCGATTTCGGCTCCGTGCTGCGCGCCCTGGAACAGATCAATTACGAAGGTTTCGCCTCGGTAAAGGTCTACCGCAACGCCCAGATCAGGGACGCGGCGTGGTTGAGTATGGAGTACTTGCGGCAATGCGGAAGCGACGGGGATTGACCCCAGACGGGCGGGCCGCGAGGGTTAGCGCAGCGGCGGGTGGGGGGATTCCTTAATCGGGAGTGGTTGGGTAGGGAAGTCCGTGTGGGGAGGGGGCGGGCAGCGGAGCGAAGCGAGCGAGTGAGAAGGACGCGCCTTGGGAAAGGCCAGAGTGGGTCGGTCCCCGGCGCCAACACTACCCTAAACGAGGTCAGCCATGGCAACCAAAGCAACCAAGAGCAAGAAGAAATACCGCGTCGGGGTCATCGCCAGCGGGCGTATCGCCCGCGAACACGGTCGCGGCTGGAGTGAGTGCGAGCACACCCAGATCGTCGCCCTCGGCGACATCCACCCCGAGTCCCTGCGCACCTACGGCGAGGATTTCAAGGTGCCCGCCAGCAAACGCTACCTCGACTATCGCGAGATGCTCGACAAGGAGGATCTCGACATCGTCAGCGTCTGCTCCTGGGACCCCCAGCACGCCGAGATGGCCATCGCCGCCTGCGCCCGCAAACCCCTGGTGGTGCTCAGCGAGAAACCCATGGCCGCCTCCCTGGGCGAGGCCGAACAGATGATCATCGCCGCCCAACGCAACAACGTGAAGCTGGCCATCGGCCACCAGCGCCGCTTCTACTCGGCCTGGCAGGAGGCGCGCCGCCTGCTGCTCGACGGGGCCATTGGCCAACCCCGCCGGCTGTGGTCGGCGGTGACGGGCGGCATGATGAACACCGGCACCCACTGCGTCGACTTTCAGCTCTTCGTGCAGGGCGACCTCAAGGCCGAATGGGTGATGGGCTCGGTGGAGCGCAAGACCGACCACTATCTCTTCGGCCACCGCGTCGAGGACCGCTGCGCCGGCATCATCGGGTACGCCAACGGCGCCGAGGGGGTGATCGAGAACGAGATGAACCGCCTCTACCAGCTGGGAGCCACCATCTACGGCACCGAAGGCATGATGGAGACCCAGGACAACAGCCTGCGCTTCATGACCAACAAGAAGGCCGGCTGGCAGGAGTTCAAACCCACCGAGAAGAACGTGGGCGGGTACGGCGACGCCTTCGTGCGCCAGGCCTACGCCATCTGCGAGTGGATCGAGGGCAGGATCGAGGTGTATCCCGGCGAGGCCCAGCGCGGCAAGGCGGCCCTGGAGATCATGATGGGGGTGTACGAGTCGGCGCGTATGCGCGAGCGGGTGAGCCTGCCGCTGCAGACGAGGGCCAATCCCCTCGACGTGGCCGTCGAGTCGGGCCAGTGGCCGGTGGAGCGCCCCGGCCAGTGGGACGAGCGCTCCTTCCTGGTGCGCGGCGAAGACTTCACCTGGATCAAGTAGGCCATGGCGGAGCCGGAAGCAGAACTCACCTTCGCGATCCCCAGTGAAGGGTTCCGCGGCGTGCGCTGGGGTACCCGACAGCGGGACATCCCCTGGCAGTGGTCCGACCAGGGGTTCCCTGCCCCGTGTTTCCTGCGGCGGGACGAGCAGTGGGAGGTCTTCGGCATCCGCGCCAGCCATATCACCTACACCTTCCGCAACTCCCTGCTCTACGGGGTGCGCATCGACTTCGAGGGCCGTGAGCAGGGGCAACGGGCCCTGGTTGCGCTGAAGCAGACCTACCCGCCGGCCGAGAAACTCGGAGCCACCCGGCCCGAGCGCGCCTGGCGCACCGCCGAGACGGCGGTCTGGGTGCGCTGCCCCACTGCCAAGGACGGTGCCGGCACCCTCTATCTGTGGGGCCGGCACCGCACCTTTGGCAACGATGCCCCGGCCCCCACCTATCTGGCCCGCCCGCCGGCGCTCAACAGCGTGCCGGGGCCCTTCGTGCCCAGGCACTACGTGTGTTACCGC
>JADZBP010000065.1 GCA_020852055.1 Candidatus Latescibacterota bacterium
AACTGCGGTGCGGCCAACAGGTACTCACATTCAGGGACCGGCAGCACCGCCACCGGGCAACCCGCCGGCACCAGCACTGTCTCGCCGGCGCGCAGCACACACTCCACCCCCTCTGCCCGCACCTGAGCCGCCCCACCGATCAGGGTGAGGGCGGCAAATACCGGGCTCGCCGGGTGAGCCATCGCCGCCCTGCAGGGCCCGTACCGGCGCAGGGTGAAGTGCTCGGCTTCGACGAGCAGCCCGCCGGCGCCCTGCTGCCAGTCGAAAGGCAGGGGCGCGGGCCGCGCAAAATCGGTCACCGCCAGCCCCTGGGCCAGGTGCAACTGGCGCGGCTTGCCATCCAGGCCCGGCCGCTTGTAGTCGTAGAGCCTGAAGGTCAGGTCGCTGGGCTGCTGCACCTCGTAGACCAGGGTGCCCCGGCACAGGGCGTGCACCGTGCCCGGCGGTGAGAAGATCACCTGACCTGGATGGGTCGCGTGGAAGTAGATCACCTCCTCGGCCCGGCCGGCGGCCAGGGCCGCCGCCAGTTCGCCGGGACCCACACCGGGCTTCAATCCGTGCGCCACCCGCCCCTCGTCGGAGCGCAGCACGTACCAGGCCTCCATCTTGCCCCAGCGCCCCAACCCCTGCGCCCGCGCATAAGCGTCATCCGGATGTACCTGTATGGAGAGGTCATCGCCCGGATCGAGCAACTTGATCAGCAGCGGGAAATCCCCCCCGTACCGCTCCCAGGCCGGCGCTCCCAGCAACTGCGCGCCGAACTCCCCCAGCACCCGGCTCAGGGGCCAGCCCACCAGCGGCCCCCCGGCCACCACACTCTCCATACCCGGCAGGGCCGAGACCTCCAGCGCCTCGCCGATCTTTTTGTCCGGCGGGAGATCCTTGTGATAGTGTTCACCCAGACGCCGCCCCCCCCACACCATCTCGCGCAGGTAGGGCCGCATCGGCAGGAGGGAGGGCAGCCTCATTCGGCGAACCAGGTGGTGCCCGGGAACTGGTGCTGGCGCGCCACCTCCTCGTCCAGCTCCACCCCGATACCGGGCCGGTCGCTCAGGGCGATGTACCCGTCTTTGATGATGTCGGTCTTCTCTTTGATGATGGTGGTCCAGTACTCGCGGTGGAACCAGTGGAACTCGATGACCAGGAAATTGGGGATGCTGGCGCACACGTGGCAGGAGGCCATGGTGCCGATGGGCGAGGCCACGTTGTGCGGCGCAAAGGGGATGTAGTACAGCTCGGCCAGGTTGGCGATCTTGCGGCACTCCGAGAGCCCGCCGCACTTGGGGATATCGGGCATGATCGCGTCCACCGCCTGTTTCTCGATGAGTTCGCGGAACCCGTGGCGCAGGTAGAGATTCTCGCCGGCGCAGATCGGGGTGGTGGTGGCCCGCTTCACCTCGCGCATGGCATCGATGTTCTCGGGGGGCACCGGCTCCTCCAGCCACATCAGGTGGAACTGCTCCAGGTCGCGGGCCAGGCGGATGGCGCTGGGCACGTCGAGGCGGGTGTGTACGTCGGCGGCCACAGCGATCTCGGGCCCGGCGGCCCGGCAGGCCATCTCCACCAGTTCCACCATGCGCTCGTGCTCCCACTCGCTGGCGGTGAAGTTGAAGGGATCTTTGTTCTTCGCTTCCCCGCCGTCCACATCGATCTTGAAGGCGGTGAAGCCGCGGGCCAACACGCTGTCCACCACCTGCTGCACCTCGCCGAAGTCCATACCCGGATTGACCTGGCAGTCGGCGTAGACCCGGATCTTGTCGCGGAACTTGCCGCCCATCAGTTCGTAGACGGGCGCCTTGAGCGCCTTGCCCTTGAGGTCCCACAGCTCGATCTCGAGGACGGTGAGGGCGGTGATCAGCGCCCCGGCAAAGCCACCGTCGAAGACATGGCCGCGCCGCATCTCCTCAAAGATCGCGTCGATGGCAAAGGGGTCGCGGCCGATGAGTTGGGGGCGCAACTGCTGGAGGATGGCAATGGCCTGCACCCCGCCGTGTACACATTCGCCCAGGCCGGTGATGCCGGCATCGGTCTCCACCTTCACCCACAGATGCATGCCGTGTCCACTGGTGGCTGCGGTTTTGATATTGGTGATCTTCATCGCTCTCTCCTCTCTCAGACTAGTTCTGCTTTGCCCGACACCGCCGAACGGTACGCCGCGTCCAGCAACTCCACCGAACGCATCGCCGCCTCGCCCGGCGCCCAGTTTATGGCTGTCTCACCCAGGATCAGGTCGGCGAAGTTATTTGGCGGGCCGCTGCACTCGTAGCCCCCCGCGTCGGGGGCCAGCGCCACACTCTGGTGCTGCCGGTCATTGCGCCGCAATTCCAACCGGGCCCGCTCGCAATCCAGGAGCAGCATGCCCTCTGAGCCAAAGGCGCGGATATCGAGCTGGAACCCCTGGTCCGTGGGCACCGTGCCCGCCCCGCTCACCGTGCCGATGGCTCCATTCTCGAAGCGCACGCTGCAGGCGTCGTACAGCTCCACCTGTGCCCCCGGTGCGCTCATATTGGCGTAGACCGTGTGGGCCCGCAGGCCGCTGAGCCAGAACATCAACCCCGAGGCGTGGGAGAGCTGCGCGTGGCCGTACCCGCCGCCCGCCACCTGCGGGTCGGCCCAGGTATTCGGGTCTGGGTCGAAGAGGTTGGCCCCCGACTGGCCGCTCACATCCACCACCTTCATGCCTTCGCCGCTGAGCAGGCCGCGCAGGGGCGAGGCCATGTGGCAGAGCACGTGTTCGATCTGGCCCACCTTCCCCTGGTCCAGCCACTGCTTGGCCTGCTGGGTGAACGCCTTGTAATGCCACCCGTAGGGCACCAGCAGTTGCAGGCCCTTCTCGCCGGCCAGGCGCACCAGCTCGCGGGCGTGGGCGCCGCGGGTGGCCATGGGCTTCTCGCACATCACGTGCAACCCCCGGTTCAGCGCGGCGCTGGCGTGTTCGAAGTGCAGGGTGTGGGGCGAGGCCACCACCACCCCGTCCAGTTCGCATCGGTCCAGCAGCTCCAGGTAGTCCTCGGTGGCCACCTTGAACCCGAAACGCTGCTGCACCTGCCGCAACTCGGCCTGGCCCAGCCGGCATACCCCCACCAGCTCCACGTCGGGCCTGGCCGCCAGCACCGGCATGTGGTTGCTGGTGGCCCACCAGCCGGCCCCGATAAATCCGATCCTGGCTTTTTTCATGGCTTTCTCCTCGCTCAAAACAACCCCACCCGCTCGCTGTGGGCGTCCTCGATTTTTCCGCTGATGGCCACCGGGTTCAACTGCCTCACCTCGGCCGGGCTGAGCTGGGGCAGGCGCTCCACCAGCCCGACGAAACGCGCGATCTCGCCTGGGTCGGCCACCCCTTCGGACAACACCTGCAACTTGCGCACATAGTCGGGCCGGCTGAAGGGTCGCTTGCCCAGGTAATGGGCGTTGGGGTTGTCGAGCCGCTCGCTGATGCGCGTGCCGTCCTTCATCACCACTACCACCTCGGCCCCGAACTTCTTCTCATCTGGATTGGCGGCGTGGTACGCCTTTGTCCACTCCTCCACCTCCTCGGTGCGGATCTGGTGCCACAGGCGCACGGTCGAGGGCCGGTGGGCCCGCTCCGAGGTGTAGCTCTTCGCGTGGTGCCAGGCGCCGTCCTCCCAGGCCACCGCCAGGATGTACATGACGCTGTGGTCGAGGGTTTCGCGCGAGGCGTCCGGGTCCATCTTCTGCGGGTCTTTGGCCCCGGTGCCGATGACGTAGTGGGTGTGGTGGCTGGTGCGGATGATCACCTCCTGCACCGCGTCCAGGTCGAGCCGGCGGGCGTGCAGGGCAAAGCCGATGTCGATGAGGGCCTGGGCCTGGTACTCAGCCGAGTGTTCTTTGGTATAAGAGCGGAGGATGGCCTGCAGCGGCTCGCCGGGGGCCGGCAGCGGCACGGTGTACTCGATCTGCGGCCCGCCCAGCATCCAGGCGATCACCGCGTCGCGGCCTTCGTAGATAGGCGAGGGCGAGCGCTCGCCCAGCCGGGCCCGCGACACCGCCTCGATGGCGGTCTTGTTGGCCTGGGCCGGGGCATAGGCCTTCCAGGAGGTGATATCCCCCTTGCGCGACTGCCGCGTGGCGCAGGCCAGGTGCACACTCTGGTTGACGGCCTGGAAGATCTGCTCCACCGGCAGACCCAGCAGGGTGCCGATGCCGGCGGCCACGGCCGGGGCCAGGTGGGCCACGTGGTCAATCTTGTGTTCGTGCAGGCAGATGCCGCTGACCAGGGCCATCTGGGTCTCGTACGCGGTGAGCAGGCCCAGCATCAACTCCCGCCCGCCGCAGCCGGCCTGCTGGGCCACGGCCAGCACTCCGGGGATATTGTCGCCCGGGTGGGAGTAGTCGGCGGCCAGATAGGTGTCGTGCATATCCAGCTCGCGCACCGCCACCCCGTTGGCCAGCGCCGCCCACTCGCAGTGGAAACTGCGCTCATTGGGCAGGCCAAAGAGCCGCGCCCCGGCGTTGTTGGGATGCGGATACCCCAGCGCCAGCAGCCGGGCATGGCGCACCGGATCGCGGTTGATGGCGGCCAGGGCCACGGCCGCGTTGTCGATGATCCGGTTGCCGATCATCTCGATCACGGCCGCCTCGGCCTGGCGGTTGGCAGCGGCCATGGCGGCGATCTTCCAGGCCAACTGCTGCTCGCGGGGCAGTACCGCCCCTTCGGCGTGGGTCTTGACTTGGATCTCTGGCATTGCGCTATTTCCCCCTTGGAAAGATGGCAGAATAATAGGACTGCCTTCGCTTGCGCACAATAGCAACAGGAGGATCTGATGCCGCAGAATATGCTGGGATCGTACGGAGGCTGGGCCGCTGGGCTGCTGCCCGCCGAACTACCCGCCCTCTCCTTCAGGCAGGAGCGTTTCAAGACCCTGGGGGCCTGGCGGCCCAAGGCCAGGGGCCGGGTGCTGGAGTTGCTGGCCCAGCCCGATCTGGGCGGCACACCCAAGGTGCGGGTGGATAAGAAACATCTGCACGATGGCCTGCAGATCGAGGAGTTGTCCTGGCAATTGCCCTCTGGGCCGCGCACCCGGGCGGTATTCCTCAAACCCGCCGGGGCCAAGGGCCGGCTGCCGGCGGTGCTGGCCCTGCACGACCACGGCGGCAACAAATATTTCGGCTGGCGCAAGATCACCCGCCTGCCCGGCCGGCAGCACCCGCTGATGGCCGAGCACCAGCAGGGGTACTACGGCGGGGTGGCCTGGGCCAACGAACTGGCCCGCCAGGGCTACGCGGTGCTGGTGCACGACACCTTCCTCTTCGGCAGCCGGCGTATCCGCTACCAGGAGGTGCCCCCTATCCTGCACGGCGGGAAGAAGGAGCGCAATCCAGAGTCGGTGCGCGAGATCCACGAGTACAATGCCTGGGCCTCGGACCAGGAGACGGTGGTGGCCAAGAGCCTCTTCTGCGCCGGCACCACCTGGCCGGGGGTCTTTCTCACCGAGGACCAGCGCGCCCTCGACTATCTGTGCAGCCGCCCCGACGTGGATGCCAGCCGGGTGGGCTGCGGCGGCCTGTCGGGCGGGGGCCTGCGCACCGTGTTCCTGGCCGGCCTCGACGAGCGCATCCAGGCCGCTGTCTGCGCCGGCTTCATGAGCACCTGGAGGGAGTTTCTCCTGCACAAGAGCTTCACCCACACCTGGATGACCTATCTGCCCCTGCTGCCGGCGGATCTGGACTTCCCCGAGATCCTCGGCCTGCGCGTGCCCCGGCCCACCCTGGTGCTCAATACCTGGCAGGACACCCTCTATACCCCTAAAGAAATGAAAGCGGCCGACCGCATCCTGGCCCAGGTCTACACCAAGGCCAAAGCCGCCGACCGCTATACCTGCAGCTTCTACCAGGGCCCCCACAAATTCGACCTGCCCATGCAGGAAGAGGCCTTCACCTTCTGGGATCGCTGGCTGAAATAACTAGGGCGTATAGACCACCGACTGATTGTAGGCCATGATCAGCGGCTTGGGTCCCTTGGGCGGCAGATGGGCGGCCCATTCCTGCGGGTCGTAGTTGCGCGACACGAAGCAGGAATAGTGGGCCGGCACCGCCGTCTTCAGCCCCAGCTGCACCGCCACCTTGGCCGACCCCGCAAAGGAGGGGAATTCCCCCTCGCCCGGCTGGCAGGTCAGCAGACCGATGTGCGGCCGCAGCGCCCGCACCGGCCCCAGCAGGGATTCGTGGTCGCCAAAGGTATGCACCGGGTCCCCGGAGATATAGACCCGCACCGCCCCGGTGTCCACCACATACCCCAGATGGGTGACGTCGGGCGGCTCGATCTTGTCCTGGGGCAGCCCGCCCGGCGGTTTGGCCCACACCGCGTGGATCTGCAGGCCGCCGAACTGCACCTGGCCGCCGGCCTGCACCACGGTGAAGCCCACCGTGCCCATGCCTTCGCGCCGCACCCGCTGCTCGCTTTCGACCGGGCCGACGAAGGACACCGCCGGAGATGCAGCCCAGATCCGCCGCAGGGACTCGGGCCAGGTGTGGTCGCTGTGATCGTGGGTCAAGAGCACCAGGTCCGTGCGCAGGCTCTCCTCCCACAGGGGAGAGCGCAGGTGGACGAAGCGGCTGGGCGGCCGGTCCTGCGGGAAATAGGGGTCCACCAGCGCGATGGCGCCGGCGTCGTTCTTGAGCCCGTAGCTGCTCTGCCCGAACCAGTGTATACCCACGGACCCGGCCGGGACGACGAGATCTTCGAATGGATGCATTGCCACTTCCTCCTGTCAGGTTGAGTTAAAAATAAACCCTCTGCCCCGGCCGGCAATACACCCGATTGCCCCCATCCTCCCAAATATCTATCCTAAGGGTTATGAGCACACTATTCGATTCGTCCTACGAACGGCGCAAGCAGAGCCTGATCCGGCCCCTGCTCGAAGAGCTGCACACTCTCTACAGCCCCGAGGAACTGGCCGCCCTGCGCATCGACCCGGTGGACCCGGCCATCCTGTCCCAGCGCTCGGGGCGGGGCTTTGTCAACCGCGACATCCTCGAGACCCTGCTGGGCAACCTGCTCGAATGTGTGGCCCCCGGCTCCCACAACGCCCTCGACCCTCACTGCCAGAAACACGAGTTGGATGAGGCCATCGCCGAGATCGCCGACCAGCTCTACGCCATGATCGCCCAGTCCCTGCTGGCCGCCGGCGAGGGCAAGGGCCTGGAGGAACGGGCGCTGCTGGCCACCTTTGCCCTGCTCTGGGAACTGCCCCAGCTCAAGGAGCGGGCCCGCTGGAACCGCTTCGCCTCGCTGCGCGACCCGGCGGTCTGGGACGCCTATCTGCTCCACGCCTGCCGGCTCAGCCCTCAGCAGCTAGCCCAGACCGACTTTGTCACCCCGCTCGACGAAGCCATCCGTGGCCGCGACCTGGACTTGTACCGCCGCTTCATGAAGGAGTTGGGCTGGGAGTTCGCCTTCGACTACCAGATGCAGCTGGTGATGAGCACCTATCCAGGCTGGCGGGTGCTCTTCTATCACGACATCGCCCACGCCCTCACCCGGACCGGCATGGTGGAGCGCAACCCGGCGCTGGAGCGCCTGCCCGTGCCCCTGCTGCCGCGGGCCATCTCCGAGCTGGGCGGCCGCTACTATCAGGCCGACCTGCACCCCGAGACCCGCATCGGCGACGCCAACTTCCTCGATCATCCCCACCGGGGCATCACCACCGGCCAGACCGGGGTGATCGGCTCGGGCTGCCACCTGCTGCCCTGCACCATGGGCGGGCTGAGCGAGAAGGTACAGCAGCGCCACCCCGTTATCGGCGACTGCGTGTCCATCGGCACCGACGCCGGGCTCTTCGGGCCGGTGCGTATCGGCGACCACTCGGTGGTGGGCGCCAACACCGAGGTCTACGGTCTCGTCGAGGTGGGCAAGAGCTGCCGGATCGGCTCGGCCACGGTGATCGGCACCATCAAGAGCGGCGACCGGCGGCCCGGCAAGGTATGTCTGGGAGAAGGGGTGCGGGTGGGGGCCGGCACCATCATCGAGAACAGCTCCGAACTCGACCTAGTCATCCCCGACCGGGCCGAAATCCCCGCCCGGGCCTACGTCATCAACGACGGCTTCGGCACCCCGAGGCTGGTGCGGGAATAACCAACCATCACCCCGCTGCTGACAACCAACAAAAAGACGCCCGACCATCCCTGGTCGGGCGCCCACTATTGATGGTGGCGTTGCCTGGTGCGAAAGCAGTCTTACTTGGCGCAGAGGTAGAGCAGGGTGATACCGATGCCCGGATCGGCCTGCTTACCGTCGCCGGCCAGGCCCAGGCTGACACCGGCGTTCAGGGTCATCTTGTCGTTGAGTTTGTAATCGACGTTCGGGGCCAGGTTGATGCCCAGAGGATCGCCGCCAATATCGTCGGTATTGGTGTTGACGATGATGTCCAGGTATCCGACCGCCTTGGCGCCGAAGGCCTTGTTGGGCTCGAGGAACAGATGCAGGTTTATACCTTTTGCTGCGTAGCCGTCAAGCAACCCCACCTGAAACTGGTTGTTCCAGTTGATGCCGCCAGTGGCCATGTTCTGCATGTAGGCGATGGACAGGCCCGGATCCTCAGCCTCGCCCACGGGGACCAGCAGGTTCACGCCCAGAGCGCTCTTCTCGCCCAGGCCGTATTTGGCACCGGCAACGACCGAACGAAAAGCATCCGCATTGTCGCCGGCCAGGAAACCCAGGGTGGCGCGGGCGCCAACTTCAATCTTGTCGTTGACCGAGTACTTACCCATCACGAACACGTCGCTGGCATCACCAATGGCACTCAGGTCGCCGTTAGCCAGACCTACATCAGCGCCCATGGTGCCGGCTTTGCCAGGTAATGCCCAGAAGGGATCGTACTGGGCAGGATGCACCCCAGCTATCATGGGAATATTAATAGTGGGAATCGTGATCTGAGCCTGTACCTGCGAGGCGGCAAGAGCCATAACCGCGCCGGCCAAGATATACTTCTTCATATTGCAAACCCTCCTTGAAAAATGGATGTGGAAAGAACATGGGGAAGCGCAGTAGCTGCGCCTGTACTGTCGTGAGGAGGAACTGCCAGGCCGAGAGAGGGGGAACTGCAGGGAAACTCAGTCTGACGAGCCAATGATAACGACAGCCCCGGAAATTGGCAAGCAGGGGTAGGTGTTGACTGTGGAAAAATCTTGCTGATATTTTAACGGCATAACCTTTGCCTATCAGGAGGATTTCCCTATGAACACCAAGTATGCCCGCATCCTGCTGACCGCCCTGAGCATCTCGGCTCTGGTGCTGGCCGGCTGTGGCGATGACGACGAAGACAGCTCCAACCCGACCGGCAGTACCGACACCAAGCCCGGTGCCAACGCTCCGATCACGCAGGCCAATGCCCAGATGGTCTGGGCTCAGGCCTTCCAGAGTATCGCCCAGGCTCAGGCTCAGGCCGGTCAGGGTGGCACCGTCAACGGGACCAACAGCGGTAAGGCCACGGTCAAGACCAGCAGCAGTGCCACGGGGGTAACCTATACCATTACCTTCGACGACTTCTCGAACGATGGGCTGAACTGGATCGATGGCCCTCTGACCATCAAGGCCAGCACCACCGGCAGTTTCACCTACACCGGCAAACTGACCATTTCCGGGCAGTACAGCGGTGTGGTCGAGCTCAACCTTTCGGGCGGTGCCGCTGGCGTGACCGGCACCATCAAGACCGGCGGGCAGACGATTACCGTCGGCTGATCCATCCAGCACCACCAAATACGAAGGGCCGCACCCTCTGCAGGGTGCGGCCCTTTTTTTATGCGGCTAACTGCGGCTCAGAACCCGCAGCGCTTTGCCGCCTTGAAGAAGGGATCGGCCACGGCAGCAGCGCCCCGGTAGACCAGGTCGCTGGTCATCGGGTGTACGCTGATCAGGCGCGCCCCGTTCTCGATGGCCCGCACGATATTGTCCTCGATGGCCTTGGGGTCCTCCATCGAGCCGCTGCCCACCACCCGGCCCATGTGCACCCCGCGTTCGGCGGCGGCGCGGAAGAGGGCGTCGGTGGCCGGCTCGATCTGGGGGATGGCCCCTTCGCGCAGGATGGCGTCGAAGGGCCCGACGAAACCGCAGGCCTTGTTGCGGCCCTGAGCGGCCATCAGGTCCAGCACCCGGTCGCGCAGCTCGGTATTGAGGATGAACTCGGCGGTCTCGAACTGAATCCAGCCCTGGGTCTCGGTCTCGGCGTTGCGCAGCGAATCCGGGGTGAACATCATGGTGCGGTCGCCGCTGCGCACCGGATACCCGCCGCGGTCGTCGGGAGTGGCCTTGCCCGGCACCGGGAAGTTGATGGTGCGGAAATAGCGCTCGGCGTCTTCGTAGGTGGTGCTGTAGGGCCGCATGGTGGCCCGGCCGCCCAGCTGGTACACGTCGCCGTGGGAACTGAGGGCCTCGCGGTGCAGCCGCTGCACCGGCAGCAGGCCCAGCCGACACTCGGCGGCGTTCTGCTCGCGGCCGTACCAGCCCTCCCACTGCGAATGCTCGGCGTCGTTGACAATCCACGAGAAGCCGGCCTTGGCCCAGGAATGGGCCTCGTTTTCGCGGAACTTGTGCCAGGGTACGTCGTTGAAGATGCCCAACACCGGCGGGGTCTTCGCAAAGGAGGGCGCCTGGTCGAGCACCTCCTTCACCGGGTTGCGGTTGGGGTTCATGGTGTAGGCGTGCGCCCGGCGGGCGAACTCCTCGGTCTTGAGGGGGCGATCCCCCCCGATGGCGGCAATGGCGTCCACTTTTTCCTCCGATCAATGATGCTGTGCTTGTCCGTACCGGCACTGCCGCCGCAGCGGACATTCGCCGCAGCGGGGGCGGGGACGGCAGTAGCTGATCGCCTGCCTGACCAGCAAGGCGTGGTATTCGTTGAAGAGCGCTGCCGTTGCCGGCAGGTGGTCCATGAACAGCGCCTGCAGCGCCGCGTACCCGATCTGCTCCCCGACCCATCCCAGGCGACTGCAGATGCGGCGGGTGTACGCGTCGACCACAAAGACCGGGTGCCCGCCGGCGTAGAGCAGGATGGAGTCGGCGGTCTCCGGGCCGATGCCGGGCAGGGCCAGCAACTCAGCGCGCACCCGGTCGGTCGGGCCAGCCAGCAGGTTTTCCAGCCGGCCCTGATGATGGGTGGTCAGATGGCCGGCCAGATATCGCAGCCGCCGCGCCTTCTGATTGTAGTACCCCGAGGGCCGGATGAGGGCCGCCAGCTCCTGCTCGTCCAGGGCCAGCAGCACCGGCAGGATCAGCGCCCCGCGTCGGTGCAGCGCCTCGAAGGCCAGCTCCACGTTGCGCCAGGCCGTGTTCTGGGTGAGCAGCGCGCCGACGGCAATCTCCCAGCGCTCGACTTCGTTGAGAGCCCGCCCCACCTGCCCCGGGTAATAGGCCGGGCGGAGTTGCCCCGGGGGCGTGGTCGGCCACCAACCCTGGGGCCCGAAGTGTGCGTGCAGCTGTTCATACAGGCGCCCGAACTCGCTGTTCATGCCCTGGGAAAAATCGAGTACCCCGCCGCTGCCGGCAAGGCAGCCCCGCCTTGATCGGGCCAGGGCTATCCCCTACCTTGAACACTCCATGCCCGACGCCCCCCCTCCCCCGCCGGTGACCTGGCGCTCGCTGTGTATCGGCGCCCTCCTCGCCCTCTTCCTCAACATCGCCTGTCCCTACAGCGTGTTGATGCTCCAGAACGCCGGCCTCACCTCCGACTACATCACCGCCGGCGCCATGATGCTTTTCCTGGTGCTGGTGGGCCTGGTCAATCCCTTGCTCAAGCTCTGTTACCGGCCCCTGGCCCTGCGCCAGGGCGAACTGATCGTCATCTACACCATGATGATCGTCGCCTCGGCCATCCCCACCTGGGGGCTGGTCACCAACCTCTTCCACATCCTCACCCGCCCCTTCTACTACGCCACTCCCGAGAACCGCTGGGCCAGCCTCATCCAGCCCCTGCTACCTTCGTGGCTGGTGCCCCAAGAGCCGGAGGTGGCCCGCTATTTCTACGAGGGCCTGCCCCTGGGCCAGCATATCCCCTGGCGGCCCTGGCTGGTGCCCATGCTCGCCTGGGGCGGGGCCATGCTGGCGGTCTTCCTGCAGATGATCGCCACCATGATCCTGCTGCGCCGGCCCTGGGTGGAGCAGGAGCGCCTGGTCTTCCCGCTCACCCAGTTGCCCCTGGAGATGCTGCGCGGCGGGGAGGACCACGTCTTTCCGCCCCTCTTCCGCAGCCCCCTGATGTGGCTGGGTTTTGCCCTGCCCTTCTTCCTCCAGGTGCTGCGCGGCCTGCACCACTACTTCTTCTTCATCCCCGAGGTTCAGACCTACTTCGATCCGCTCTCCCTCTTCCGCGACACGGTGCAACTGCAGATCTTCGTCAACTTCGCCATCATCGGCCTCAGCTACTTCCTGCACCTGCACGTGGCCTTTTCGGTGTGGTTCTTCCACCTGCTCAGCCGCGCCGAGACCGGCACCTTCAACCTCATCGGCTACCAGGTCAAGGGCATCAACGAGGCCCTCACCGGCAGTTCCACCGCCCTTTCCTTTCAGGGTATGGGCGCCATGCTGGCTCTGGTGGTGTCGATCCTGTGGAACGCCCGCCAGCACCTGGTCGGAGTCCTGCGCGCCGCCTTTGGTAAGGCGGGGGCCGCCGACGATCACGACGAGATCCTCTCCTATAGGGCCGCGGTGTGGTTGTGGCTGGGCTGCGCCCTCTTCTTCTTTGTCTGGCTGGTGGCCGCCGGCCTGCCGCCCCTGGCCGCCCTGGTCTTCATGGGCAGCGCCCAGGTCATCTTCCTGGCCGTGGCCCGCGTCATCGCCCAGGGCGGCATCGGCTTCACCGCCTCCACCATGTTGCCCCAACCCTTCACCGTTTACGCCCTGGGCACGGCGGCCATCGGCGGCAAGGGCCTGGCCAATATCAGCCTGAGTTATTCGTGGGCCGCCGAGCTGCGCACCACGGTCATGGCCTCGGCGGCCAACGGCCTGAAGCTGGCCCACGCCGGCCGGGTGCACAGCCGCCGGCTCTTCTGGGCCATGGTCCTGGCCCTGGTGGTGGGCATGCTCGGGGCCGGCTGGATCACCCTGTACCTCAACTACACCTATGGCGGCATCAACATGCGCCAGTTCGGGGTGCCCAGCCTCGCCTACAGCTTCCTCCAGAACAAGTTGCTCAACCCCGTGGGGGCCGACCAGATCCATCCCCGCCTGTGGTTCACGGCCCTGGGCGCCGGCATCATGGGGCTGCTGATCTGGCTGCAGCACCATTACCTGTGGTGGCCCCTGCACTATATCGGCCTGCCGGTCAGCGACAGCTGGGTCATGGGCTGGGCCTGGTTCTCGGTCTTCCTGGGCTGGCTGCTCAAGGCCATCATCTTCAAGTTCACCGGCACCCGCGGCTACCACCTCTTCAAACCCCTCTTCCTCGGCTTCATCGCCGGCCAGCTGATGGGCGGCGCCCTGTGGATGGTAGTCGACGCCGCCCTGGGCGAAGCGGGGAACTTCGTCTATATAGGAGTACCCTGAGATGAGCAAAAAAACCTACCGCGCCGCCGCTATCGGCCGTACCGGCCAGGGCGACTACGGCCACGGGTTGCACACCACGTACCAGGGAATAGCGCAGGTCGAGTTCGTCGCCGTGGCCGACCCCGACGAAGCTGGCCGCCTCAAGGCCCAGGCCGAGACCCAAGCCCCGCGCGCCTACGCCGACTACCAGGAGATGCTGCGGGTCGAAGAGCCGGACATCGTCAGCGTCTGCCCCCGCTGGACCGACTGCCACCTCGAACTGGTCCTGGCCAGCCTGCAGGCCGGCGCCCATGTGTACTGCGAAAAACCCATGACCTGGAACCTGGAGGACGGCGACCGCATCGTCGCCGAGGGCGCCGCCCGCCGGCTGAAGGTGGCAGTGGCCCACCAGGGGGTGTACCTGCCCCGCATCCAGGCGGTGCGGCGCCTGCTCGCTGCGGGGCGCATCGGCCAGGTGTTGTCCCTGCACGCCCACGGCAAGCAGGACCGACGCGGCGGCGGCGAGGACATGATCGTCCTGGGCACCCACCTGTTCAACATGATGCGCTTCTTCGCCGGGGAGGTGGCCTGGATGTCGGCCCAGGTGACCGTCGAGGGGCGAGAGCTGGAAAAGGCGCATATCCGCCAGGCCAACGAACCGGTGGGCCCGGTGGCCGGCGACTGCGTCAATTCCTACTTCTCGTTCAGGAGCGGGGCGGCCGGGTTCTTCGATTCGCGCCGCGACCAGGCCGGGGGCGGCCACCGCTACGGCATGGAGATCGTCGGCTCGGCGGGTATACTCTCCCTGCGCGGGGGCAGCGGCGGCGAGTTGATGATCTATCCCCACCCGCTCTTCCGCCCCGCCGACCAGACGCAGCAGTGGCAGCCCCTAGACGAGGTGCCCGACCAGCCCCTGGCCAAGGGCAACCAGCTGGCCATCCTCGACCTGATCGCCGCGGCCGAGCAGGACCGTCCGCCCCTCTCCAGCGCCGCCGACGCAGTGGCCGCCCTGGAGATGATTCTGGGGGCGTACGAATCCCAGCTCACCGGCGAACGGGTGCCCTTCCCCATGCAGCGGCGGCACCACCCGCTGGTGGCCTGGCAGGAAGGGGCCCTGGGCTAACCCCCGGCGATGGCCCCAATCACCAGCAGGGGTTCCCTGCCGGCGGCGACCTCCTCGGGCAGGGGGGCGTCCGGGGCTTCGTGGGACCAGTCCTGCTCGCAGGCGAAGAAACGAATGAAGGGCCGGCGCTGGCGGGTGACCTGATCGCGCAGGGTCCCGCGCAGCACCGGGTAACGCGCCTCCAGCGCGTCGAGCACCGCGCCGAGGGTGGCCTCTCCCTCCACCGGCACCTCCACCTCGCCGCTGATCTTTGCCAGCACCCGCAGATTGGCGGGAAGCACCACCCGGATCACGGCAGGGTCTGGGCTTCGACCGAGAGCACCGCCGGCAGGTCGCGCACGATGGGCGTCCAGTTATCCCCGCCGTCGGCCGAACCGTACACCTGCCCGCCGGTGGTGCCAAAGTAGATACCGCAGGAATCGAGGGTATCCACCGACATCGCCCCCCGCAGCACGTTGACGTAGCAGTCAGCCTGCGGCAATCCCCGAGTCAACCCCTCCCACTCGTGCCCCCCTGTCCGGCTGCGGTACACCCGCAGTTTTCCCTCGCAGGGATAACGCTCGGCGTCGCTCTTGAGCGGCACCACGTAGACCGTCTCCGGCTCGTGGGCATGCACCCCGATGGGAAAGCCGAAGTCGCTGGGCAGATTGCCGCTCACCTCGTGCCACGAGTCGCCGGCATCGTCGCTGCGGTTTACATCCCAGTGTTTCTGCATGAAGAGCACCCCTGGCCGCGAGGGGTGCATGGCGATGCGGTGCACGCAGTGGCCCACCTCGGCGTTGGGGTCGGGGATGTACTGGGATTTCAGGCCGCGATTGATCGGCTTCCAGCTCTGACCCCCGTCGTCGGTGCGAAAGGCGCCCGCCGCCGAGATGGCGATGTAGAGCCGCTGCTCGTTGCCGGGGTCCTGGACGATGGTGTGCAGACACATGCCGCCGGCCCCCGGCTGCCACGAAGGCCCGGAGCCGTGACCGCGCAACCCGGCCAACTCCCCCCAAGTCTTGCCCCCGTCGGTGGAGCGGAAGAGGGCCGCGTCTTCGGCCCCGGCGTACACGGTGTCCGGGTCGCCCAACGAGGGTTCCAGGTGCCAGACCCGCTTGAACTCCCAGGGATGCTGGGTGCCGTCGTACCACTGGTGGGTGCCGGTGAGGCCCTCGTACTCGAATTTGTTGCCCACCGGCTCCCAGTTCTTGCCCCCGTCGTCGGAGCGCTGGAGCTGCT
>JADZBP010000066.1 GCA_020852055.1 Candidatus Latescibacterota bacterium
ACCAGACCGAGTGGTGGTACTTCACCGGACACCTCCGCTCGGCCGAGGGCCGGCGCTTCGGCTACCAGTTCACCTTCTTCCGGGTGGGCCTGCTGGCGGAGCGGCCGCCTTTGGACTCGCAGTGGGCGGCCGGGCAGTTGATCATGGGGCATGCGGCCCTCAGCGAGCTGGACGGCGGCCAGCATTACTTCAGCGAGGTCCTGTACCGGGTGATGCCGCTGCTGGGCGGTTTCGGGGTCTATCCCGATTCCCTGATCGGGTGGAGCCGAGGGCCGGCCGGCACGGCGGCCCGCTGGACCCTGCGGTGGAACGGCGCGGCCTTCGACCTGGCGATGGTGGACGAGGCCCAGGGCCTGGCCATCGAGCTGCAGACCCAGCCGCTCAAGGCGCTGGTGTTCCAGGGGCCCGGCGGGTACAGCCGAAAAGGGGAGGGGCCCAGCGCGGCGAGCCAGTATTACAGCTTCACCCGGCTGGCGACGCAGGGCACCCTGCGGGTGGGGGGCGAAGAAGTGGCGGTGCAGGGAGAGAGCTGGATGGACCAGGAGTTCGGCTCCAACCAGCTGGGCCCGCAGCAGGTGGGCTGGGACTGGTTCAGTGTGCAGCTGGATGACGGCAGGGAGCTGATGTTGTACCTTTTGCGCGACGAGGCCGGCGCGGTGGATCATGCCCGCGGCACCCTGATCGAGGCGGGCGGCGCGGCGCGGTATCTGGAGCGCGGCGAGTTTGTGGTCACTGTCACCGACCACTGGACCAGCCCGCAGACCGGGGCGCAGTACCCGGCCGGATGGACAGTGCGCGTGGGCAGTGAGGGGTGGACGCTGAAGCCCTTGCTGGCCGACCAGGAGAATTGGGGCGCGGCCGTGGGCAGGCTCTTCTACTGGGAGGGGGCGGTGGCCGTGCGCGACCAGGCCGGCCATCCGTGCGGCAAAGGTTATGTGGAGCTGACGGGATACGGCACGGGCATACGCCCGGGCATCTGACCTCGAAACCAAGAGCGAGGAACCATGAGCGAGAAACAGGCACAGCCACGGGGGGATTCCCTGGCGGGGGTAGGGACCCTGCCCGCCTCGGCGGCCGGCCGCCGCGAGCGCCTGACCATCACCCGGGTCGAACTCTTCCGGGTCTGCCCGCCGCTGCAAGCGGGTATCCTGCCGGCCGCGGCCGCCCCGGACTTCGACGTCATCCCCAAATTCATCGTCAAGGTGCACACCGACGCCGGTATCGTCGGCCTGGGCGAGACCCACCGCATGCGCGGCGGGGCGGACGACGAAGGGGTGGTCCGCCTGCGCCAGGCCGCCGAGTTGCTGGTGGGCCGCAACGTGCTCGACTTCAACCTGTCGCGGCTCGAACTGCCGGTGCCCACCGATACCGGGGCCTTTGAGTGCGCCTTCTACGATATCCTGGGCAAGGCGGTGGGCTGGCCGGTGTGGCGCCTGCTGGGTGGATTGGCCCAGCGGCGGATTCCGGTGCACTACTGGGCCGGCAAGGGCCTCAGCCCCGAGGAATTGCGGGCCCTGGCCCAGAAAGCGGTGGCCCTGGGTTTTGCCGGGGTCAAGATGAAACGCTTCACCCCGTTGCCGCAGGCCCTGGAGATCTTCGCCTCAGTCTCGCCCAAGCTCAAGATCACCGTGGACCTGATGGGCCACTATGCCGGGGATTTCCTGCCGGTGGTGCGCCAACTGGAGGCCATCGGCAACGTGCTGCTGATCGAGGACCCGCCGCCGGCCGCCGATGCCCTCGACGCGTACCGCGAGCTGCGCCAGCAGATGAGCATCCCCATCGCCATGCACCTGTACCTCAACCGCGAGGGGGTGCGCGGCATGGTGAAGGCGATCAACGCCGAATCCTGCACCGTCTTCAACCTGGGGGCCGGCAACATGGCCGAGTTTGTGGCCCGCTCCTACCTGGCCGGCGAGGCCGGCATCGGGGTTTGGCACGGCTCGGCGCACGAACTGGGCATCCTCGACGCGGCGATGTTGCACGCCTGTGCCGCGGCCCCCAACTGCACCTATCCCAGCGATATCCTCAGCCACCAGCGGGTGCACAATCTGTTGGCCCGGCCCTTCGAGATGCACGACAGCCACATCACCGTGCCGGATGGCCCCGGCCTGGGGGTGGAGCTGGACGAGGACGCCCTGCAGCGGTACCGGGTCGAGGGCTGAGGAGGCCCCGGACCATGAGCCAGTTGCTCAGCGATCACCCGGTCAGCCACGCCGGCATCCGCCCTGTCTGGCATCCGCAACTGCAAACCACGGTCGCGGGACAGACGGCGGTTCGCTATCTGCGCTTTCTGCAGCCGGTCCGTCTCGATCACCTGGAACTGAGCCCGCTGCCGTACGGCCGCTGGGTGCCCAACGTGCCCACCCACCCGGCCCATCTGCGCTTCTCGGTGCTCGACGCATCGACGGGCAGGTGGCAGCCGGTCGGCGAGGTGGACCTGCCGTACGATCCGCGTATCGCCGGGGAAGGGCTCTCGCAGCAGTGGTCCACCGAGGCGATGAACACCCACTTCGCCCGGGTGCTGGCCAGCCCGCCGCATCACCTCGAACTGGGCGGCCTGCAGACCGATCACCTGCGGGTGGAGTGCGACCGCGAGCACCCGGTGTGGCCCAGCCACGGGGAGACCAACGGCGGGCCCTTCAATGTGCCCTTCGGCATCCTCCATTCCCTCAAAGCCTTTGGCCAGCCGGCAGGTGATGCCCGCGCCGCCGTCTACACGCCGCCGCTGCGCCTGGGTGAACTGCGCCCCGCCGCGCCGGCCGGCATGCGCCTGGAGGATCATCCAGGCATGCTGCTTTTTGTGGGGGAAGGGCTGTCGGTGGGCTTTTCACTCAGGCGGCCCCTGCTGATGCACCTGGGCTGGGATGCCCACGGCCAGGGGGTGGCAGGACATCAGCGCCTGCTGGCGAGCCGGGCCGGGGGCCTGCTCAGCGGCCTGGGCGGGCTGAGCGGTCCGCTGGTGCGCACCCTGGGCATGGACTGCGGGGCGCACCGCTGGGGCGGCGAGGTTGCGGTGACGGGCAACCGCGTCCGTTATAGCCGGCTCAGCGCCTTCCCCGGCGTATCGCTGGACGCGGTGTTCACTGTCGAGCCGGAGCGGCTCACCGTCGAGCTGACCCAGCGCTGCGAGCAGCCGGTGCCGGTCCTCGAAGCCGAGGCCTGGCGGCTGGCCTGGAATCTGGGGGCCGGCATCACCGGCGCCGCTGGCCTGCCCACCCTGCAGCCGGGCCGGAGCGGGGCCGTGGCCCTGCCGGCGCTGTGGGCCGGCGATGGCTGCGGCTGTCTGAGCGTCCGGGTGCTGGAGGGCACGACGCCCGCTTTCCAGGTGGAGAGCCACCGGCCGCAGCACGCGGTGAGCGGCGGCTTTGTCCTGGCTCCCCAGCCAGAGCCCGATACCTGCCTGGTCCTGCCGGCCGGGGAGCAGCGCACCACCATCGAATTGGCGCTGGCCCAGCTAGCTCCCAAGGCCGTTTCCCCGACTGCGGCGCTGGGGCCTGGCGCGGCCAGCCGCTGGGCCGGGGTCTTCTCCTGCTTCCGGCCTGAATTAGGTGGCTTTTCCAACCACTCGGCCTCCATCCACTGCCACCTCTCCCAGGGCGCGCCGCTGGAGGTGGTGGCGCACACCGCCCGCCCGCCAGTCGGCCCCGAGCCCCTGGCCCTGGCGCGTTTCACCGTGGGCCGGGCGCTGCTGGACGGCGGGGGCTACGGCTATCACCGCAACCTCTATCTCGATTCGGACCCGGTGCTGCTGTCCGCCGCCGGCCGCCTGCACCAGGCCGATCCCGATCACCCGTGGCTGGAGCGGATCGCGCCGGGGCTGAAGGCGGCGCTGCTGCGGGTGCTGGCCACCCTGGACGCCGAGGGCCTGGCCCTCTGCCGCGACCTCTCGGGGGATTCGGGGTCCCACCGCTGGAGCTGCAACGGCATGGATGTGGTGGGCTTCGGCCACCTCGACGCCTATGTCAACGCCTGGACCTACCGGGGGCTGCGCAACGCCGCCGCCCTGCTGCGCGCCCTGGCGGAGCCAGAGTTGGCGCAGCGCGCTGGGGCAGCGGCCGACCGGCTGCAGGCGGCCTTTCCGGCGGCCTTCCTCAACCCGCAGACCGGCTGGGTCGCCGGCTGGCGCAGCCGCGACGGGCAGTTGCACGACTTTGCCTTTACCTGGGTCAACGGGGTGGCGATTTCCTTTGGCCTGCTGCCCGAGGCGCAGGCGCGGGTGGCCCTCGAAAACCTGGAAGCGCTGCGCTCGCGGGTGGGGCCGGGTTCGGCGCGGCTGGGGCTGCCCTGCAACCTGCTGCCTATCGATCCCGAAGACCACATGCTGCGCCAGATCACCAGCCCGCTGGAGCCGACCTTCGAGACCTATACCGACGGCAGCCTTTCGGGCTGGCCCGCCACCTACTATCTGCGCGCCCTCTCCCTCTACGGCCTGCGCGCCCAGGCCCGCAAACTGGCGGCCGAACTGGACGCCGGGTACGCCGCCGGGTCCTTCGACGGAGGCCACGGTTCGGGCAACGAGTTCCGTTCCTGGGAAGGGTTGCCCACCGGGTACGAAGGCACGCTGATCGGCTGCTTCGGGCCCCTGTACGCCATCGCCATCGAGCAGGGGGTGCTTGCGCCGGCGGCGCCGGAATGGTGGCCCGCCTAGGCACTACGCGGGGGCAGCAACCGGGGTCTGCCCGCTCCTGCACCTGCCCTAACGGAAACGGAGGAGGATATGGTGCGCCAAGTCGAGGTGACGAAGTTAGCGTTCGAAGCAGTTGATCTGTGGATGAATCAGTGGCTGCTGTTGACGGCGGGCACCCTGGGTGACTGCAACATGATGACCGTGTCGTGGGGCACGGTCGGGTGTATGTGGGGCAAGCCGGTCGCCCAGATCGTGGTGCGGCCGCAGCGGCATACCCGCAAGTATCTGGAAGAGGGGGATTGTTTCACCCTCTGCGCCTTTCCCGAGAAACACCGCCCGGACCTGCAACTGCTCGGCAGCCTCTCCGGGAGGGAGGGGAACAAGCTGGCCAAGACCGGGTTGACGCTCAAGGCTTCCCAGAGCATCCTGGCCCCCTCGTATCAGGAGGCCCGCTTCACCCTCGAATGCCGCAAGATCTACTGGCAGGACCTGAATCCAGCCGGCTTCGTCGATCCCACCATTCAGGAAAACTACCAGGCCCGGGACTACCACCGGATCTATTACGGCGAGATCCTGGCCGCCTTCTGCGAGCAGTAGGCGCAGGGGACCGGCAGGAGCGCGGGCACCCACCGGACGGACGATGAAGCAGCTGCGGAAGATCCACTTGCTGATCCACGGGTTCTGCTACGCCGGCATGACCGGCGGCGGTCAGGCGCTCCGGGCCGAGGACCCGTTGCGGCCCTACCTGGCGCGCGAAGAGCGGTGTGCCGCGGGTTGGTCCTCGCGGCTGGAGCGCCTCGCCGAGGACGAGGCACTGGTGGTCATCCCGGCGGGCCAGGCGGGGCCGGCGGCGGAGTATTATGCCCGGGCCGCTTCCCTGCTCGGCCCCCGCTTTTTCCTGCTCGACACCCCGGATTGCCTGGCGCCGGAGTTCTGGGCGGGGGATGCCGGGTATACCCGTGCTCTGCTCGGCGAACTGGCCGACGCCCTGGTGCACCAGCACCTGGACTGGAACAAGGAGGAGGTACACACCGCCCTCCATTGCCGCGCCTGTTGCCGGCAGTTCGCGGCGATGCTGGGGCAACGGGGTTATACCTTCGACCCGGCCACGGTAGCGGCGGAGGCATGGGGCGCCAGTTTCGACGGGTGTGTGACCAAATACACCCTGGGGCTGCGGCGCATGCTCGGGCTGGCCGACCCGGTGGCGATCACCTTCGACCTCACCGTGCCGGACGCCGCCTTCCTGCTCGACGCCCGGCTGCGCGACTGCCTCCGGCGCGACGACGGGTTGTATCTCTTTCTCTTCGAACACGGGGACCAGATTATCGGCCTCTACACCTTCACCGCCCATTCCCTCGCCGACCCGCCGGCCTACTTGCGGCTGGCGGGGATACCGGCGGGGATCTCGGTGAGCAGCAAACAGGGCATCCGCCTGTGGCCCGAACCGGAGGAGTACGTGCTGCCGACGGCGCCGCTCGGGTATTATGAGCCGCCCCAGGTCGTGGTGACCCCGGCGGCAGGGGGGGTGCTGGTGCCGGTCAGTGCGGGGCTGGTGTACCGGCTGGCCAAAGCGCCGGCCTACGTTTTTATGCCGGGTGGCATGCCCTGCGCGGAGGCGCGGTCGCTCCTGATGGCGGCGAGCCGGCAGTGAGATTGGGAAGGCGCCGGCCGGGCCCGGGTTGCGGACGAAGGGTGCCTGGTCGGCGGTTGAGGGTG
>JADZBP010000067.1 GCA_020852055.1 Candidatus Latescibacterota bacterium
ACCTGGTGCCGATGGCCGCCAAGGTTTCGGGAACCCTGAGCGAGGGCAGCGAGCTGGACAAACTCAAGGCCCAGTTGGACCGCTTGGTCGCCGAAGAGGCGTACGAGGAAGCGGCGAAACTGCGTGACCAGATCATTCGCATGGTTGCCCGGCAGGGAGAGAGCCGGTCCTAAGCGCGTCCGCGAAGAAAAGTAAAAAGCCCCTTTGAGCTGCGGCTCAAAGGGGCTTTCGTGTTTGATGGCGCTCGGCTCAGGCCTGGCGCCGCCGCTGGAATAGCTGCCAACTGCGGCCGGGAGCGTCGGCGCGAAAGGTGACCACATTGCCGCGGGCCGCTTCGGTCACGTAGCAGGTGCGCCCGTCCGGCCCGCCAAAGGCGATATTGGTGGGGCTCTTGCCGGGCAATTCAATCTCGCGCAGCACCTGGCCGGCCGGGGAGACCTTGACCACGGTGCCTTTGCCGTGGCGGGTGATGTAGAGATTGCCCTGCACGTCGCAGCGCTGGCCGTCCATGCCGAAGTCAGGGAACTCGATGAGCAGGCGTTTGTGGTGCACCTCGCCCTGCGGCGACAGGTCGTAGACCCAGACCTTGCGCTGGACGGTCTCGTTGACGTAGAGCTTGTTCTCGTCCGGGCTGACCTCGATGCCGTTGGTGGTGCCCATGTCCGCCTCGAGCCGGGTCATGCTGCCCTCGGTGCCCACCCGCCAGATCTGGCCGGTGGAGGCGCCCCAGTTGGGGTCGCTGGCATAGACGATATCGTTGGCGCCGATGGCGATGTCGTTGGGCTGGTTCATGGTCGGCTCGTGGCCGCGCACCGCGATCTGCCGGGTGCGCATGTCGATCTTGAGCACGTTGTGGTTGGTGTAATCGGCGATCAGCATATAGCCCTGGCTGTCGAAGCGGATGCCGTTGCCGATGCTGCCATTGGGCAGTTCGAGGAAAACGCTGGCCTCGCCCGCCGGGGTCACCTTGCCGATGGTGTGCTGCCTGGCGTAGTTGACGGCGTAGAGATTGCCCTCGTGGTCACAGGCCGGTCCCTCGACCCCGCTGGTGAAGCTGCCCGGCGGGGTGAAGTCGCGCGCCACAAAGAGTTCTTCGCTCACAGTTTTACCCTCCCCTTTACTTCAGCCATTCGATGACGCCGCAGGCCAGGCGTTTGCCGGCGTTGCCCGCGGTATTGGTGGAATCGGCCTGGACGTTGTCGTCGTCGGCCTTCTCGTGGATCACCACGGCCGAGCCATCGGCGTCGAAGAGCGAGTTGGCGCCGGCGCCGAGGGTGACCATGGAAGCCTGCAAGATGGCGGCGCCCACACTGTCGGGCCCCACCAGCAGGTTGGGCAGATCACCGGCGTGCGGGCCGTGGGGGTTCTTGGTGCCGTGCTGCTTGCCGTAGGGATTGAAGTGCGGGCCGGCAGACTTGAAGTCAGGCGGCTCCGCTTTGCCCACCGCGTGCAGATGCAGGGCGTGCAGGCCGGGCGACAGGCCGCGCACGTGCACCGCGATGGTCACCCCGTCGGTGCCCTGGGTGAGGGTGGCGACGCCGATCTTTCTGCCCTCGGGGTTGAGGAGCTGGGCCACGGCCATTTCCTGGGCGGCGGCGCCGGTGGCCAGGGCCAGACCGGCGGCCAGGGCCAGGATGCGAACACTGTGCATGAATTCCTCCTCTGCGGGTAGATGGGATGTCGCAGAGAATAAATGGAAAGGGGGGCCATGGCACAACTAAGTGGGCGTCGGGGAGCAACCCACTCCAGCCTTTCCCAAGGCGCTGGGCAACGCCCCATACGTTGGGGCGTTGCATTCCCCTCGCTCGCTCATCGCTCCGCTACCCTGCCCCCGACCACGCGGACTTCCCACCCCGGCCACCCTCCAGGGAAAGGCTTTCAGGGTCATCTCCCCGCCGCTGTTGCGTTATCGCAGCAACAGGAGTTTGCCCAGTTGGCGCTGGGCACCGCCCTCGATAGTGTAGAGGTAAATGCCCGAGGCGGCGGGCCGGCCTTCGGCGTCGAGGCCGTCCCAAGTGGTGTGGTGCCAGCCGGCGCCCTCGGCCTCCACCTCCAGCTGGCGCACTTGCTGGCCGGCCAGGTCGTAGAGGCACAGGGTTGGCGCTTGGCTCGGAGCGGCGAGCTGGAAGCGGATCTGGGTGGAGGAGTTGAAGGGATTGGGATGGGCGCGGGGCCGGAGCGGGCCGGTGATGATCAGGGTGTCGGCCCGCTGGGCGGCGCTGCCCGGCTGCAGGAGCCAGCGCCGGGTATAGGTTTCGCGGCGGACCCGCACCTCGACCTCGAGGGTGTCGGGCTGCCGCGTCGGCGCGCAGCGGACCAGCTGCTGGGCGCGGTTGGGCTGCGGGCGCCCGTTGACCGACCAGGTGCACGCCAGGGGCTCGCCGGCCAGCGAGCGCACCGCAAAGGTGAGGGGCAGGCCGGCGGGAGCCGCCAGGCGTTCCCAGGAGGGGGAGAATTCCAGGCGTCTGGACAGGGGATACTGCACCGCCACCTGGCAACTGGCGGCAAAGGTGTCGAACTGCACCCAGACCCGGGCGTGGCCGGTGTCGGCAGCCGCCACCAGGCCCTGCCCGCGTAGCGGGGCGACACTGGTCGCGGTGCTGCGCCACTGTCCTGTCCCCGCCAGTTCCTGTTGCAGCCCGTCGCTGTAGCGGCCCACCACCTTGAGCTGGGCCTGTTCGCCGGCCACCAGCAGCAGGCGCGGCGGGTCGAGGCTCAGGGTCTGGAGCTGGGGCCGGGGTTTGCCCGGCGAGTGCAGGTCGCGGCCCGGCCACTGGCCGTGTAACACCGGCTCGTCGTGCCCCGGAAGCCAGCACAGGGACTGGTCGGGATCGCGCTCAAGATAGTAAGCGGCGCGGGCCAGGGTGTCGGGGCCCGCCGGGTCGATCAGGCAGAGGACACCCTGCCGGTTGTTGAGCCCCTGGCCCAGGCGGCCTCCCGCCGAAAAATAGTAGGGCTCTTCGGGAGGGTCGTCGCCAAAAACCACCGCCCGGGCCCCGGCCGGCAGCCGGGTGCCGGCGGGGAAACGAAAGAGGGTGCTGCCCTTCTCCCCGGCCAGCAGGCAGCCGCTCAGATCGAGGGAATCGGGTCCGTTGTGGTACAGCTCGATGAACTCGTCGGTCTGGCTGTGGCGCTGCCCGTCGCCGTTGGCGTCTCCCGCCAGGCCCGGCGGCGGATCGCTGAGCACCTCGGAGAAGCGGATCGCCGGCAGGGGGACCACGTGCAGGGCAAAGCGCAGCACGGCGAGGCCGCCCTGGCCGTCATCGGCCTCCACGGCGATCTGGGCGCTGCCCGGCTCTGGCGGCGCCTGCCCCTGCAGGGTGCGGGTCAGCGGCTCCCACTGCAGCCAGGCCGGCAACAGGGTCGGGGTGTAGAGCAGGGTCGAGTGTTCGGGGTCTTCGGCCAGGAGGGTGCAGTGATAGTGACTGCCCGCGTAGGCCTGGGTGTCGGGCGCGGCGACGAAACGGGGCGCCTGGTTGGGGGGGGGCGGGGGCGGGGGCGGGGGGAGCACCTGGGCCCAGGTCGAGGCGAGGAAGACCTCCGGAGTCCAGGCATCCACGGTAGTCCGGCCCGGCCGCAGGCCGCGGGCGATGCCGTCCCGGTCCACCTGTATCACCCGCCGGTCCTCCACGTGCCAGAGCACCCGCGAGGGATCGATGGGTTCGCTGCCGCCGGGGAACTCGCCGCGCAGCGCCAGGGCCGCGCTCTGGTCGGTCTCCAGCCGCAGCGAGTCGAGGCGGAAGCCGGTGTAGAGCAGGCGTGGCCCGCCGGGGGAAGAGGAGGCGCGGCCGGGCAACTGGCCGTGAGGTTGGCAGGGGCCCTCCTCGCAGGCGAGGGACTGGTTGAGATCCGGTTTGCTGGTATAGGTGAAGCTGAGCAGGGTGTCGGCGGCCGGGCCGCCTATCAGCAGCAGGCGGTCGCCGGCGTTGGCCAGACCGTCGCCCAGGGTGCCGTCGTCGGCAAAGGCCAGGCCCTCCGTCCGGGGCGCTGCGCCGCCGCCGAAGAGCACCAGGCGCTGGCCGCGGGGCAGCAGGCTGCCGGCCGGAAAGTGAAACTGGCGCTCGGGGGGGGTGTCGTCGTCGGAGAGCCGCCAGCCGCTCAGATCCAGGTCGGGGCCTGGATTGAACAGTTCGACGAACTCGTCCTCGTTGCGGTCGGCCCGGCCGTCGCCATTGATGTCGCCGGGGGGATCGGCCAGGATCTCGGCCACGATCAGTTGCACGGGGGAGAGGTGGATGAGGGGCGGCGGTGCGGCCGGCAGGGGCTCTGCGGGCGGCGGTGTAGCCAGGGTCCGGGCGCGGCCCGGGGAGCAGGGCTCGCCGGCGCCGGGCGGGGTGTCGTGGGGCACGAAGTCGCCGGTGCCTTCGGGGAAACGCACCACCGAGCGGTCGGCGGGCCAATCCTGGCCCTGCACCACCGCCACGGTGTCGCCCAGGGCGTCGAAGAGCAGCACCGTATCCCCGGTGTTGCTCAGGCCGTCGCCGATGCGGCCGTCGTCGGCAAAGGCAGGCACGGCGAAGCTGGTGGGCGCGCCGCCGCCAAAGAGGACCAGGTACGCGCCGGGGGCCAGGCGGGTGCCGGCGGGAAAATGGAAACAGGCGGCCGGCGCGGCATCATCGTCGCCCAGGACCCAGCCCGCCAGGGAGAGGGTGTCGGGGCCGGTGTTGTACAGCTCGACGAACTCGTCGGCAAAGGAGTCGCGCACCCCGTCGCCGTTGGTGTCGCCGGCCAGGTCGTCGGGCGGATCGGCCAGCACCTCGGAGACCACGACGGCGGTGAAGGGGCTGCGGCCGGGCAGGTGCGGCGGGGGCGGCGGCGGGGCGATCAATCCGGCCCGGCCCGGCGAATAGGCCTCCCCCTGTCCCGGAGGATCGCCGTGGGCGACAAAGACGCCGGCAGGGTTGCGCGCCGCCGCGCGGTCGGCGGGCCAGTCGTGGCCATGGACCACGTCGGCGGTGTCGCCCCGGGCGTCGATGAGGAACACCGTATCGCCGCTATTAGTCAGCCCATCGCCGATGCGGCCGTCGTCGACAAAAACCGGCATGGTAAAACCGGTGGGGGCGCCGCCGCCGAAGAGCACCAGGTAGCCGCCGGGTTCCAGACGGGCCCAGGCGGGGAAGACAAAGCTGCGGGCAGGTGTGGTGTCGTCGTCGCTGAGGCGCCAGCCGCTGAGGGAGAGGGTGTCGGCGCCGGCGTTGTACAGTTCGACGAACTCGTCGGCAGAGGAATCGCGCACCCCGTCGCCGTTGGCATCGCCGGCCAACTCGTTGGGGGGATCGGCGAGGATCTCGGTGATATACACCTGGGCCGGCGCACCTGCCGGCAGCAGGAAGAGCAGGCCAGCCAGGATCAGACATCCCCGGCGGAGGGTGAGGGCAAGATCATTCATGATGGCGGTCCTCCTTTCTGCCCTGGTGGGTGGCAAAAGACGGGCCGGCGCACCAGGTACATGCCAAGCGACGGAAGGCCAAGGGTTTGCCGCCCAATCAGGGGACCGGCGGGTCCGCCCCTCCTGATGGATATTGGTGACAGCCGCGAGGTGAGGGCGAGACAAGGAGGGGAGCGGGCAGATAGTTGCGCGCGCAATCGCCGGCGTGTATAGTCCCTTGGTTCACCCCCAATCGACGAGGTGACCATGCCTATCGCGCTGTGGATCTGCGTCCTCGCCGCATCCCCCCTGGCCGCGGCCATCACCTTCACCGACCAGGCCCTTGCCGCCGGGGTGGGGGTGGTGAGTGAGGCCAACGGCGCGGCGTTTGGCGACTACGACGGGGATGGTTGGCCGGACCTGATCGTGACCCGCCTGGGGCAGGGCGAGGGCCCGCTGCTCTTCCACAACCATGGCGACGGCACCTTCACCGATCAGAGCCGCCTCCTGACCGACGCGGCGGGCCCGGCGCTGGGAGCTGCCTGGGTCGATATCGACGCCGACGGCGATCTGGACCTGTACCTGATCCGCTTCCGCGACGCCCACCTGCTCTTCCGCAACGAGGGCGGCCGTTTCGCGCGCACCGAGAAACCTCCCGCACTGGCCGACCACCAGGCCTCCACCAGCGCCGCCTTTGGCGACTTTGACGGCGACGGCGACCTCGACCTCTTCGCTACCCATCGGGCCGCGCAGGCCAACCAGTTCTACACCCACCTCTATGGGGAGGGGTTTGCAGACCAGAGCGAACTGCTCAGCCCCCTGCGCTCGGGCCAGGACTCCTTCAGCGTCACGGCATTCGACAGCGACAACGACGGCGACCTGGATCTTTTCGTGGCCAATCTGCGTTATCCCAATCTCTTCTACCGCAACCAGGGCCAGGGCACCTTCCGCCAGGAGGCGCTGGCCGCGGGCCTGGGCCGTTCGGGCGCCAGCCTGGCAGGGCTGCCGGCCGACTTCGACAACGACGGCGATCTCGACCTCTATCTGCTCACCGGCAGCGGGGAGCACACAGTGCTGTACCGCAACGAGGGGCAGGGGCGCTTCACCGACCGGACCGCCGCCTCGGGCGCCGGCCTCAACGGGGTCGGTTCCGGCGGCGGTTGGGCCGACTTCGACAACGACGGCGACCAGGACCTGCTCGTCTCCAGCCTGGGGCAGCCCGCCGTGTACGAGAACCTGGGTGATGGCCGTTTCGCCCTCTCCCCGGCCCTGCCGGCGGGCGCGGCCTGGAACACGGCCGGGGTCACCCTGGCCGACTACGATCAGGACGGGGATGTGGACGCCTTCATGGCCGGCATCGACCAGGCCGGGGTGCTGCTACGCAACGACAGCCCGGACCAGGGCCACTGGCTGGAGGTCCGGCTGCGGGCGGCCGGACGCAGCGCCCTAGGCGCGCGGGTCAGGGTACACACGGCGGCAGGCCGGCAGTTGCGCGAGTACGCCGCGGCTTCGCTCCTGGGCTCGCAGCACGGCGACCTGCTGCACTTCGGTCTGGGCGCGCAGGCCGCGGCCACCGCCGTCGAGGTGCGCTGGCCCGGGGGCAATACCACGGCGCTGGCCCAGGTCCGGGGTGGGCGGGTGCTGGTGATCGAGGAATCCCCTCCCGACCGCGATCTGGCGATCCGCCGGGTGTTGCAGCCCGACCTGGCCCCGCGCTGGGCGCCGCTGGTTCCCGAGGTCGAGGTGGAGAACCGCGGCCGGCAATCCAGCGCGGGCCTGCTGCGGGCGCGGTTCCGTTTCGGGGCGGAGGAGGTCTACACCGAGGAGGCGCCGGTGCCCTCGCTGGCGCCAGGCGAAAGACGCGTGTTGCGCCTGCCCGGCTGGCAGCCCGCACGCAGCGGCACCCACTGTTTTGATTTTTCCCTCGAGGGCGGCGACGAGGTGGCCGAGGACGACACCTGGGAGCGCTGTCACCACCTCTATCCCTTCGCGGAGGTGGGGGCGGCGACCGGGGCCGACGATGCGGGCAAGGGCTGGGCCGGGGCGTTCTCCGATTACGACGCCGACGGGGATCTGGACCTCTTCGTTGCCAACGGCGGCTCCCTGGGCGAGGGCGAGAGCGCCCTGTACCGCAACGAGGGCGGGGGCCGTTTTGCCAACCACACCCTGGCCAGCGGCGTGGCGGACTCGGGCAACGGCTCGGGGCTGGTGCTGGCCGACTTCGACGGGGACGGGTTCCAGGATCTCTTTCTCGCCAAGGGCGGCTTCGCACCTCAGGGGGAGTCCAGCCGCTTCTTCCACAACCGCGGCAACGGGACCTTCGAGGATCGCTCGGCTGCGTCGGGCCTCGACGCCCTGCAGTCGAGCTACGCCGGGGTGGCCGGCGACTACGACCAGGACGGGATTCTCGACCTGTACGTGTCCCGCTTCCGGGGGCAGTTCAACAGCCTGTACCACAACGAGGGCAACGGCCGTTTCGCCGACCTCACCCGCGAGAAGAATATCGTCAGCTACTTCCGCGCCAGCGGTGGCTCCGCCGCCTTTGCCGATTACGACGAGGACGGGGACGTGGATCTGTACGCCAGCATCTACGGCGACTACGACCTCTTCTACGCCAACCAGGGGGATGCCACCTTCGTCCCCAGCCAGGTGGGGGACGAGCGCAGCGCCGTGGGCATGGCTCCGGGGGATTACGACGCCGACGGCGACCTCGACGTGTACGTGGTCAACGTCGACGGCCGCAGCGGCCTGTACCGCAACGAGCTCGAATCCCAGTCCTTCGTCGATGTGGCCGCCCAGGCCGGGGTAGAGAACCTGGCTCAGGGCACGGGCTGCGCCTTTGGCGACTACGACGCTGATGGCGACCTCGACCTCTTCGCGACCAACGGCTTCAGCCCCGGCCGGGTCTACATGAACTACGGGGACGGTACCTTCACCGACCAGGCCCGCGCCTACGGCATGGACGCGGCCACGCGGGCGCGGGGGGTGATGCTGGGGGACTACGACGCCGACGGCGATCTCGACGTGTATGTGGTGAACGAGGGCAGCCCCAATTTCCTCTACCGCAATGG
The DNA here is from genome assembly GCA_020852055.1 of Candidatus Latescibacterota bacterium. GTDB lineage: Bacteria > Latescibacterota > UBA2968 > UBA8231 > UBA8231 > SICG01. The sequence continues at coordinate 8,440 of JADZBP010000067.1, forward strand.
CGGCAGCGAGTCCCACTGGCTGCAGGTGGCGGTGGAGGGGGTCGAGAGCAACCGCGACGGCATCGGCACCCGGCTCTTTGCCTATGCCGGGAGCCGGCGCTACACCGGCGAGGTCAACGGCACTGCCGGTATGTCCCACAGCAGCCGGGCCGTACACCTGGGCCTGGGCCAGACCCGGCAACTCGACTCGCTGGTGGTGCGCTGGACCAACGGGCAGGTCGATACCTATCCGGGAGTGGTGGCCGACGGGCTGCTGCGCCTGGTCGAGGGCCAGCAGCTCACCGCGGTCGAGGAGACGCTGCCGGCCCCGGTCTTCTCCCTCGCCCCCAACTACCCCAATCCCTTCAACCCGGTCACCGCCATCGAGTTCAGCCTTGCGGCGGCGGCACCGGTCAAACTGGTGGTGTATAATTCACTGGGGCAACCGGTGCGCCAATTGCTCGACCAGACCCTCGAGGCCGGGGGGCATCGCCTGAGGTGGGATGGCCGCGACGACCGGGGGCGTGCGCAGGCCAGCGGCACCTACTTCTGTCGGTTGCGGGCCGGCGGCCAGGAGCAGGTCCGGTCCATGCTCCTGCTCAAATAGCGGTTCGCCATGTGGCACTGCTGGCTCTGCCTGCTCTGCTGGCTGGCGGGATGCAACCAGGAGGTGGGTTCGGTGGAAGAGGACGAATTCGCCCGGCTGCGCCGGAGGATGGTGGAGGAACAGTTGCGGCGGCGGGACATCGCCGAACCCGAGGTGTTGCGGGCCATGGGTGAGGTGCCGCGCCACCTCTTCGTGCCGGAGCGGTTGCGGGAGTACGCCTACGAGGATCACGCCCTGGCCATCGAGGCGGGGCAGACCATCTCCCAGCCCTACATCGTCGCCTTCATGACCCAGGCCCTGCAGGTGGGCAAGGGGGACCGGGTGCTGGAGATCGGCACCGGCTCGGGGTACCAGGCGGCGGTATTGGCCGAGCTGGGGGTCCGCCTCTACAGCATCGAGATCGTCCCCGGCCTGGCCGCCAGTGCCCGGAAGCGGCTGGCGGCACTGGGTTACGACCGGGTCGAGGTGCGGCTGGGCGACGGCAATCTGGGCTGGCCGGAGCAGGCCCCCTTTGCGGCCATCATCGTCACCGCCGCGCCGGAGCATATCCCGCCGGCGTTGGTCTCACAGCTGGCAGAGGGGGGACGGCTGGTATTGCCGGTGGGCAAGGGAGAGCAGGAATTGTTGCGGCTGACGCGAACAGGGGGAGAGACCAGGGTCGATACCCTGCTGCCGGTGCGCTTCGTGCCGATGACCGGGAAGGTACAGAAGAACTAGAAACTCCCGCTCAGGGCCAGGCGGTGTACCTCGCCCAGGTCGGCGTAGGAATTGAAGGCGTAGTCGAGGCGGTAGCGCTGCAGGGCCAGGCCGGCCCCGGCACTCAGGCCCAGGGGCGAGTCGCCCTCGGCCCCGGTCTGCTGGGTGCTGTACCCAGGGCGCAGGTACAGGCCGTGGCCCACGCCGATCTCGGCGCCAAAGGCCAGGTGGGGATCGCCGTCGTTGGGCATCACGAAGTCGGCCAGCACCAGCAGGGGCAGCGGGGTGTGGGCCGGGCGGTGGGCCACCCCCAGGCGCAGGCTCACCGGCAGCGAATCCTTGAAGCTGCCCGCATAACCGCTGCGCACGAAACCCAGGTTGGTCAGCGAGGCGCCCAGGCTCATACCCTTGAAGGGGCCGTTGACCAGCGCCCCCAGGTCCAGGGCATAGGCGTCGGCCGAGTAGTCGTCGATGCGGGAGTAGATGGCCTTGAGGTTGGCCCCCACCTTGAGCCAGGGCTTCCATACCGGGCGGGCCACACTCAGGTACGCGGCCAGGTCGAAGGGGCTGAAACTGCCTTCCTCCACGCCGTCGGCGCTGGTGCGGGTCAGGCTGCCGTAGGAGAAGTAGTTCAGGCTCAGGGCCCAGAGCTGCTTTTGCCCGGGAAAGGCGGCGCTGAGAAAGCCGGCCTGGGTATCGACCAGGTAGTGGCTCACCGAGAGGGTGGCGCTGCGGGTGGAGATGCCCCACAGGCCGGCCGGATTCCAGTGGCTGGCCTCCAGGTCGCCGGTGGCCGCGGCAAAGGCCCCACCCAGGGCCGCCGGCCGGGCACCCACCCCCACCTTGAGAAAGCCGAAGCCGGTGGTGCCGACGTTGTCGTTGGCAGCCGTGGCCGGCGCGGTGTGCAGGGCCAGGGCGGCAAGGGCCAGGGCGAAATAGCGGCGCATGATTTTTCCTCAGGTGGGCGGGGTGGTCTGTTCCAAAACCCGGGCGGCGCGCAGCAGATTTTCTTCTTGCAGAGGAGCGGCCAGCAGTTGGGCGCCGATGGGCAACCCGTCGGCGGCGCAGCCGGCCGGCACCGAGATGCCCGGCAGCCCGGCCAGATTGACCGAGACGGTGTAGATATCGTTGAGGTACATCTGCAGTGGATCCTCCAATTGTTCGCCCAGGCGGAAGGCGGTGGTGGGCGCCACCGGCGAGAGCAGCAGGTCGCAGGCGGCAAAAGCCCGTGCGAAGTCGCGCCGGATCAGGGTGCGCACCTGCTGCGCCTTCAGGTAATAGGCGTCGTAATAGCCGGCGCTGAGGGCGTAGGTGCCCAGCATGATGCGGCGCTTCACCTCCTCGCCGAAGCCCTGGCTGCGGGTTTGGTGGTACAGCTCCTGCAGGCCGCGGGTGCCCTCGGCGCGAAACCCGTAGCGAACCCCGTCGTAGCGGGCCAGGTTGGCCGAAGCCTCGGTCATGGCGATCAGGTAGTAGGCGCCGATGCAGTAGTCGGCATGGCCGGCGACAGGCAGCGAAACCTCCACCAGCTCCGCCCCTTCCTTTTCGAGCCGCCCGGCTGCCGCCTCGACGGCGCGGCGGATCTGCCCGTCCAGGCCAGGGCCAAAGTGCTCGCGGGCCAATCCCACCTTCAGCCTTTTCACCCCCTGCGACAGCACGGCCTCGTAGTCGGGCACCGGCTGGTCCACTGAGGTGGCGTCGCGTGGGTCGTGGCCGGCGACAACGCCCAGGAGCAGCGCCGCGTCGCGCACATCCTTGGTCAGCGGGCCGATCTGGTCGAGGGAGGAGGCGTAGGCCACCAGCCCGTAGCGGGAGACCCGGCCATAGGTGGGTTTGAGGCCCACCACGCCGCAATAGCCGGCTGGCTGGCGCACCGAGCCGCCGGTGTCCGAGCCCAGGGCCAGGATGGTCTGGTCGGCGGCAACGGCCGCGGCTGAGCCGCCGCTGGAGCCGCCGGGCACCCGGTCGGGGGCCCGGGGGTTGCGGGTGGGGCCGAAATGGGAGTTTTCGGTCGAAGACCCCATGGCGAACTCATCCATGTTGGTCTTGCCGATGAGCACCGCGTCAGCGGCGCGCAGTTTTTCGACAACGGTGGCGTCGTAGGGGGCGACGAAGTCCTCGAGGATGCGCGAGCCGCAGGTGGTGCGGCCGCCGCGCACACAGATCAGGTCCTTGAGTGCTACCGGGATGCCGGCCAGGGCGCCGAGCGGCTCCCCTCGGGCGCGGCGCTGGTCCACGGCGCGCGCCTGCGCCAGGGCGCCCTCGTGGTCGATGCTGATGAAGGCATTGATCGCCGGCTGAGTGGCGCCGAGGTGGTCGAGGACGGCGCGGGTCAGTTCCTCGGCGCCCAATTCCCCCGCCTGCAGGCGGGGGCGGAGCTCATGCGCTCTGAAGGTGTGTAACCCCATCGGCCCTCAGGCGGCAGGTGTTCCGGGCTGCTCTTTCTTCTCGGCGGTGGCCTGAGCTGCAACCGGGGCTGCGGCAGGGGCCGCCTGGTGCGGGACCTGGTTGGCCGGCGGGGTGGGGGCCAGGGTATTGGGGCTGCGGGTGGGCGTGGAGGCAATATCGACCTCTTCCTGCACATCCTTCATCGCCTTCTTGAATTCCTTGATCCCCTTGCCCATGCCCTGGGCCATCTCGGGGATACGTTTGGCCCCGAAAAGCAGCAGGATGAGCAGGAAGATGACCAAGAGTTCCATGGGACCGATGCCGCTCAACATGGCGCAACCTCCTCAATAGGAGTACTTGAAATAGTACCAGCCGACGAAGATACCCATCAGGGTGATAAAATTGAAGTGCAGCGAGAGTGCAAAGGAAAAGGAGAGGATGACCAGATTGACGTCGTAGGGCCCCAGGCTGTAGATGTAGTTGCGCAGGATGCCCTGCTCGACCACGGTGCCCTCGCCGGCGAAGAACTTGAGCAACACCCGCAGGGTCTCGCCGATGATGTTGGCGCCCAGCATGCTGAGCAAGAGGATGACGATCAGGTGGCTGAGGGGCTTGTCGCGCTGCAGCATAGGTCTCTTCTCAGGGCTCAGGCGTGTTGCGTGACCTCATCGCTGAGCAGGGCGTTCACCCAGCGATAGAACCCCGGCAGGAGATAGAGCATGGCCAGCGGAAAGAAGAACTCCTTGGAGGTGCTGGGGTAGACGATGAGGCCCAGCGTGACCAGGAAGTAGAACTGCTTGAAGCGCCCCCAGGGGGTGCTGGCCCGCAGGCTGGCCATGGTATCGAAGGGGATACGGCTGACCATCAGCGCCCCCAGAAACAGGATCAGGCCCGCCCCCAGTTGCATCGCGTGGTCGGTGGCCCAGGCCAGCTCGGTGAACACCACGTACTGGCTCAGGATGAGCGCCGCGCAGGGGATGGGCAGGCCGGTGAAAAACTCCTTCTTGCCTGTGCTCGGGGCCATGCTGTTGAAGCGGGCCAGGCGCAGGGCGCCGCAGGTCAGGTAGAGGAAGGGGAAGACGATTTCCCAGCCGCTGTGCAGCAGGCTGAAGTAGACCATCAGGGCCGGAGCCATGCCAAAGGTGCAGACATCGGCCAGCGAATCGAACTCGATGCCGAACTGGGAGTTCTTGCCCAGATGGCGGGCCAGCTTGCCGTCCATGTTGTCGAGGGCCGCCCCCAGGACAATGAGCCAGGCGGCGGAGACATAGTTGCCCCCGACGATATAGTGGATGGCCAGAAAGCCGCAAAACAGGTTCCCGATGGTGAACAGATTCGGAAGGATGGCCCTGCTCGTCATGGTGGTCGCTCCCTGAACTTTGTCGCTCAGTCCCACCGCTGGCGGGCCGAGGGCATCTCGGCCAGGCTCAGGCGGCAGGTACGGGTCTTGCCGTTGCGCAAAAAGGTGAGGGTGCACGACTGGCCCACCCGGTAGCCATCGAGGATACTGGCGGCTTCCTTGGGGCTGTGCACCTTCTCCTGGTCGATCTGGATCAGCACATCCCCCCGTTCGAGCCCGGCCAACTGCGCGGGGCTGTCGGGGGATACCTGCACCACCATGGCGCCCTCGGCCGAGGGCAGGTCGAGGTAGCGGACCAGGGCCGCGGTGAGCGGACGCAAACCAACGATGCCGCTCCAGGGCCGGCGCACCTTGCCGTGCAGCTCGATCTCCTGCAGGAAACTGCGGGCGGTGTTGATCGGGATGGCAAAGCCGATGCCGATGGAGCCGATGCTGTATTCACTGCCGGTATAGATGAAACTGTTGATGCCGACGACCTCACCCAGGGCATTGACCAGGGGACCGCCGCTGTTGCCCGGATTGATGGGCGCGTCGGTCTGGATCATGTTCCTATAATAATAAGTACCCTGAGGTTCGGAAAAATCGCGATTGATCGCGCTGATCACCCCGACACTGACCGTGGGACCCAGGTCAAAGGGGTTGCCGATGGCCACCGCCCATTCGCCCACCAGAATATCGTCGGAATTTCCCAGGCGCGCAACCGGAAGATCGGGGGCCTCGACCTGGAGAATGGCCAGATCGTAAGAGATGTAAGTATCAATATATTTTGCGGCATAGCTCCGGCCGTCGGGCAGGGAGACCGAGATCTTGTACGGGTTGTCCCGCAGCCCGACCACGTGGTCGTTGGTGAGGATATAACCCTTCTTGGAGACTACCAGGCCCGAGCCGCTGGAGGTGCGCTCCTGTTCCCCGGGGATCAGGGCATAGGGGAAGAAGAAGTCCATGAAGGGGTCGCGGGAGCGGTACAGAACCTGCTGGCGATAAGATACATGGACGCTGACCACTGAGGGTTGCGCCAGTTCCACCGCCCGCACCACCGCCGTGCGGCGCGACTGGGTGAGGTCCTCGGCTCCGGAGGCCGGTGCACAAAGCGCGCACAGGCCCATCAAGCAGAAGTAGAGGAAAAACAGGGGTGTTCGCTCCATGTAAGAAATCTAACCACCTGCTCAATCCTTCACAAGCAGCATATTGGTGGGCAGCGGGGCTTGGCAAATTGCGGCGGATCTGTATTATTAGAAAAATGTCAAAATCCAAAGGAGCAGCGATGAGAAAGCGCAGTCTACCCAAACCCACCGAAGCCGAACTGGCGATCCTGAACGTGCTCTGGGACAAGGGCCCCACCACCGTCCGCGAGGTGCACGAGGAACTCAAAGGCGAGCGGAAGACGGGGTACACCACCATCCTGAAACTGCTCCAGATCATGCACGAGAAGGGGTTGGTCCAGCGCGACGAGAGTTCGCGTTCCCATATCTACCAGCCCCGCATGGGCCGCGAGCAGACCCAGCGCCTGCTGGTGGGAGACCTGCTGCAGCGGGCCTTTGGCGGATCGGCGCTCAATCTGGTTATGCAGGCGCTGTCGACAAAAAAGGCTTCGCAGGAAGAGTTGGCGGAGATCGGCAAGCTGCTCAAAGGCTTGAAAACCGGGAAGAGCTGAGCCTGGCGGCCCGCAACCGGGGTACTGGTTGCGGGCTTCGTTTTGCGCTGATATACGAACACAATCGTCTGTATCCCACTGAGAAGCTGCAAGTTGCCTGTGCCGCCAAACCGGAGGGGAGCGAGAGGTCATGGTAGCTATCGCCGAGGTCATGGCTCATCCGCTGGTCCAGGCCCTGGGCTGGACCCTGATCCATTTCATCTGGCAAGGCGCGATAGTCGGCCTGCTGGTGGCCGGCGGCCTGGGGTTGTTGCGCCACAGCGGACCCGGAGTCCGCTATGCCATGGCCGGCGGTGGCCTGCTGGTGTTGCTGGGGCTGCCGGTGGTGACCTGGTGGTCGCTGGGGGAGGAGGCTGCCTCCACTTCCCTGGCCACATCGGCCGGTGCGGCGGGCGAGCAAGGGTGGTCACTGGTTGTCGCATGGCTGCCGGTGGGCGAAGGCGGGCTGGTGTGGGCGGTTGTCATCTGGGTGGCGGGGGTGCTGCTGCTGTCGCTGTGGCGGACCGGAGGCTGGGCCTATACCTGGTACCTGCGGACCCGCGAAACCAGCCCGGTGGCGCCGCGCTGGCAGGCCTGCCTGGTATCTTTGGCGCACCGGTCTGGGGTGCGCCGCACGGTGCGCCTGCTGGAGTCGCTGCGGGTGGGTGCGCCGGTGGTGATCGGCTGGTTGCGGCCGGTGATCCTGGTGCCACTGGGGTTGTTCAGCGGGCTCAGCCCCGGCCAGGTGGAAGCGATCCTGGCCCACGAACTGGCGCATATACGCCGCCACGATTACCTGGTCAATGTGCTGCAGACCGTCGCCGAGACGCTGCTCTTCTACCACCCGGCGGTGTGGTGGGTATCGCGGCAGATCCGGGTGGAGCGGGAGTACTGCTGCGATGACCTGGCGGCGCGGCTGTGTGGAGGTGGACAGGTGTATGCCGAGGCGCTGATGGCTTTGGAACTCTGGCGCGGCCAGACGCCACAACTGGCAATGGCCTTTGCCGGCGGCCGGCTGGTGGACCGCATCCGGCGCCAGGTGGAGCAGTCCGCCGCAGAGGGGGGAGCCTCGGCGGCCCGGTGGCCGGGCCTGGTGGTGGCGCCGGTGCTGGTGTTGCTGGTCATGCTGGTGGGCGGCGCGGAACGCAGCCACGCCGTGGCGCCGCTGCCGGGAGCCGTGCTCTATTATCCCATTGCCAGTAAGGCCGAGAACCGCCGCAGCGTGGGGCCGCCGCTCCAGGTCAACGGGGCCCGACGGGGGCCGGACCGTTTTGGTCGGCCGGCCTCGGCGTACGTGTTTGACGGGAGCGGCGAGTACGACATCGAACTGGCCGGCCCGGTGAGCGGGGACTTCAAGACCATCACCTTCTGGGCCCGCAGCGAGGTGCCGATCCGGCCCGGGGATCCCCACGTCTATTGCCTCATGGGAGAGAATACCGGCGTCGCCCATAACAGCGGCATCGGATTCGGGCACTTCACCAGTGCCCTGGACAACGAGGTCATCACCCTGGCCTGGGCCGAAGGGTCCTCCAAGGCCTACTATTGGACCGCGGCCACCCTTCCGGGCGGGATCGACACGGGGTGGCATTTCTATGCCTTTGTCTGGGACGAGATCGAGGCAGCATACCTCCTGTACGTGGATAGTGAGCGCAAAGGCCGACCGGATCTGGTGCTGTGGAACAACCACACCAGGTGCCCTCCGCCGGCCGGCCGCGCCCCCACCTTTATCGAAGGGGCACAGTGGCACCTCGGGCGTTACGGCACGGACCATAGCAGCGGATGGCTGGGCGCTCTCGATGGGGTCGCCATTTTCAGCCGTTCCCTGTCCGCCGCCGAGATCGGCAGCCTCTATACGGCCGAGGGCAGCGTGAGCGAGCAGGTGGGAGGGCCCGGGGTGCTTGCCACCGCCGGGACGGTGACCGGAGCAGCGGACACGGTGGCCATCACCAATGTCGGCGAGGTGCCGCTGCGCCTGCGCCTGGATGCGGGCGGGCAGGCCGACCTCAGCGGCGCCGCATTTGAACTGGCTCCCCGGGAAGCCCGGGCCGTGGCGATCCGGCCCCTGGCGGGGACGGCGGGGGTATTGCCGCTGCGGGCCGAGGTGGAGAAGCGGCCCTCTGCAGCGCAGGCCACAGCGGAGGACGAACCCGAATCGGGGACGATGTTCATCTTCCGTATCCACTCGCCGGGGATGAAGTACTCGTGGGTGACGGTGGAGGGGGAAGGGCTGCAGTAGGGCGCACTGGACCTTGGCGCCCACCACGCCAGGGCGACAGGGGGCGCAGGTCTATTGGCGCGGGCTCGATTCGGGGGTTCGGTCGTACCGGATAAGACGGGAGTGCGGGCGCCAGGACGGCCCGCGCCTGCAAGCTGCAGGAGATTGGTCGATGATGCCTGAGGCCCTGTTGCCGCTGGTGCAGACTCTGGGCTGGACCTTGTTCCATTTCCTCTGGCAGGGGCTGTTGGTGGGCCTCCTGATCGCCGGCGGCCTGTCACTGCTGCGCCACGGCACGCCGCAGGCCCGCTACGCGCTGGCCTGCGGGGGCCTGCTGGTGATGCTGGTGCTGCCGGTGGCAACCTGGTGGTCGTGGTGGTCGTCCCGCGGGCCGATGGTTCCGACCGTCGCGGACATGGGTGAAGGGGCAAGGAGCTAAAAAGGTCTCAGCGGGCCTTCGAGAGGACACCGCCGCCACTGGACTGAATGCTGGGGTAGGGAGGGTGGGCGGCCACGTGGTCTACGGGTGCGGGCCCCCGGGAGCGTATCCCGGGGGCTTCCTTTATTTAGATCAACTCGACCTGTGCCGGCGGAGTCCCGAGGACAGAACCGGGGCGAGACTATCGATTAGGCCGCATCCAGGGAGTCCAGAGACCCCAACGCCCTATACCCCTTTTGTTCCATGTGGCAGCCATGGTAGGATGGTCTGTACTCACTGCGTCCTGAGTCATCGTGGTCCCACATTATCTGCAAGCCGAGACATAGAAGTCTCATCCACTCGACTCCTGTTGTCCCGCGGCGCAATTGATGGACTTTTGGTATGTTTTCGTACGAATAAATTAGTAATTGGAAAAAAAGAAAATAGGCGCATTTGTACCAATGCGCACACGATCCCTGTTGCGCGGAGTTTTCTGGGGGGTCCGATATTTGCTCGGTTTCCTTGCGAGTACCAAAAGGACATGGGGCCAGGGGTTACGAGGGAAGTCAGAATGGTAGGTGGATGGGGTTGTAGCGTAGCACAGGCCTCTCTGTTATTGAAGGTCGCCAGATGTAGCATACCTGGAGCCAGATAGTGTCGCTCGGTAGTGCGATGCCACAGCTGGCTACAGAGAGATCAGGCACTCCAACGGTCGAGAAGACACAAAAAACGTAGACCCAATGAACTATAGGAAAACCATCAGGGAGGTCCTAATGAGTACTCGGCTACGTATAACGACAGCTATCATGATTGTGCTCTTTGGCAGCCTTGGGGGTCAGGTGTGGGCTCTTGTGCCCAAACCAATAGAGCAGTTGACAGAAAACGCTTCGTTCACTGGCGACAATGGGGATGTTCAGATACGAGTGCCGCCGGGGACCGGCGAGACGCTCTATGAGCGCGATATACTGTTCCATTCTACACTCCGCTACTACAACACGAGGGTCGATCTGTATGTGGATGTAGTCCAGGCAGTTATCCGCGATCGCAGGGACGAAACGGGATTACTCGAGGATCTGAAAGACATCGTAGGTCAGGTGGGAGAACAGGTGGGAGAACAGGTGAAGGATCGCACACAGGCATTTAAGAGTGTGCTGCAGGGGGCGATCGACAAGATGTCAGATCCTGTTGTGCTTTCGACTGTCCAGGTAAGTCTTCTTGAGGGCCAGTGGGGGAACCTGGCTGTTCAGGCTGGCGAGATTGGTCTGGACAATATGCAGCAGGCCATGATGTTGCTCCAGAAGCAAGGAAACGCCAAGCAGTTGGGTGATGCTGCTGTTGGGGGAGTGCTGGTTGCGGCCTTGGCAAACGATCTGGCGCTGGAACGCCTCGATATCTTGGAGGCTGCGATGCGTCAGCGGAGTGCCGAGGGGGATTATGTTGACCCGGCTTTACTGGAGGCTATTGAAAGAGTCCGTCGACCGCTAAGAGACCCGTCGGTCTGGAAAAAGGTCTGGGCTGACCTGAAAATAGCGGTAGCGACAAGCGGTGAACGGTTGGTCGACTGGATAGCGGAGAACCTGCCAGAGGAAATACGGTGGACGATCCGGCCAACCCTCTTCGCCCTCGAGGTGGGCTCAGAACAAACCCAGTACCTGCAGAATGCTGCGACCTCAGCGACCCTGAGCGCCTGGCTGAATTCGGTTGCCATGAACGGCCGCAGCGAATACGTGCGTAGATACCTGCATTACCGCACAGGATATATCTACTTCGATCAGGTCTTGGCAGCAGTCAACCTACCTCACAAGGGGGGGCTGAGCGGTGCCCTCGAGTCGTTTCGTGAGTGGGTAACTGGTGGCGCGGGAGGGGAGAGTGCTCTTAGGGCCGAATATAACCAGTACCAGGCCCAATACAGTTCAGCTCTAGATGACCTCGCGTATTGGGAAAGGAACGGGACGCTATCCGTCGAAGGGCCAACGGAGGTGAATGAGGATTCCACAACTACGATTAGGTTCAAGGCTTTTCGCCACTACGGATCTGAGATTCGGGATGACGTCACGATGGCGTGTACATGGGCCTTGGAACCGCAGACAGGTTCCACTACCGCGGCGATTGTTGGGCCAGGGGAGTTGGTCCCAGGGAATGTGGTCGGAAATCAGGAGGTGGTAGTTCGGGCAACGGGGTACGGTCTCTCAGTGACTTACAGGGTAAAGATACTTGACAAGGGAGCGCCCTCCATCGGCACGATTGCCGCTTTCTACATAGTCTATCCTGGCAACGTGTACGGCGGCGAACCAAAACAGATGCAGGCGCGTGTGGAATATGTTGGCGATTCTGGCCACCCCATCGACGTTGCCGGGCAGACGAAGTGGAGCGTTGTGGGGCGTGCGACCATTACAGGGACGGGCCAACTGGTACCCGCTGACGTCACGCGTGACACCACTGTTGTCGTATGGGCTATCTGGGCAGGCCACCAAACCACTGATACTATAACGGTCCAGGTCAATAGGCCCATCCTATTTTTCAGAGACCTTGACATGGGTAGGGTAACGGTGTCTGATAGGGCGTTTATCCGAAACTACGGGACGGGTGCGTTACATTGGAGGGCCACTTCGAAATCCTCTTGGATTACCATTGATCCACCAGAAGGGACAATCGAGCCGGACGGTGCTAACCAACCTACAGTGAGGATCGACAGATATGGATGGACGCCCAACACCGAATACACTGGCGAGATTCTAGTCGAACCATTGGGAAATGGAGTATACCACAAAGACCTGAACGGTCGGAAAACCATTCGGGTTACTGCCAAGGCACTGGACCCCGCTATGGTTGTCCACCCAACTACGGTAGACCTCGATACTGCGAACACGGAGGCGGAACTGACTATCGAGATGGCCCCTACATCAGGTGGGATACTCTCCTGGGTGGTCCAAATAGACGACCCATGGTTGACAGCGTACCCGTCTGAAGGGGTAGGGCCACTGAACAGATTGAGGATTAGTGCGAATCCTGATTCATTGGGTGTCGGCTCTCGCGTCACGTCGATCATAGTCAACGGTGGTCGAGCCGGGTCAATTCCGGTCCAGGTTTCTATTGTCGTGCCTGAACAATCGCCCATAGTTTCTGCGCCTTTGGGCGACCTAACCCTTTCGATAGGAGATGGGGCGTTTACTCGCGATCTGGAAAAGGCGCCGAGGATGTTCAACGATACGCCGGGTGACAACCTAACTTACACCGCAAAGAGTGACCGCCCTGATGTAGTTGAAGCTCAAATTGTAGCCGGTTCAATCAAGCTGATGCCGTTCTCTCAGGGAGTTGCGAATGTTAGGATAGTCGCACGAGATGCAGCGGGGCATGAGGCGACGTCAACCTCAAAGATTACAGTAAGCACTCCCCCTGGGGAGCCATTGCTCTCCCTTGGGACCACCGCCATCGATTTTGGGACCGTGACCCCCGGCAAGCAGTCCAGCAAACTGTTGCCGATAAAGAGCGTCGGCAATGACACTTTGCGGGTTTCGAGCCTTAGTGGTTTGAAACCGCCATTTTCGCAGTCTGCGCCTGGAGCATTTGGGCTGGCGCCCGGAGACAGCGCGGTGGTTCAGTTGGTTTTCTCCCCGACAACCCAAGGGAGCTTTGTGGACACCCTCCTGGTCGTGAGCAATGGGGGAAACGCCGAGGTGGTGCTTACCGGGACATCAGGTGGACCGGCTCTTTCCGTAACCCCTTCCTATTTGGCATTTGACAGCACCACGGTCAAGGTGGCGGTTTCTAAGAATCTTAACCTTACCAACAACAACAACAGTGCGCTGCCTATCAGCCTCAGCATGGAGGGACCGGACAAAAGCCAATTCGCGGTATCCGGTTCAACAACGAGCACATTGGCTGCGAGTGGAACCGCGACGGTAACAGTGGTCTTTACTCCGACATCCATAGGGCCCAAGAGTGCGACACTGGTCATTACACCGACTGGGGGTGTGGCCCAACGGGTGGCGTTGAACGGGAAAGGTGTACCCACGCCCCCAACCCAGGTAACGTTAGCCGTGGGGAACGTGAGTGGGAGTGCCGGGGATACTACCGTGGTAGTGCCGATAACAGTGACCCAGGCGCGGGGGATTGCCGGGGGGGACCTGCTCCTGAGTTACGAACCAACGGTGCTGACAGTCAAAAAGGCAGAGGCTGGACCATTGGCTACCGCCGGAGCGATTACGGTGGTTCCAAACTTGGCGACTGCAGGCAAGGTACAGATATCGATGGCGGGGGCGAGTGGACTGGCAGCAGGCAATGGGGTCCTTTTACAGGTGACGTTTGCGATCAAGGCGAGCGCGCCCTTGGGGAACACCGCCCTGGGGATAGTGGCGAGCCTGTCAGACGAGAACGGCGCGAGCATATCGGTTACGGCAGTCGGTGGGCAAGTGTCTGTCGTCCCCGCAGATCTGCATGAGGGGCTAAAAAAAGGAGATGTAAATGGGGACGGGAAATCGAACTCAGCGGATGCAGTCCTGGTGTTGAGATATTCGGCAGGCTTGATCACCCTGAGGGCGGCACAACAATGGGCGGGAGATGTAAATGGGGACGGGAAGACCAATGCAGCGGATGCGATCCTGATCCTGCGCAAATCGGTGGGGTTACTGGCGCAGTTCCCTGCGGCAGGTAAGGTGGCCACTGGAGTGGTAGACGGGTTGGTGCGGGTGGAATCGGCGGAACAGGGCGACGACGGGTGGGTGGTGCCGTTGGTACTGGCGGAGGGGGTGGCCGGCGTGGATCTGCAGTTGTCTTGCGAGGCAGAAGGCATGCAGATCTCGAAGGTGGAAGGTTCAGAGGACGTGCTGGTGGTCAGCAGGGATGTTAGGGGTCGGTTGCAGTTGGCCGTGGCACGTGGGGCGGGAGCGGGAGAACTGGTGCTTCGGGTGCATCTGCAAGGCGCGAACGTCGCTCCCGGCCTCGTGCTCGCGGGTCAGGCGTATAATGAAGGCGGTGAAGTGCTGGGTCCGGTGGTTGCGGGAATGATGCGTCCGGCGGGCATCATAGTGGATAGCTATCCCAATCCCTTCAATGCCTCGACTATGCTGCGTTATGATCTAGCACAAGCCGGGGCGGTGGAGTTGCGGATCTATGATGTCAGTGGGGCGCTGGTGCGACATCTGGTATCGCAGTGGCAGGGCGCCGGGCACTACGAAATGGTGTGGGATGGCCGCAATGACAAAGGAGTGGGGGTGGGATCCGGTATCTATCTGGCCTGCCTGGATACCAGGGAACTTCGGCAAATTCAGAAACTCATGCTGCTCAAATGAGGGCAACCAATATGTGCGGAAGAAGTGGTGTGACCGCCCTTGTGTGTGCCTGGATTCTGGTCTTAGAGGTAGGGATAGCCAGGGCGTTGACGCTCTCGGTTGCTGATGTGAGTGCTAGTCCGGGCCAGGCAGGAGTATCGGTTTCGGTTAAGACGGATAACGCCAAAGACATTGCCGGCGGCGACATGACGATCAGCTACGATGCGAAGGTGCTGACTGCCAAGAAGGCAAAGGGGGCGGATTTGCTGACTATGGCTGGCATTACGGTGGTGTCTAATCTTGCCACCGCCGGCCAGGTCAAGGTTTCCATGGCCGGGGTGGCGGGTATCACGTCCGGTAGTGGTGTGTTGGTGGATATCACCTTTGATGTGAAGGCTGGTGCTACTCCCGGTGCCTATACCGTCAATCTACAGGCGGATTTGTCGGACGAGAATGGGGCATCCCTGCCGGTCACGGTTAAGAAAGGGTCGTTCACGATCAAGACGGCTGCTTCCGCAGTTGCGCCACTGACGATATCGGCGAAGAATGTGGGTTTCGACTCGACGACGGTGGGATCGACCAGCCGCAAGACCCTGACGTTGGGAAATACCGGCAGCAGCAGCCTGAGTATCACCAGGGTCAGTGTCAGCGGAGCGGATGCATCGCAGTTCCAGGTGACACCAAGTCAGCTGTCCATTTCCGCTAAAGGTAACCAGAACCTCAATCTGGCCTTCGCGCCGACCAGTGCGGGCGCCAAGTCAGCGTCGTTAACCATCACCTACAGCGGCACCGGTAGCCCGGTGACAGTCAGCCTAAGCGGCAAAGGATTTGTCGCCGCCCCATTGATGGTGTCAGCCAAAAGTGTGGGTTTCGACTCGACGCAGGTGGGATCGACCAACCGCAAGACGCTGACGTTGGGTAATACCGGCGGCAGCAGCCTGAGTATCGCCAAGGCGAGCATCAGCGGGACCGATGCCTCGCAGTTTCAAGTGACGCCTACCCAGGTCTCGATCCCCTCCAAGGGCAGCCAGAACCTCAATCTGACCTTCACGCCGACCAGCGCCGGATTTAAGTCGGCGTCGTTGACGATCACCTATAGTGGCAATGGTAGTCCGGTGACTGTCAGTCTGAACGGCAAAGGTTTTGTTGCCCAGGCTACAGGGCTTCAGGTTTCGGTGGGCAGTGCGACTGGCACTCTAGGCAGCACCGTGGCGGTCCCCGTCTCAGTGAATAGCGCCAAGGGCATTGCCGGCGGCGACTTGGCTCTGAGTTACGATGCCAGGGTGTTGCGGGTGAAGGAGGTGAAGGGAGCCGATCTGCTCAATGCTGCGGGATTCACGGTGATTCCCAACACGAGCACCGCAGGCAGGGTGCAGATTGCCATGGCAGGGGCCTCCGGGATGACCTCGGGAAGCGGCGCGCTGCTCAATGTTAGCTTTGAGGTGTTGGCTAACGCAGTGCCAGGTGCCTACGAGTTGAAACTGGAGGCGGCATTGTCAGACGAAAACGGTATTGCGTTGGCGGCGACAACCCGCAATGGTGCTCTTACTGTCAAGGCGAAGACCGGTAAAAGCATAGGACATAATGAGTTGCCAGTGAGTACTGTGCTGTTGTCCAACTATCCTAATCCATTCAACAGCACCACGGTGATGTCTTATCAGATGGCTGATCGGGGGAGGGTCAAGCTCGCCATCTATAACCTGCTTGGCCAACAGGTGCGGGTTCTGGTGGATCGTGTTGATGAGCCAGGGATATACGCGATGCCGTGGGATGGCGAGGATGACCAGGGGCAGCAGTTATCTAGCGGCATGTATATCTACCAACTGGTGGCGAATGGCCGGGTGGAGAGCAAGCGTTTACTGTTGCTCAAATAGAAGCATAGGTCCCAGGCGGATTTCCCCCAATAAGGGTGGCGCTCTGAGGTCTCACAGAAAGGACGAGACATGGGTCTATTATTGGGACTCTTCAAAAACATTGGTTCCCCGCTTTTGGAGGAGTTGGAGGAGATCTACACTCAGGCTATGGCATCAGATGCCGGGCTGCCACCTGATTAGCGACACTTAGATCTCCTGCCGACGACAATTAGAATTCCCG
>JADZBP010000068.1 GCA_020852055.1 Candidatus Latescibacterota bacterium
CACCTCGATGGCCTGCAACCTCTAGGAAAAAGCCCGCCGGCCACCCTGGCCGTCGATGACCTCGATGGCCTGTTCCAGATAGAAACGCAGCCTGCCTTCCCCCTCCTGCACCGAATCGTCCACCAGCACCGCGCCCTGGGACAGGACCTGTCGGTAGCGCTCCAGCACCTGCTCGGCCACCTCCTGCATCAGCGGGTGGTTCGGGTGCAGCCATTCGGCCGGGCCCGCTTTGGCGGCGGCAAAGGTGAGGATGGCGGGAAAGGGGTGGCCGTCGAGGGCCGGAGGCAGGCGGTGCAGTTCGTAATACCCTGGCTCGGAGGGGCGCAGCTGGCCGCCGAGGAATTCGATGGCAGCGCTGAAGAAGGCGGCCCGTTCCTCCTCGCCGCTGACCCCGGGGGTCGGGTCGGCGAGCAGGCGCAGACCATAGGCCTGGAGCACCCGCTGGAAGATCTCGGCGCTGGCGCCGAAGTCGCGCTCCACCACGGGCACCAGGATCTCCAACGAGGGCTCGGCGTCGCGGTAGAGCAGGGCCTTGCCCGGGCGCCCGGTCTCGTCCTGATAGAGCAATTCGAGACCCGCCGGGCCGTGCCACTTGCAGTCCACCACGGCCACCGCCCCTTCGGGCAGCACCCCGCGCACACGGGCTCCCCTTCTGAGGTCTTCGAGCCGGGCCATCCTAGTGGGTCCTTGGGTCATATAATTTGGGCCGCGTTGGTCATCCAAGGCAAAGATACTGAGGTACGATATTTAGTGTCAAGTAGTATTTCGCCTTACAACAAACATCAGGGTCCGACGAGGGCCTTGATCTCGTCGATGGTGGGGATGGTATTGTGTTCCCAGACCCGCACCACCTCCCCGTCGCGCAGCAGGGCCACCCGCGGGTACCCGTGACCGGCGGTGAGCCGGAGGAAGTCGGTCGAGGAGATGGTCGCCGTGGGATACAGGGGTTGGAGCCGCTCGCGGAATTCCCGCAGGTCGGGGGACTCCTGCGCAAAACCGGTAAGGGCGACTACCGGCGGCAGGCCCTCGGTGCGGCTCCACTCGTTCATGCGCGGCACCTCCCGCATGCAGTGCGAGCATTTGGGACTGAAGAGTTCGACCAGATGAACCCCCTGCCCCAGATCCACCTCCGCCCCTTTCAGCTTGAGTCCCGCCAGCCGCACCCCGGCGCGCAGATCCGAGTCCTGCAGGCGGTCCAGGTCGGGCAGCAGCCGGACGCCGGTCACCACCAGGGCCAGCGCCGTGCCGCCGATCACCACCCAGCGTCCATGAGACCACTCGGCCGCCTGGTGGCGCAGCAGTACCCGCCACGAGAAGATCAGCAGACCGAGCATGACGAGGTCCTCGGCGAGGGCTTCGCCGGGGGTGCGCTCGATCAGCGCCCCGAAACAGCCGCAATTGCCGCCGCCGCCCCGGTAAAGGGCCAGACCGACGATCACCACGAAGAACCCCATCAGCGCCGTGGTAACCGGCAGCACCACCCTGGGCCGCCAGTTGCAGACCAGCGCCAGGCCCAGGCCCCATTCGAGGGCCCCCAGCAGCATCGCCGCCTGCGCCAGTTCGCGGGTATAGACCCCCAGACCGATCAGGCCCACTTGGGGCACCGCCTCCCAGAAGAAGAGCACCGGCTCCCAGATCTTCACCCCGCCCGAAAGCAAAAACACCAGGCCCATCAGCACCTGGGCCCACCGCGCTGCCTTTTGTACTCCTGTGATCACTCGTTCAGCTCCCGTCGGTGAATGCGGCAAAGATCTCGTTGAACAGACCGCGGGTCCGGCCCATCAGTTCCGTCACCTCGGTCAGCAGCGCCTCGGGCCCATGCTGGCCCACGGTGCGGGCCAACGCCGCCAGTTCCCGCCCCTCGGGCAGGGTGTTCTCGGCCTGGTCGCTGGCCAGGCGCATGCCCTTTTCGATCCCGCGCAGGCGGTCGTAGGTGTCGAGCAGGAACTGGGCTTCCTGCGGCGGCAACTGGCCGGTCTGGCCCAGGCGGCTGAGCACCTGGCGGGTACTGGTCAGCCGCAAGTCGCGCTGGGTCCGCCCCAGCTTGAGCACCAGAATCTGCGCGATGAACTCGATATCCACAATCCCGCCCGCCCCCCGCTTGAGATCCACCGGCCCCACCTGGCCCAGCTCGGGGCGGGGTTCGAGGCGCAGCCGCATCTCCTTCACCTCGCGGGCGGTCCGGGTGTCCACCGACTGCCCGAAAACGAAGCGGTGCATGGCCAACTGCAGCCGCCGGCCCAGTCCGGCGTCGCCGGCCACCAGCCGCGCCCGGCTCAGGGCCAGCCGCTCCCAGAGGGCCGCCCGGTCGGCCAGGTAGCGGCGATACGCCGGGGCCGAGATAACCATCGGCGCGTTGCGCCCCTCCGGCCGCAGGCGGGTGTCTACTACGTAGAGGTTGTCCTCGGCCAGCAGCCGGACCAGTTCCTGGGCCAGCTCGGTGAAGAAGAGGTGGTTCTCGGTGCGGGTGCGCCCGGTCTTTCCCTCACCCTCGTAGACGAAGAAGAGGTCGAGGTCGGAGCCGAAATCGAGTTCCCTGCCGCCGAACTTGCCCCCGGCGAAACAGGCGAAACGGGCCTCACCCTGCCGGCTGCGGGGCCGGCCCAGCCGCGCCACCACCCGTTTCATCACCAGGGCATAGGCGGCCTGGAGGATCTCCTCGGCCAATTCGGTGAGGCGCAGGAAGGTCTCCTCCTCGGTGGCCAGCCCCAGCAGGTCATCGGTGCCGATGCGCAGCAGTTCCTGGTTGCGGTGGCGCAGCATCGCCGCCGGGTCCCCCTGCCAGCCCTCCTGCCGCTCGAACTGCCGGCTCACCAGGCCGTCGAGCAGCCCGGGGTCCCGGCGGACCAGTTCCGCCAGGAAAGGGCTGGACCCGCAGATGGAGATCAGCAGAGTCCGGAAGGCCGGGTACGCGTGCAACAGGCCGTAGAAGCTGCCCGGCGCCCCGTAGACTCCCACAATCTGCACACAACGCACCAGCGCCTGGTCCGGGTCGGCCGAGAGCGAGAGCGAGGCGATCAGTTCGGGCAACAGCTCCTCGAGGTGCAGGCGGCCCGTGCTGGTGACCATGCCCCCCTGCACCAACTGCGCCAGGTGGTGGTGGGCCCGCTCGGCGTCGCCGAAACCCCTGCCCGCCAGCGCCTCCCGCGCCCGCGTGTTGCCCGGCTTGGCCTCCAGCAACCACCCCCAGTCCTCGGGGGCGGGCGGGCCGGCGTGGAAGAGGCCCTCGAAGATGCGGCGCACCCGCTCCAGGTGCCCCTCCACCACCGCCTGCAGCGCTGCGGCGTCAGCCAACCCCAGCACCATGGCCAG
>JADZBP010000069.1 GCA_020852055.1 Candidatus Latescibacterota bacterium
CCACGAGGTGATCTTCGATGCCTGGGCCGAGGGCGGGGTGGTGGGGGTGGTGTTCGGGCCGCCGGTGTTCGGCACCAACAAGCTGTCGCAGGGGGCGCATACGGTCAAAGTCACCGACACCCCCACCGTCACCTTCGATCCCAACCCGGCGGTCTACCAGCGCCTGGGGGTGACCCCGCCGGCCCCGCCCGAACACCAACTGCTGGACCAGCGGGCGCTCTTCGAGAAGACCCTGAAGTCGGCGGTGGACCACGGCTTCGCCGTGTCGATCATGTACGCCGACACCGGGTCCGGGCCGGGTGGCAGCAGCTACTACCTGATCGACGAGCAGGGGCTGCGGGCGCGGGCAGCGCGCATGATCGACACCCTCGAACACTACCCCATGGCCCAGGGGGCGGTGATGGACGGGCCGGAGTGGGGCTACGAGATCGCCGCCCATCACATGAACCACCGCTCCTACATCTTCAATGATTTGCCTGAAGCGGTGGCCCCGGTCTGCGCCGAACTGGGGTACGACTACCAAGCCCTGGTGGCGGCCAAGGACCGGCTCTTCGACACCTTGCATCATCTCAACGCCCGCCAGGTGCGCCTGCACCGGGGCGGCGGGCTGCTGGGTGCTTTCCACATGCTGGGTTCCGACCCGGACCTGCTGGCGTGGATGAAGTTCCGCTCCGAGTCGATGACCACCTACCTGCGCCGGCTGCGCACCTTGCTGGACAGCCACAGCACCCGGCCGCTGAAGCTGAGCATCGGCCCGCGTTCGGCGGCCTTTGCGCCGCTGACGGGTATGGACTTCGGGCAGTTGTCGGAGTTCATGGACTACCTGCATCCCAAGCACTACTTCTTCCACCGCGGTTTCGACGGCTTCGTCGGCACGGTGTACCGCTATGTCGAGACCCTGTGTGAGTGGAACCCCGGCCTGAGCGATGCCGATGCCCTGGGGGTGGTGGAGGCCTTCTTCGGCATCGAGTTGCCCGGGGTGAAGCAGCGGGTGGACTTCGAGAGCGCCCTCAACCCCGAGTTCTTCCAGCAGGTGGTGACCCAGGAGACACGGCGGGTGATGGCGGCGGTGGAGGACCCCACCCGCATCGTGCCCTGGCTGGACACCGGCCGTTTCCCGCACGACGGCGACCCGATGTCGGCGCGGGACCTGCGCATGTTGCTGGAGTCGGCGGCTTCGGCCGGGCTCGAGCGCTTCCTCTATCACCATCAGGGCAACCTCAGCCCCGGTGAGTGGGTGGTGATGAGCCAGATCTGCGGCAAGGAGTGGAACCCGCGCACCAGTCCCTACGAACCGGCCGACGAACTGATCCTGTAAACAGAGGTTTTACCGACCGGCATTG
The DNA here is from genome assembly GCA_020852055.1 of Candidatus Latescibacterota bacterium. Classification (GTDB taxonomy): domain Bacteria; phylum Latescibacterota; class UBA2968; order UBA8231; family UBA8231; genus SICG01. The sequence continues at coordinate 1,344 of JADZBP010000069.1, forward strand.
AGTAAAGCGGGGCCAGGACCGATATTTGGGGATCCAACCCCACCTGGCCCCGCATGCTGATATCCTGGAAACGGAATTTCTACACCCTCTGGATCGCCGAGGTCATCGCCATCATCGGCTTCCAGTCCATCCAGCCCTTCCTGCCTTATTATATCCAGGAGTTCGAGGTCAAGGGCCTCGACGAGACCCTGATCTGGGCGGGCCATATGGGTACCGCCGCCGGCTTTGCCATGGCCCTCTCCTCGCCCTTCTGGGGGGCCATGGCCGACCGCCTGGGCCGCAAGCCGATGGTGGTGCGCTCGATGATCGGCGGCGGGCTCACTGTAATCGCCATGGCCTACGTCACCAACGTGTGGGAACTCCTGGCGGCCCGGCTGCTGCAGGGCGCCCTGGCCGGCACCGTCACCGCCTGCCTCACCCTGGTCTCGACCACCACCCCCAGCCCCCACCTCACCTTTGCCCTGGGCATGATGCAGGGGGCCTTTATGCTGGGCGCCTCGGTGGGGCCCCTGATCGGCGGCCCCTTCATCGACCGTTTCGGGTACCACGCCTGCCTGATCGTGGCCGGGGTGCTGGTAGTGCTGGCCGGCATCGCCGTGCAGCTGTGGGTGCGGGAGGATTTCCAACGGCAGCCCGAGCCCGAGCAGAAAAGCTCGATGTGGCAGGATGCCCGCCGGTTGCTCGAGATCCGGCCCTTCTTCATCATGCTGGTCAGCCTCACCCTGATCCAGTTCATCTTCGGCTTCATCATGCCGGTGGTGCCGCTTTTTCTCCAGGAGTTGGCCCACACCAGCGACGTGGTGTCGCTGGCCGGGCTGATCTTCTCCATCGGCGGCCTGGTGGGGGCTTTCTCCTCGACGGTGTCGAGCCGGTGGAGCGACCAGTGGGGGGTCAAGCCGACCCTGGTGTGGGGCCTGGTGGCCTCGGCGTTGTTCTACCTGGCGCAGGGCCTGGCGACCTCGGTGGCGATGCTGGCGGCGCTGATGGTGCTCAGCGGCCTGGCTACCGGGGCGATACGGCCGGTGGCCAATGCCCTCATCGCCCGGGTGGTGGACGAATCGGACCGCGGCAAGGCCTTCGGGGTGATGTCCAGCGCCAATTCCCTGGGCTGGTCCCTCGGGCCCGTGATGGGGGGGTATGTCGGGGCCCATGCAGGTTTCCGCGCCGCGTTTTTTGTCACCGCCCTGCTCTTCGCCGCGGTGGCCGGCTGGATCTGGATGGTGATGCGCCAGCCCCCGAAAGACCACGCGCCGACGCCGGCGCACTGAAAACACAGGGAGGACCGAGATGAAACCCAAGGTGCTGATCGATTGCCCCCAATGGCTGGACCCGGCGGATTGGGAGTGCCTGGCCCAGACCGTTGAACCCGTGGCCCCCGCCGCGGCCGAGCCCTACACCGAGGACCAGTTGATCGAGGTGCTGCAGGAGATGGACGGGGTGATCCGTATGGGCCGGCTCCTGCCCGAATTGACGGCCCGGGTGCTCGGCGCCGCCCCGCGCCTGCGCCTGGTGGGGGTGCGCAGCGACCGCTTCGGACACGGCATCGACCTGGCCGCCGCCAACGACCGCGGCATCCGCGTCGTCGACACCGACAATATCGCCTCGTCGCAGCCGGTGGCCGAATGGGACCTGGCCCTGATGATCCTGTGTCTGCGCAATGCCGGGGCGGTGTTCCGGCAGATGATCGCCGGGATCGAGCCCTGGGCCAGCACCCAGAACGAGGACCGCGTGAACGGGGAACTGACCGGCAAGCAGGTGGGTTTGGTGGGGTGCGGGCATGTGGGCCAGCGCCTCGTCGAGTTGCTGGCGCCTTTCCGCGTCGACCTCAAGGTCTGCGACCCATACCTTCCCGCCGAGGTGGCCACGCGCCTGGGCATTGTGCGCGGCGAGCTGGATGAGGTGATCCGCCACGCCCAGCTCCTGGTCATCCAGGTGCCGCACACCCCCAAGACCGAGGGTATGATCGGGGCGCGGGAACTGGGCCTGCTGCGCCAGGGAGGCATCCTCATCAACTGCTCGCGCGGCAAGGTCCTCGACCAGGCGGCACTGATCCGGCGCCTGGAGGCGGGGGACCTCATCGCCGGGCTCGATGTCTTCGACCCCGAACCCCTGCCGGCCGACAGCGTGTTGCGGCGTTTGCCCAATGTCTTCCTCACCCCGCACATCGCCTGGTGCGCCCCCCACGCCTTCACCCGTTACTTTGGCTCCATGGCCGAGGAGTTCGCCCGTTTCTTCCGCGGCGAAGGTCTGCGCTACGAACTGACCCTGCGCATGGTCGATATCCGCCACGGCCGGGTATAAAAAAAGCGGCGCCCCCCGGAGGGAACGCCGCTGCCAGGCCCTTGCGGGGGGTTAGTTTTTCGCCTTCTTCGCCTTGGCGCCGGCGCGGCCGGGGAAGGTGAGTTCCGCGACCCCCGATTTGTCCAACTCGCCCTTGCCGATGGCCACCAGGCGGTCGAACTGGGCCTTGGAGGCGCGGGCCAGCGGCAGTTTGAGGCCGGCCTGCCGCGACAGGGCCAGGGCGATGCCTGAATCCTTGGAGGCGTGGGCGGCGGAGAAGTAGCAATCGTGCTCGCGGTTGACCATGTCCTCGCCGTCGGTCTGCAGCACCCGCGAGTTGGCCCCCGTCTGCGAAAAGACCTCCATCAACATCTTGAGGTCCAGCTTGAGCGCCTTGCCCAGGCCCAGGCCTTCGGCGAGGCCGGCGGTGTTGATGTTCATCACCATGTTCACCAGGGCCTTCACCTGGGCGGCCTGGCCGGTCTTGCCCACGTAGCGCAGGCTGACACTCATGTCCTGGAGGATGGGCAGCACCTTGTCGAAGACCTGCTTCTTGCCGGCGCACATCAGGTAAAGCGTGCCCTGGCGGGCCTGGGTGATGCTGGAGGCCATACAGCCTTCGAGGGTGGCGGCCTTGACGGCAGCGGCGCGTTTGGCCACCTCCACGTGTACGGCCGGGCTGATGGTGGCGCAGTTGATGAACACCTTGCCCTTGGCTCCCTGCAGCAGGCTGTCGCCGCTCTTGGCGAAGATCGAGAGCATGGCCTTGTCGTCGGTGACCACGGTGATGAGGTAGTCGGCGGCGGCGGTGACCTCGGCCAGGCTGGCAGCGGCCTTGGCCTTCAGCTCGGCAGCCAGTGCCAGTGCCGCCTCAGGGCGCGCATCGTACACCACGGTCACCGGATAACCCACGTCCTTGAGGCGGCGGGCGATGTTGGCGCCCATGCGGCCCACGCCGACCACGCCGATGGTGAAGCCTGATCTTTTGGTCTTAGCCATGTAGTGCTCCTTGGTCTTGGGGTTGGGGAAAGATTGGAAGAAGATAGGGCGGGGTAGAGGGATAATCAACTGGATTCTGCCGGAGACCGCTGCGATGTCCTCCCTGGTTGGTTTGCTCTTGTTGTTGGCCGGATTCGCCGTGCTGGTGCAGACCTTCGCCTGGATCGCCCGCGCGGTGGAGCGCCGCGCCGCCAGTGCTTCCGCGTGCCCTCCGGCCCCGCTGCCCGCCGAGGAAGAGGCGCCGCAGCCCAGCCTGGGCGTGATCCTGCAGGGGGCCAACTACGGCCTGGTGCTGGGGGTGCTGGCCTGCCTGCTCTTCAAGGTCTGGCCGCCGCTGATGGTCTCGCTCTCGGCGGCGGGCATCGGCTTCAGCGGCCGCACCCTGGTGCAGGGTTGGCGGCGGTACGAGGTGCTGGTCTACCGGGCGTTGGCCGGGCTGGCTCTCAGTCTGGTTTCGGTAGCGCTGCACTATCTCAACCTCACCGGCCAGTTGCCCGACCTGGGCCGGCTGGCGGGAGGCTGATACCCGCTGGACGAGAGGGGCGGGGGCGTGTACATTGTGCACTCGGCGCAGTACAACCAAGGCAGGTACACTATGAAAACCGGTATTACCCAATTCGCACTCGGCAAGGTTTCCCTCGACGAGATCCTCGGCCTGTGCCGCGAGGCTGGCTACGAGGCGGTGGAACTGGTCTTCGCCGAGGACGGGCGCGATCTCGACGTCAATATGAGCGACGCGGAACTGAAGAAGGTGGGGCAGCGCTGTGCGGCGGCCGGGGTGGAGATCACCAGCGTGGTGGCCCTGTACGCCGAGGGCGGCAATCTGCTCAGCCGCAAAGCCGAGGAGCGGGCGAAGAAGGTCCGCTGCGTGGCCCGGTCGGTGGAGATCGCCGGCGTCCTGGGAGTGGGTGCGGTCCTGGTGCATCCGGGGGCACTGGGGGTGGAAGGCACCTACGAAGCGGCCTGGGACGATTTCCGCGATGCCCTCAAGGGTCTGGCGCCGGTGGCCGAAGGGCAGCAGGTGGCCATCGCCATCGAAAACGTCTGGAACAAGTTCCTGCTCAGCCCGCGCGAGACGGCGCAGTTCCTCGACGAGGTCGGCAGTCCCTGGATCGGGTTCTATCTCGACACCGCCAACATGATGGCCTACGGCTATCCCGAGCAGTGGATCCTCAGCCTGGGGCCGCGCATCAAACGGGTCCACTTCAAGGATTTCAAGCGCCGCGAGCACCAGTTTGTCAACCTGCTCGACGGGGACACCGACTGGCCGACGGTGATGAAGCTGCTGCGGCAGGTCGGGTACCAGGGGGCGGTGATCCACGAGGTGGGCGGGGACCACCAGACCCTGGTGGACCTGGGCGCGCGTATGCGCCGCATCGCGGCGATGTGAGGAGGGGATGAGCGTGCTGGTGAAGAATTGGCGCGAGGTGCAGCCCAAGATCGCGCACCTCAGCGCCGTGCACTGGGGCGGGTTGCGGCGCGCCGAGATCGCCCATGATCCCGACGACCGCAACTGCCTGCACCACCTCGACGGTTTTGCCCGCCATGCCCTGCAGGGCCGCAAGACCTCGGACCACCACCGGCACGAGAACCTCGAACAGGTCTACTACGTGTTGGGCGGTGGCGGGGAGGTGTTGTACGGCGAGCAGCGGTATCCGGTGCGCGAGGGGGACGCCATCTACCTGCCTTCGGGTGTCTATCACCAGATGTTCAACGACGAGAACGAGGCCTGGCTCGAGCACCACGTGATCAGCATGAAGGTGGAGGGGGATGGGGGCCAGTTCCTGGTCCGCAACTGGCGCCAGGTGGCCCCGGTGAGCGATGGGGAGGGGGGGGTGCGGTGGCGGCAGCTGGGCCGTGTGGGTGAGGCCGGGATCGGCTGCCTGCGCGGCATGGCCGGCATCGAGTGCGAGGCGGTGGTGCCCGGTGGCCAGACCCGCGAGTGCCGCCTGGCCGAGGTGGAGCAGGTCTATTATATACTCGAAAACCGGGGCACCCTCGTTGTCGAGGGACAGGAATACCCGGTCAGCGAGGGTGACATGATCCACCTGCCCCCGGGAACCCGGTACCAATTCCGCAACGCACACGCCGCCTGGCTGCGCTCGCTGATCATGGCTGCCTGAGAGGAAAGATGACCGACTACACCGAACTGGAAGCAGCCCTCGAAAAGATGATCGCCCTGATCCGGGACCAGGCCGAAAGCCCCGAGCTGATGGCCCAGATCCAGCGCCTCGACGAGTTGACGGCCGGCCTGGGCCCGGACACCCCGCCGATGTTGCGCCACTATATGGAAAAGCGCGGGTACCCCAAGGCCATCGAATTCCTCGCCGGCCTCGATGAACGGCAGAAACCCAACTGCTGAGCGCAGCCCCCGCTGGCAGGCTTTCTACGAGGTGGTGGCGCAGATCCCGCACGGGATGGTCGCCACCTACGGCCAGGTTGCCTCGCTGGCAGGATATCCCGGCTGTGCCCGTCAGGTTGGCTACGCCCTGGCCGGTATGCCCGAGGGCCTCGACCTGCCCTGGCATCGGGTGATCAATGCCCGCGGGCAGGTCTCGCCGCGCACCTGGACCAAGCTGCACGAGTTCCAGCAGGTCCTCCTGGAGCGCGAGGGGGTAGCCTTCAAGGGGGTGCGCCTCGACCTGAAACGGTATCGCTGGCAGCCGGAGGGGTCCTGAACCCCCTCGATCGCCAGGTGTTGCGCCTGGCCATCCCCAACCTGCTGGCCTCGATCTCGGTGCCCCTGGTGGGCATCGCCGACACGGCAATGGTCGGCCGCCTGCCCGAGGTGGCCTTCCTGGGGGCGGTGGCCACGGCCAGTGTGCTCTTCGACGTGCTCTACTGGGGGGTCGGTTTCCTGCGTATGGGCACCACCTCGCTGGTGGCCCAGTACTTCGGCGCCGGGGACCGCCGCGCCTGCACCCAGACCCTGTACCGATCCCTGGCGCTGGCCTTGGTGCTGGGGACGGCGATGGTGGTCCTGCAGGCGCTCGTCGCGCGCGTGGGTTTCGGGCTGGCTGGCGGCAGCCCTCAGGTCCAGGAGTGGGGGCAGCGCTATTTTGCCGTGCGTATCTGGGCAGCCCCACTGGTGTTGGCCACCTTTGCCCTCAACGGGTTTTTCCTCGGCACTGCGAACGGTCTGGGGCCCCTCTATATCACCCTGGCCACCAACGTGGTCAATATCGGCGCCGACTATGCGCTGATCTACGGCCACTGGGGGGCGCCGGCCCTGGGGGTGGTGGGGGCCGCCTGGGCCGGGGTCTTGTCGGCCGCCGCCGGGGTCGGGGTCGGGGTCGGGGTGCTGGTCTGGCAGTACCGGCCTTACCTGCGGGAACGCGCGGCAGGGTTCCTGGACCGGGGTGAACTGACCCATCTTTTCCACACGAACCTGCAACTCTTTGGCCGTACCCTCTGCCTGCTCTTCGCCCAGTTTGCCCTGCTGGGCATGGTTTCGCGGATGGGTGAGGTGCCGCTGGCGGCCAACGCCGTGGTCTGGCAGGTATGGGCGGTGGTCAGTTACGGGGTGGATGGTTTCGCTTTTGCCGCCGAGGCCCTGGTGGGCGGGGCGCTGGGGGCGCGGGATTTTGCCGGCGCCCGGCGGCTGGCCCGCCGCATCCTGGCCTGGGGTGGGGGCATCGGCTTGGTGCTGGGGGGGGTGTATGCGGTGGCGATGGCGCCCATCGGGCGGGCCTTCACCACCCACACGCCGGTGGTGGCAGCCATCACCTCGCTCACCTGGGTGGTCGCTCCCATGCAACCCCTCAACGCTCTGGTCTTTGTGCTCGACGGGATCTTCATCGGCGCCAACGACGTGGGGTACCTGTTCCGGGCGATGGCGGTTTCGGCCTTTGTGTTCTTTGTGCCGGCCGCCCTGCTTTTGGTCTGCGCCCTGGGCGGCGGTTTGCCGGGGGCGTGGCTGGCGTACGATGTGCTGATGGTGGGCCGCCTGCTCACGCTGTGGCGGCGCTACCGCGGTGATCAGTGGCTCAGAACCTTCGTGACTTAGGCAAAGGAGTGACAATGCCATTTATCAGAGAGGACGAACTCCCGAAGATGGAACTCTTTCCCGGAGCCCAGAGTGGACTGGTGGCCGGTCAGCAGTTGATGCTCTCCTTCTTGGTGATGGAACCCGGTTCGCGGGTGCCCGAACACAGCCATCCGCACGAACAGGCCGGCCTGATGCTGGCGGGCCGCCTGCGCTTCCGCATCGGCGGCGAGGAACGGGTGCTGGAGCCGGGGGATGCCTTCCTGGTGCCGCCCGATATGGTGCATTCAGGCGAGGTGCTCGAAGGGCCCGCCCGGGTGCTGGATATCTTCTCACCGCCGCGCGAGGACTACCGCGAGCGGTACAACCAGTATACCCAGACCTCGAAGGAGACCCGCTGGCAATGACTCACACCCCGAGGCAGGCGGACTACTGGCAGGCAGTGTACGACGAGGGCAATCCCGGCTGGGACAAGGGCGCACCGGCGCCGCCGCTGCAGCGCGTGCTCGCCCACGTGGCACCGCCCGCCGGGACCACGGCCCTGGTCCCCGGTTGCGGCTTTGGCCACGAAGCCCTGATGCTGGCCCGCATCGGCTATCAGGTGACAGCGGTGGACTTTGCCCTGGCAGCCATCGCCGGCCTGCAGGCGCGGGCCGGGGACTTGCCGGTGAAGGCGGTGCAGGCCGATCTTTTTGGCCTGGCCGACGCGTACCCCGAAGCCTTCGACCTGGTGGTCGAGCACACCTGTTTCTGCGCCATCCCCGTCGAGATGCGGGACGAGTACGCGCGAGTCATGGCGCGGGTGCTGCGGGCCGAGGGCCAGTTCCTCGGCCTTTTCTACGAGACCGAACGTGAGAGCGGGCCGCCTTTCCGCACTACGCGCGAGGATGTGGAGCGGCATTTCTCGCCGCACTTCGAGATCCGCCAGATTTCCCGCCCCCCCGATTCCTTTGCCGGCCGCGAGGACCGGGAGTGGCTGGCGTTGATGAGAAAGAAAAGCGATGGGTAGTAAGCTGCTTTGCCGAGAGGATTGTGCCGAGGTGCTGGTGGTGGCCATCACCCCGCGCCGTCCTGACCTGAGTGTCGACCTCGAAGGGGTGCGCCGCAACGCCCGCTACCTGCGCGACCACGGGGTGTGCATCGCCATGCCCGAATGTGGCACCGGCCTGGTGTACGACGCCACCCTCGCCGAGTACGAGGCGGTGGTGGGGGCCTGGATGGACGAGGTGGGCCAGGATCTGCTGGTGGTGCCGGGCATCGGGCCGGGGTACGGCCGGGCCCTGGAGATGGGCCATATCGCCCGGTCGTTGCGGGTGCACGGGGTGATGATCATGCCGGTGGTGGGGCCGGCCTCGGCCCGCGGGGTGGAACAGGGCATGCGGCGCATCGCCCAACAGGTGGGCCTGCCCACGGTGCTCTACCAGCGCCGCCTCGACCTGATGCCGGTGGAGCAGGTGGTGGGGTTATGCGGGCTCGACGAGGTGGTGGGCCTCAAGTACGCGGTGGACGACCCGGCTGCCTTCGAGAGGATCAACGCCCAGGCCGGGCCGCATGCGGCGATGCTCTGCGGCATGGCCGAGGACCCCTGCCTCGATTACCTGCAGCGCGGCGCCCTGGGTTTCAGCTCGGGCATGGCCAATTTCGTCCCGCGGATGAGTCTGGGGCTGCTGGCGGCCTTCAAGCGGGGCGACCTGGCCGAGGCGCAGCGGCTGCGCGAACTGATGGTGCCTTTCGAGGACCTGCGGGGTGAGAGCCGGGCGCGGTACAGCGGCTCGGCCCTGCACGCGGCCATGGACGTGGCCGGGTTGGCCGGTGGGCCGGTCATCCCCTTCGCCGAGGATGTGGCCGCCGAGGATAGCTCCCGGTTGCGGGGCATGGTCGAGGGGTTGATGGCAGAGGAACACCGTTTGCAGGCGAAAGGGTGAGATATGGAAACACTGCGTGTTGGACTGATCGGATTGGGCGGGGTCTGCGGGGCGGTGCATTACCCGGGTTTCAGCCGGATCCCGGGGGTGGAGATCGCCGGGATCTGCGACGCCGACGCGGGTCTGGTCGCGCGTCGGCAGCAGGAGTGGGGGATGCAGCGGGGGTTCACCGAGGTCGGCGCATTCCTGCAAGAGCTGCAGCCGGCGGCCGTGGCCATCGCCACGCCCAATGTGCACCACCAGCAGCTGATCTACCAGGCACTGGATGCCGGGGCCCACGTGATCTGCGAAAAGCCCCTGGGCATGAACTTCCCGCAGACGGTGGCGATCTACCAGCGGGCCAAAGCCTCGGGCCGGCGGCACATGACGGCCTTCACCTACCGCTTTGTGCCGGGCATGAACTACCTGCGCCACCTGGTCCAGAAAGGCGAGTTGGGCCAGATACGCCACGCCCGTTTCCAGCGCCTCCAGGACTGGGGGGAGTTCGCCATCGGCTGGCGCCAGTACAAAGATCAGGCCGGGTCCGGGGAACTGGGGGACATGGGCATCCACCGCCTCGACTTTGCCGAGGATCTGCTGGGCCCCATTCAAGCGGTGTGTGCCGCCGCCAAACAGCTCGTGCCCCGCGACCGGCGGCCCGATGGCCAGCCCTGCCGGCCCCAGGATGTGGAGGACTGGGTCGCCTGGATCGCCGAGTTCGCCAGCGGCACCACGGCGGTTTTCGAGATGGGCAAACTCACCAAAGGCCGCAGCCCCGATGGCGGCCATGACGTGGCCGAACTCAACGGCACCGAAGCCTCTGCCATCTACCAGCTACACACCCCTCACCAGGTGCTCTTCGCCCGCCGCGGTGAGCCGTACCAGGTGCGCGAGGTGCCCGCCGAGTTCCTCAAACGCGCCGGCTCTCCCCGCGATCCGGGCGAGGGCAACCCGGTCCAGACCTTCCGCTACGACCAGGCCTGGGAATTCGTCAGCGCCATCCGCGAGGGCCGCCCCTGCGTGCCCTCCTTCTACCACGGCATGCGCGCCCAGGCTGTCGCCGACACCATCCTTGAGGCGGTGGCCAGCCGGCGTTGGGTGGATGTGCCGGCCTGTGAGGTTTGAGGAAATAAAGATGGACAAGCAGATGAGTGTTGCGGCACGGGCCGCCTACGAACGCGATGGCTACTACCTCTGCCCGCAGCCGGTGTTGCCGGCCCCGGTGACCGCCGCGGCGCTGACCGGCATGGACGAGGTGCGCGCCGGCCGCTACGACACCGGGGGGGAACCGCAGCCCTCGCCCTGGAAGCCAGGTGATGACCCCAACAAGCTCTGCAAGATCGAGATGCCGCAGCTCGCCAACCGGGCGATCTGGGATCTGGTGTCGCACCCGGCGCTGGGGGCCTGGGCAGCCGCCCTCACCGGCGCCCGGTGGGTGCAGGTGTGGTGGGTGCAACTCCTCTACAAACCGCCAACCATCCAGGCAGAGGTGCCGGCGGCACCCAATGTGGGCTGGCACCAGGACCGCTACTACTGGCAGGCCTGGGAACCGGGTAGCGAGCTTTTCACCGCCTGGGTGGCGCTCGAGGAGGTGAGTCCCGAATCGGGGCCGATGCGTTTCGTGCCCGGCTCACACCGGTGGGGGCTCATCGAACAGAGCGATTTCTTCGGGCAGGACCTCGAAGGCCAGCGCCGCACCCTGCCAGTGCCCGCTGGAGAGACCTGGGCGGAGGCTGAGGTCATCCTGCCTGCCGGCGGGGCCAGTTTCCACCACTGTCTCGCATTACACGGCAGCGGGCCGAACCACAGCCAGCGGCCCCGCCGCAGCCTTGCCATCCACCTCCGCACCGAAAAGTCCCGACCGGTCGACGGCCGCCGCGCTGGTTTGACCAGCTTCATCGACAACCCGCAGTATTGCCCCCTGATCTTCGGCCAGCCAGCCTGATCAATCCCCGTATCGCCCGCCTTTGTTATAGAGACCCTGTTGTCTCAAGAATGTATCATTTGTGGGAAATTTTATATCATAAATGATACTCCCCTAACCTCTTGCTCTGCTTGCCATTGGGGTTGTCAGGTGTATAAATATCCCAAAAATGAGATATTGATGCTCCCCAATCCGTCTCTCCTTTCATCTGTAAACTCTATAAGTATCTGATTTTAAGGAGTGTATGGCATACCGACTTATGTTTGGCATGGTGTTTGCGTTGATAATGGGTGCACACGAAATGCAAACCTAAGGAGGTAAGACGATGGCCACTCTAGCTCAAGCTCTGAACGAGCACCCCCGGCGCCAGGAAAACCTGGGGGAATGGGGGTACCTGATCGGGGCCACCATGTTGTTGGTCACCCTGGTCGGCATCGTGATGGCATGACGCAGTGCTGGTTGCTGAAGGAGGTCGCCAAACATGCGCAATACATGGAATGATCTGATGATCCAGGGTTCGATGTGGGCGTTGGGGGTTTCGGTGGGTCTGCTGGTTTTCTCGCAGGTTGCCCACTGGGTTCGCTGGTCCCTGTGAGTATGCCAAAGACACGAAAGGTATCACCAACCCACACCATAGGAGATGAAATATGCGTCCTGCCTGGTTTGATCTGGTAATTCCCGCCGCTATCTGGTTCGGGACGATTACCGCGGGCGTGTTGCTCTTTGTCCTGGAGTTCTAGGGAGAGAGCGGCACACCGCAACCACTAAGGCGTCCGGGGCAACCCGGGCGCCTTTTTTATTTCCGGACCCGGAGGCGGACCCGGTGGTACACCGGCGGCAGGACCAGGAACAGACCGCATACCCACCAGAGCAAGTCGCCCCAGTGGGTGTAAGGGGTCTGCTCGGTGCGGGGGGACAGGGTGAGCACCTGGGCGAGGGGTTCGAAGAGCGGGGTGGCGGTGAGGATACGCCCGCTGGGCGCGATCAGCCCCGAGATGCCAGTATTGGCGATACGCACCACCGGCCGACCGGTCTCGATGGCGCGCAGCACACACATCGAGAAGTGTTGGTACGGGGCCGCCGAACGGCCGAACCAGGCGTCGTTGGTGGTGTTGACGAGGATGTTGGCGCCGAGTTGCACCAATTCGCGGGCGATCTCAGGGAAGATCGATTCGTAGCAGATGAATACCCCCAGGCGGGCAGCGCCTGCAGGCAGGACCTGGCGTTGGTGACCGGGCGCAAAAATGCCGCTCTCGGCGGTCAGCCCTTCGAGGTACTGGAAAAGCCAGGGCATGGGCAGGTATTCGCCGAAGGGCACCAGGTGCACCTTGTCGGCGTGTCCGCTAACCTGCCCCTGCGCGTCGAGCAGGAAGGCGCGGTTGTAGATGCGCTCGCCATCGAAGTCGAGGCTGCCCACCAGCATCGGGGCGCCCAACTGGCCTGCCAGCGCCGTGAATGGCGCGCGGTACGAGGCGAAGCGAGGATCGAGGAAGTAGAAGGGCAGGCAGGTCTCCGGGAACACCACCAGATCGAGGGGGCGCTCGGCGGCCAGGGTGCTGGCCAGATCCACGTACCGCTGGGTGGTCTGGCCGAGCCGGTCGCCTTTCCACTTTTCCCCCTGGTCGATGCTGCCCTGGACCAGCCCGACCCGCAGGGGTGGTGCGGGGGTCTCGGCCTCAAGTTGGCGCAGTCGCCAGTCCCCCCAGCCCCAGGCCAGCGCCACTAGCAACAGCGGTGCGGCAGCCAGGCGCAGACCGGCGGCCCGGTGCAGGGCAACCTGGGCGAGGCCGGCGTTCAGCAGCACCAGCAGGAAGCTCAGTCCATACACCCCCGCGACTGAGGCGGTCTGGGCCAGCCCGAGATTCAGGTATTGCGAGTAGCCCAAGAGCTCCCACGGGAACCCGCTGATCATCCAGGTCTGCACCCATTCCAACAACACCCACAGGCAGGCGGCGTTCCAGGCGAACCAGGGCGAATCGGCGCGCCAGCGAGCGCTGAGCCAGAAAAACGCCACCCAGTAAAGGGAGAGATAGGCAACCAGGGCCGCGGTGGTCAGCAGGCTGGCGACAGGGGGGAGGTTGCCGTAGAGCTGTAGGGTTTCGTACTGCCAGTAGATGCGGCTCAGCCCGGCCAGCAGACCCCCACCCAGACCTAGCAGCCAAGGTCTATCTGCCTGGCCGAGGCACACCAGGCCGGGTACGAGGCAGATCCAGGCGAGGGGGTACCAGTCGAAAGGGGGGATACTCAGGGCGAAGAGGCCGCCGGCCAGCAGTCCAGCGGCTGGGGCCAGGCCCGGAACAAGGCGGGGCATGGAGCGGGTCAGGACTCGGCGCCGTAGGCCGCCAGTTTCCGGCGCAGCTTGCGCAGGGCGCTGCGTTCCCGGCGTTTCAGTTCCTCGGGCGCCAGCCCCAACTGCTTGGCTGCCTGGCCCGGGGATTTTTTGAACTGGTAGCGGATCTCCATGACCCGCAGTTCGTCGGGATGCAACTCCTGCAGCGCCTTCATCACCACCTGCCGGAATTCCTGAGCCTCGATGTTGTCGAGCGGGGTGATCTCCTGCAGCTGCACGATCAGGCGTTCGTCCAGGGACAGCGAACGGCGCCCTTGGGTCTCCTCGGGCAGGGCAGGGTTGGTGGCCAATTTCTTGAAGAGCGGCATGTGGGGTTCCCCAAACAAAAAGCGGGTAGCCGGAGCCGGCACCCTGTCTCAAAGATACACCGCCACCCCGCCGCCAGGCAACACGAAGCCCGGTGGGCGAGGAATTTGCCCCCGCTGCGCCACTTGTGAATAATGGTAGGGAAAGGAGGGCCCGTCCATGGCATTTGCCCTGGGTATCGACACTGGCGGCACCTATACCGACGCAGTCCTGATCGACCAGGATGGAGGGGCGCTGTTGGCCTCGGCCAAAGCCCTGACCACCCACCACGACCTGGCCCTGGGCATCGCCGGGGCCCTGCGCGAGGTTTTTGCCGCCGCCGCTCGGAAGGGCAGGGCGCTGGCGCCGGAAAGCGTGGCGATGGTGGGCCTTTCCACCACCCTGGCCACCAACGCCATCGTCGAAGACCGCGGCACTCCGGTCTGCCTGCTCCTCTTTGGCTACGACCCCGAGCTGATCACCAACCTGCGCCTGGCCGGCGAACTGGTCACCAGTGATGTGGTGTACCTCGCGGGTGGGCATGACAGCCAGGGGGAGGAGGCCGCTCCCCTGGACGAGGAGGGGCTGCGCCAGGCGGTGCTGGCGCGCCGCGGGCAGGTCGACGCCTTTGCCATCTCCGGGTACTTCGGGGTGCGGAACCCCAGCCATGAGTTGCGCGCCAAGGTCCTGGTCGAGGAGTTGAGCGGCCTGCCGGCCACCTGCGGGCACGAGCTCAGTTCGCGTCTCGATTCCGTGCGCCGTGCCGCCACCGCCACTCTCAACGCCCGCCTGATTCCCCTGTTGCGCTCGCTGATCACCACCGTGCGCCGCTCGCTCGACGCCGAAGGCATCGGTGCGCCGCTGATGATCGTCAAAGGCGACGGCTCCCTGGTCCAGGCCGAGTGGGCCCTGCGCCGGCCCATCGAAACCATCCTCTCCGGCCCGGCGGCCAGTGTGGCCGGAGCCTGGCATCTGGCGGGCCGCCGGGACGGTTGGGTGATCGATGTGGGCGGCACCACCACCGATATCGCGGTGCTCAACGGCGGGTTGCCGCGCCTCAACCCCGACGGGGCGCGGGTCGGGCGCTGGCGCACCATGATCGAGACCGTGGACATCCATACCGCCGGCCTGGGCGGCGACAGCCACGTGCGGCTGGACCCCGGGTCGGGCCGCCTGCTTATTGGGCCGCGCCGGGCGGTACCCCTGTGCCAGTTGGCCAGCCACCATCCCGAGGTCGTCGAAGAATTGCGCTTGCAGAGTGTCGATGGCCGCGACCCGCGCCTGTGCGGGCAGTTTGTCCTGGCCCACCAGCGGCCCCGCAGCGCCGAGCGCCCCGCTGATGCGGAGTTGCTGGGGCGCCTCGATTCGGTGCCGCTCTCGCTGCGCCACTTGGCCCAGACCCATTCCTACGGTCATCTGGTGGTGGGCAGGGTCGCGGAACTGGAGGGCCTGCAGGTGGTCCGCCGCGCGGGTTTCACCCCCACCGACGCCCTGCACGTCCTGGGCCAGTTCGACCGCTGGGACCCGCAGGCGGCGATGCTGGGCGCACAACTGCTGGCCGCTCAGCGCGGCCAGACCGCCGAGGAATTCTGCGCCGAGGTGGTGGCCGAATTCTCGCGCCGCCTAGGCACCCAGCTCCTGGCCAAAGCCCTGGGCGACGAGGATTGTCCGCCCGGTTGGGAACACGAGGCCGGCGCCAATGCCCTGTTGGGGCGCAGCCTGGGGCGGGTTTCCTCCTCGGAGGTGACGTGCGCGGTCGCCTTGCGCCTGCCCATCGTCGCCGTGGGCGCCCCGGTGGCCGCCTACCTGCCGGCCACGGCCGGCCATCTGCGCACCGACCTGGTGATCCCCGAATACGCCGAGGTCGCCAATGCCATTGGGGCTGTGGTCAACGGGGTGGTACAGCGGTTGCGGGTGCTGATCCAGCCGCGGGAGGCGGGGTACCGTTGTTATCTGCCCGGCGAGATCCTCGACGTATTCGATCTGGAGGAGGGGGTGCGGCGGGCCACGGCGGAGGCCACCGCGCATCTGCGTCAACTCGCCGCCCAGGCCGGGGCACCGCAGGCCGAGGTGCAACTGGTGCGGGAGGATCGCCTGGCCCGCGACGCGTACGGTGGGGAGGTTTTCGTCGAGACCGAGCTGGCTTTTACCGCGGTCGGGGGATTGGGGCTCAGATAGGCAAATACCGCGAAGGGCAAAAAAAACGCCGCCTCCGTGAGCATCGGAGGCGGCGTCGAAATTTGGTAGCGGGGGCAGGATTTGAACCTACGACCTTTGGGTTATGAGCCCAACGAGCTACCAGGCTGCTCCACCCCGCATCTTGTGAAGGATAATATAGGCCACCGGGGAGGCTGGCGCAAGGGCTCAGGCAGATTCCGCGGGCGAGGCGGGCGCGTCCGGGGGCAGCCGGCGGATGCGCACCTTGGCCAGGCGCTGGCCGTCCACCTCGAGGATCTCGACCTGCAGGTGGTCGACGGTGAAATGCTGGCCCTGAGCGGGCACCTGCCCCAGGTGGTCGTAGATGAAGCCGCCCAGGGTCTCGAAACCCTCGTTGGGCAGGTCGGTTTCGAGCAGTTCGTTGAGATCGTCGATGTGGATGCGGGGGTTGACGATGAGCACCTGCCCTGGTTCCGCCCAGTGGAAAAGTGCTTCCTCGTCGTCGTATTCGTCCTGCAGATCGCCGACGATCTCCTCGACCAGGTCCTCGGTGGTGACCAGCCCGGCGGTGCCCCCGTACTCATCGACGACCAGCGCCAGGCGGATGCGGTTGACCCGCATCTCGTGCAGCAGGTCATCGATCTTCTTGGTCTCGGGCACGTAGAAGGCCTCGTGCAAAAACGGGGTCCCCGGCTGCTCGATGAAGGACCGCAACCGGGTGTTGAGGTCCAACTCCGGACGGCCGAGCAGTTGCAGTAGATCCTTGGCGTAGATGACCCCGCGAATCTTGTCGAGGGTTTCGTCGTAGACCGGCACCCGCGAGTGGCGCGTGCCCTCGATGGTCTGCAGCAGTTCGGCCAGGGTGGCCCCCTGTTCGACGGCGGCGATATCGACCCGGGGCACCATGACCTCGCGGACGATGGTTTCGTGGAAACCGAAGACCCCCTGGATCATATCCCTCTCCCCCTCCTCCAGCACCCCGGTTTCGCTCTCCGCCTCGACCAGGTTGCGCAGCTCCACCTCCTTCTCCGCCTTTAACTCTTCAGAGAGGATATGGGTGCCGGCAGCGAGCCGTTCCACCACCAGTACCAGCGGCCACAGCGCCAGGCGCAGGGGGATGAAGGCCAGGGCCAGGCCGGGGATATGTGGCTGCTCGCCTTCGTCTTCGAAGCGGATGCGCCGCGGCACTGCGGCGGCCATGGTCAGCAGCACCGTCGCCGCCAGGGCGCCCAGGCCTGCCCAACGCGGCCCGCCCAGCAGGTGGGCGCTGGATTGCGCGGCCCAGAAGAGCGCCACGCTCAGGCCGATGGTGGACAGGGCCTGGCCCAGTCGGGCCAGGAGAAAGAGCCGATGGCGGGGCTCGTAGAGGCGCAGCATCAGGCCGGCCCGCCGCACCTGGTTTTCGTACATCTTCTCCAGGGTCGAGCGCGAGAGCACACCGAAGGTGGCTTCGTAACTGGACAGCAACACCAGGGCTGCCAGCGAGAGCAGGGCGACGAGCCGGGAGGCGAGTAAGGGAGGTTCCAAACCGGGGGAGTTCCTTTCGGGGCAACTGCCGGCCAGGCAGTCTAGGGGGTAGCGGGGGGGAGCAGGCCGTGGTCCTCGAGCAGGCGCTCGGTCTCCCCCTCCATGTAACGCAATCCGGCGGCGGTGTCGTGGTCGTGGCCGGCCAGGTGCAGCAGGCCGTGCACCATCAGCCGGGCCAACTCGGTCAGCAGCGGCACCGCCTGTTCCTTGGCCTGGGCGCGGGCGCGGGGCAGGGAGATGTAGATCTCTCCCCAGACCGGCACCGTACCGCTGGCCAGGGACTCGGGACCGGGCTCCAGATTGAAGGAAAGCACGTCGGTGGTCCGGTCCTTGCCGCGGTAGCTGGCGTTGAGACGGCGCATCTGCCGGTCGCCGATGAGCACCAGTTGCACCGGCCCGCTCAACGGGTGGGCGGTGATGGCGGCCCGGCCCACCCGGGCCAGACGGCGATGCTGGGCGGCGGGCAGCTCAGGAGTTCCTGGGCTGCAGAGGATGGCCAAGATCCTTGCGGGCCTTTTTGTCATTTCTCTGCCACGGGTAGTCGACACGGCTGTGGAGGGTGCCCATCAGCACGGGGATGAAACTCTCTTCGATCTTGTGCAGGTCCCGCATGGTCAGGCCGCATTCGTCCAGCTCGCCGGCGCTGTACTTCTGCTGGACGATGTTGCGCACCAGTTGCCGGGCCCGGTTCGGGGTGCGTTCCACCAGGGTGCGAGCCGCCGATTCCACCGAATCGGCCAGCATCAACACCCCGGCCTCGCGGGTCTGGGGTTTGGGGCCGTCGTAGCGGAAATCGTCGCGGCGGATGTTCTCCAGGCCCATCTCGATGGCCCGGTTGTAGAAGTATTCGATGACCGTGGTGCCGTGGTGCTGGGGGATGAGGTCGGCGATCGACTTGGGCAGCCCGTGTTCCTCGGCCAGCTCCAGCCCGTCTTTGACGTGGGCGGTGATGATCAGCATGCTCATCGTCGGCGTGAGATGGTCGTGGGGATTCATGCCGCCCTGCAGGCCCTGGTTCTCGGTGAAGTATTCGGGTTTGAGCATCTTGCCGATATCG
>JADZBP010000070.1 GCA_020852055.1 Candidatus Latescibacterota bacterium
GATCGCCGCCGCTCCCCGCGTGCCCCTGATCGCCATCCTCAATCCGGCCAGCGGGCCGGGTGAGAAAGGCATCCCCGACTACGCCCGCGCCGTCGACTCCCTGCGCACCGCCGGCGGCCGGGTGATCGGCTATGTGCACACCAGCTACGGCCAGCGCCCCCTCGCCGAGGTGCTGGCCGAGGTGGACGCCTACTACCAACGCTATGCCCTGGACGGCATCTTCTTCGACGAAACCACCGGTGATACCACCGCCGCCCATCTATCCTACTACCGGGCCTGCGGCGAATACGTGCAAAAGCGCGCCCCCCGGGCGCTGGTGGTGCTCAACCCGGGCACCGACGCCGACCAGGCCTATCTCGGGTCGGCCTCCTGCCTGCTGCTCTTTGAGAACGACCAGGCCAGCGCCTCCCTGCTGGGCTGGCAGCCACCGGCCTGGGTCTCGCCGGGACGGGCCGGGCAGGTGGCGGTACTGGCGTACCATCTGCCCGACGCAGCCGCCATGGCCGCGGTGCTGGAACGGGCGCTGGGCGCCGGCGCCGGTTGGCTCTACCTGACCGACGACACCCTGCCCAACCCCTGGGACACCCTGCCGGTCTTCTGGGAAGCCCAGGTGCAGGCCCTGATTCGCTTCAACCAGCCAGCCGGGGAACAAAGGCCGGGGCCAGGGCATTGAACTTGCAGACCCTCAAACCGTCGGGACCCATGGCCAGACTGCTCTTGAGAACCGGGATCTGGGCCGCCCTGCTGCTGGTGCTGGCCGGCTGCGCCGCCGGGTATTCGAGTCTGATGCGGGCCCCGCTCAAACGCCTGGAGCGCCGCGACTACGAAGGCGCCCTGGTCCGCCTCGAAAAACCCGAGGGCAAGACCAACAAGCTGCTCTACCGGCTGGAACGCGGGCTGATCTTCCACTACCAGGGCCAATACGCGGCGTCCAACCAGGAGTTCGAAAAGGCCGAGACCCTCATCGATGAACTCTACACCCGCTCGGTCTCGCGACAACTGGCCTCGCTGATCACCAACGACGCGGTCATCCCCTACAGCGGCGAGGAATTCGAGCGCGCCTACATCCACTACTACCGCGCCCTCAACTACCTCTCCCTGGGTTTCCCCGACGACGCCCTGGTCGAATGCCGCAAGGCCAACCTCCGGCTGGCCGACTACGCCCAGGCCGCCGACTACCAGCTCAGCTACAAAAACGACGCCTTCATCCAGTACATGACCGGCCTCTTCTACGAAGCGCAGGGGGAGTGGAACGACGCCTACGTCTCGTACCAAGATGCCGAGCAGGGGTACCAGGCCGCCCAGCAGGCCTTTGGCCTGCAGATCCCCTCCACCCTGCCGGCCGACCTGGCCCGCCTGGCCGGGCGCCTGGGTTTTGCCGAGGACCGGGAAACCTACGTCGAGCGGTACCACCTCAAATCCCAGGATCTGGCCCAGCCAGGGGGCGGCCAGGTGGTGGTCTTCGTCGAGCAGGGCTTTGTCGCCCGCAAACGCCAGCACGAGATCCAGGTGCCGCTGCTGAAGAACGACGACACCCACGAGGTCTGGAACCTTTCCGACCAGCTCTGTTACCGCTACTACCACCCCCATCCCTTCTACGGATCGGTGGACTACTGGCTGCGGGTGGCCCTGCCGGTGTACCAGCCGCTGCCCTCCCAGATCCAGGCCGCCCGCCTCAGCGGGGGCGGCCGCCAGGCACAGGGGGTGCTGGTCGCCGACCTCGACGCCATCGCCATCAAGACCCTGCAGGAGAAGGAGAACTCGATCCTGGCCAAGACCCTGGCCCGGGCCCTGTCCAAATACCTGCTCACCAAGAAGGTGGAGAAGGAAAACGAGGTCCTGGGAGTCCTCTTCAACTGGATCGGCTTCGCCACCGAGTCGGCCGACACCCGCAGTTGGCTCTCCCTGCCCTCCCGCGTCTCCCTGGTGCGTTTTTCTCTGCCTCCGGGAACACAGGATTTAACTCTGGAGTTATTAGATACCAGGGGTCAGACCGTGGAAACCCAGGTTTTCCCGGCAGTGCAGGTGGCGGCGGGCAAGACCCTGTTCTTAAATTACCGGAGCTTTCGCTGAGGAGTCCCGACATGAAACCTTTCCGCGCCGCCCTCGTCTTGCTGGCTTTAGCCGCCTTCGGTGCCGCGGCCCAGCAGCCCGCCCCGACCAGCCCGGGCCAGGTGCCCAGAAAGGTGCTGGACGAGGGATACCTGTTCAATATCGTCGACTGGGACGGCGGCCAGCTGCCCAAGCTGTACGAAAGATCGGACCAGCTGCCCCTCTCCCTGGACGATATCCGCCAGTTGAGCGCCAACAAGTTCGGCGATGCGGCCATCATCAAGATGCTCGAGGAGCGCCGTTGCGCCTGCGACGCCTCGGTCGACGCCCTGATCGGCCTCAAAAAAGCCGGCGTCTCCGAGGCGGTGATCGCCGCCCTCTCCTTACACGCCCTGCCGCCCAACCGCGGCCTCAACCTGAAAATCGCCCTCGACTTCGAAGGGGCCGCCGGGGCCGACCAGGTTTCGAACCAGGCGCGCAAAGGGTACCTCTACCTGATCATCCCCGACGGGGATCGCGAGCGGGTCTTCTTCGCCGATCTGCAGTCGGTGCTGGCCGGCCGCTGGCAGCACGACGCCCTGGTGGACAACACCGATATGTTATTGGCCAAAAAGGTGCGCCGCGTGGCCTTCGAGGCGCGGGTGCCGCTCAAAGTCCACGAACACAAGAAAGCCCTGGTCTTCACCTCCACCCGGCCGGATATCTACCGGTCGGCCGACATCCCCCCGGCTGACCGGGCCGGGGTGCAGACCTTCGAGTTCGACTATCCGACCAGCTCGCTGCAGCAGAACTGCACCCTGCAGGTGCTCTACCGGCAGGACGCCATGCTGCCCGACCAATGGCATCTGGTACGCTCGCACTTCGAGTGCGAGTGGGACTGAGAAAGGAGTCCATTTGATGAAACCAATGTGGGTGGTGCTGCTCGCCGTCAGCCTGACCGCTGCCTGCGCGCCCCGCGCCTTCACCCGGGGCCAGTACGGCGACCCTGCCGAGATCAGCATGCTGGGTGACGACTGGAACCAGAACGACATGCAGTTGACCGCCCGGGATATCGTCTCCTCCATCGAGACCTGGGTCACCCAGAACCCCTCGGCCGAGAAACCGGTGGTCATCCTCGAAACCTTCAAGAACCGCACCACCGAACACATCGATACCCAGGCCCTGTACGACCACATCAAGACCGCCCTGATCCACAGCGGCAAGTTCACCTTCTTGGACAAGGCCGCCCGCCCGGAGATCGCCCAGGAGAGCGACTACCAGAACAACTCCGGGTACGTGGACCCCAACCAGGCCGTGGCCACGGGCAAACAGAAGGGCGCCCAGTTCCTGCTGGGCGGGGTCATCACCTCCACCATCCAGCAAGTGGGTCCCGACAAGGTGGCTTACTACAAGACCACCTTCGAGCTGACCAGCATCGAGACCACCGAGATCGTCTGGACCGACCAAAAAGAGATCGCCAAGCACTTCAAGAAGAAGAGCGTGGGGTTCTGAGAAGGGAGCAGGATATGAACCGCTGGATATGGACCTCCATGGCGCTGCTGGCCCTAGCCGCTGCCGCCAGTGCCACCGAGCCCGAACCCGGCCGCACCGACGGCCCTCCGGGCAGTGAATACGGCAAGGGCGGCTACGCCTACCACCGCAGCCCTGGGCAGTTCTATGCCGAGGGTTTCCTGGGGGCGGCCAAGGTGAACATCGAGCCCGATGATAGCTTTGCCCCACATTCCCACCAGACCGACCTGATCGCCGGCGTCAACGCCGGGTACATGGTCGAGGACTGGCTGGGCCTCCAGTTCGGCTACGGCCATATCGTGAACCAGAAGACCGACCTGTTCAGCGGCGGGGTGCGCAGCGCCTATAACATGGAGCCGATCAACTACTACTTCTCCCTGGACGCCGAGCTGTACTCGCGGGACCAGGATGAGACCAAGTTCGGCATCGTGCCCGGCGCCGGGGTCGATGTGGTGCTCAACGACCACCTCAGCGCCGGCCTGCGTTTCCAGCACGACTTTATTTTTGCCGACGACAACATCAACATCAACCGCGTCATGGCGCGGGTGCAGTTCAAGTTCTGAGGCCCTGGGGGGCCATCTCGACGCAGGCGAGGCGCCGGGTACGAACCCTATCCGGCGCCGCTTGCCGTCTGCCAAGGGGAGGGAATCATGCCGCTCAGTTTGAAGATCAAGGACGTGGAACGCATCACTGTATGTGTGCCCTTCACCCCGCGCTGCCAGGTGTGGTGCGCCCGCGAGCAGTACCAGTGGGATATCAGCGAGGTGCTGCGCGTCACCACCGAGTCGTCCGATATCGTCGGGTACGGCGAGACCATGCCCCACTACACCTGGGGCCGGGTCAGCGACGCGGCCATCGCCCGGGTGAAAGGGCGCAACGCCGCCGAGTTCCTCGGCGACGACTCGCTGGGGGCCGGCCTGCAGATGGCCATCTACGATCTGGTGGGCAAGGCGATGGGGGTGCCGATGCACCGGCTCTTCAACCTGCCCCAGGTGCGCCAGTGGTGCCCCATCTCCTGGTGGAATGTCGACATGTCGCCGGCCGACTTTGCCGCCGAAGCCCGCGAGTCCGTGGCCGCCGGGTACACCTCCCACAAGATCAAGGGCCGGCCCTGGTGGGATATCTACGCCCAGATCGAAGCCATCAGCGAGGCCACCCCCGCCTACTACCACCTCGACATCGACTGGAACCAGATGCTGGTCAACGCCACCAATGCCGCCCAGGTGCTGCACCGGCTCGACCAGTTCCCCCGCGTCAGCCTGTACGAGTCTCCCATCTACCAGCGCGACGTGGAGGGCAACCGCCAGCTGCGAGCCAAGACCACCCGGCCTATCGCCCACCACTTCGGCGACCCGCCCTTCCCCACCGCGGTGCAGGGCGGGGCCTGCGACGGCTTCGTCATCGGCGGCGGCATCAAGGGTGTGCTGCAGCAGGGCCTCCAGGCGGCGGCCTTCGACAAGAGTTTCTTCCTGCAGATCGTCGGCACCGGCATCACCACCGCCCTCTCGCTGCAGATCGGTTCGGTGCTCAGCCACGCCCAGTGGCCAGCGGTCAACTGCATGAACATCTACAGCGACGACCTGCTGGCCCAGCCCATCACCATCAAGGGCGGCTACGCCCAGGTTCCCGAAGGCCCGGGGCTGGGCATCGAGGTCGACGAAGCCGCCCTCACCCGCTTCAAGATGGAGCCGCCCTACGAACACCCGGCCCTGCGCCTGCTCCTGGCCGTTTGCTGGCCCGACCAGCGCAAGCGCTACTACGCCCATATCGGCCAGTGCTGGACCGATGCACTCAACGGCAACATGCCCATTCACGAAGACGGTGCCCGGCTGGAGTATGTAGCCAACGACGGCTCCGCCGACTGGGATCAGTTACAGCGCCGCGCCCAGGAGGGTCCGGTCTTCTCCCATAGCTGAGCGAGGAACCCCGCCATGGAATACCGCCGACTGGGGCAGTGCGGCCTGAAGGTCTCCGAGATCTGCCTGGGCACCATGACCTTTGGCCGCGGCGCCGACCTGGCCGAGGCCAAGGCCATGGTCGACCTGGCCTTCGAGGCCGGCATCAACTTCTTCGACACCGCCAACACCTATGGCAACGGCCAGTCGGAGGTATTCCTCGGCGAGGCCCTCAAAGGCCGGCGCCAGGGTGCGGTGGTGGCCACCAAGTTCTTCAACCCGACCGGCGCCGGCCCGAATGACTCGGGTATGTCGCGCTATCATATCATGAACGCCCTGGAGGACAGCCTGCATCGCCTGCAAATGGACCACGTGGATATCTACTACATCCACCACGTGGACGTGCAGACCCCCGTCGAGGAGATGCTGCGAGCTGTGGACGACCTGGTGCATCAGGGCAAGGTGCGCTACCTCGCCTGCAGCAACTACCCGGCGTGGCGCCTGGCCGACGCCCTCTGGATCAGCGAGGCGAAGAACCTGGCCCGTTTCGTCTGCTATCAGCCCCAATACAGCCTGGTGGTGCGCGACATCGAGCAGGAACTCATCCCCCTGTGCCAGGCCAAGGGCCTGGGCGTGGTGGTGTGGAGCCCGCTGGCCGGCGGTTTCCTGGCCGGCAGGTACCAGCCCGGCCAGCACCAGGTGCAGGGCACCCGCTCGGCCGAGGACTGGGCCTACCCACAGCGCTACTTTGCCGCCAACGCCGACCAGACCCTGCAGGCTCTGCTGGAGGTGGCCCGGCACCTGGGCAAGAGCCCGGCCCAGGTGGCCCTGCGCTGGGTGCTGCAACAACCGGCCATCACCTCGGCCATCGTCGGGGCGCGCACCGCCGCCCAGTTGCGCGACAACCTGGGAGCCGGCAACCTACATCTACCGGCCGAGGCCCTGGCCAAACTCACCGCCGTCTCCCACCTGCCCCCCCGCTACCCCGAGTCCATGCAGGAAGGCATGGTGGAACGCCGCAACCAGGCGGTGAAGATGCCCTCGCTCTAGCGCCAAAAAGTGCATCCGCAATTGTGTAAGGCAGACACGGTACCTATTTTTGACTCGCCACCCTCTTGAAAGGAGGCCCACCAGATGACTGCCGACCTTTATCGCCCCTTGCGCACATCCTCCCAGCCTCCTGCGAGGTCCTGACTCACCACCTGTCTGAAACCAGGTTTCTGCCGGTGCTCCCCTAGGGAACGCCGGATCTGAGTTCGACTTCCTCCGGAACGCGGGAGCAGTGCGCCCGCGCTTTTTTATTTCCCTACTACCCGGAGAAGACGAACTCGCCATGTACAACCCCGATTTCTGGGAAGTCCGCCTCGACCCTCAGGACCTCGACCAGTACGCCAACGAAGCCGGCCTCTGGTTCGAACCCAGCGAGGACACCCAGGCCCGTCTGCATCCCTCGCCCCGCCTGCAGCGCCTGATGCCCCCGCTTATGGAACTGATCGGCCAGGCGCTCACCGAGAAGCAGCGCCAGGTCCTCTTCCTCTACTATCTGAATCAGAAAACCCAGGAGGAGGTCGGCCAGATCCTGGGTATCTCGCGGCGGGTGGTCAGCCAACACCTCTTTGGCATCTGCCGCAAAGGCAAACAGGTGGGGGGCGCGGTCAACAAGATCCGCAAGCTCTGCCGCCAACAGGGGCTGAGCCTATAGAAAAGTGCATCCGTTTGCGGGTAGGGTGTCGGGCACGCCGCCCGATGCTGATCGATCAGAGCACGTGTTTCGGGTCTACCGGAGGCCCGGGACCCAAAAAAGAAAGGAGGATTTTGCGATGGAACCCAACACCTGGAGGTGCGCCGTCTAGTTCCCCGACGGCCACCGGAAGTGGGCCGGGCGCTCCCTGTGCGGGAGCGCCCGGTTTTTTTGTGCGGCTCAGGGTAATGGGGCGGGGATCACTTCTTTTCGGCGGCCGCTTCTTCCTGATAGTGCTTCATCAGGATTTCCGCCACCTCGGGCCGGGCGAATTCCTTGGGCAGAGGCTGGCCGGCGACGAGCATCTCGCGCACCTTGGTCCCCGAGAGGTTGATGAAATCCTCGGGTTTGTGGTCGGGCACGTCGCGGAACATCACCACCTTGTTCAGCTTCTTCGACCAGGCGGTGTGGTCGCCGCGGAAGATCTCGATCTTCAGGCTGCCGGCGGGAATCTGATCGAAGATGGTCTGCGCGTCGAAGGCCCCGTAGTACGAGCCCACCCCGGCGTGGTCGCGGCCGACGATGAAGTGGGTGCAGCCGGTGTTCTGGCGGAAGATGGCGTGCAACACCGCCTCACGCGGGCCGGCGTAGAGCATATCGAAGCCGTACCCGGCCACCAGCACGGTATTGGCCGGGAAATACAGCTCCACCATCTTGCGGATGGCCGCGTCGCGCACCGGCGCGGGGATATCGCCCTTCTTCAGTTTGCCCAGCAGCATGTGGATGAGGATGCCGTCGGCGCCCACTTCCTGCTGGGCGATGCGGCACAATTCCTCGTGGGCCAGGTGCATGGGGTTGCGGGTCTGGAAGGCCACCACCTTCTTCCAGCCCTTCTGGCTCATCTCCTCGCGCAACTGCACCGCCGTGCGGAAGGTATCGGGGAAGTCGCCCGGAAAATAGGAGTAGTTGAGCACCTGGATGGGACCCGAGAGCAGGGTGTCGCCGGCCGCCTTGAAGGCCGCCACGCCCGGATGGGCCTCGTCGCTGGTGCGGAAGACCTGCTCGATGATCGCCGCCTGGTCGGCGGCCGCAAGGGTCTCGATGGCGCGCACCTCCTGGATGGCGATCACCGGCTGACCCGGGACATTGGGATCGCGCAGGGCCAGGCGGGAACCTGCCTTGAACCCGGCCGGCAACTGGGCCGCCGGCACGATCTGGGCCACCGGCACCGGCCAGAGCAACCCGCCGGGCAACTTCATGTCCTTGGCCACACTCAGCGACTCGGCCAGGTTCATGTACCCGTCGAGGGGGGTGAAGTACCCCGAGGCCAACATCACCGCCGAGGCGGCGGCGCCGGAGGAAATAACAATGGAAGGCAGCCCTTCGGCTTCCTTGCTCAGGGCGGCCCGCTGCGCGGCGTCGCTCACGTAGAGGGGCTTGAGTTCCTTGCTGCCGTGGGGCTCGATCATTCGGTGCTCCTTCAGTTCAGGGGTATGATTTTGCAGATGAGTGCGGTGTTGTCTTCGCAGTACCAGAGTTCTCCACCCACCCTGGTCAGCCCATGGGCCTTGGGGGCATCGGGGGGCAGGACCAGCACCTCGTTACAGGCGCCGGTGCGGGTATCGTAGCGGTACACCGCCCCGATGGTGGTGTCGTTGCACCAGAGCTGGGTGTGCTGCTCATCGGCCCAGGCCAGGCCGTGGGGTCGATTGCCCGCTGCCACCGGAAACCAGGAGGCCGAGGTGATAGCCGGCCCGCCGGCGGTCTGCTCCAGCTTCATCTTGAAGAGCGCCTTGCCCGGCGGCGAAGCGCCCCACAAAAACTCGCCGTCCCACTCCAGGCCATGAAAGCCGGTGTGGGTGCCGTTGACCAGGTCCTGGGCAAAATCGACGATGCCCGTGCCCACCCCGCGGTGTTCAATAGCGAACACCCGTTCGCCCTGGATTACCGTCAGTTCGAGGCCATAGGTGCCGGCGATGAAGATGGTGTCCCGACCCAACCACTGGCAGCGCACCACCCCGCTGGGCTTGTTGGCCCCGGCGGCGAAGACCCTTTCCTCGCGCTCGGGCGAGGTGGGGCGCGCTACGGTGATCAGCGCCCCATCCCCCTGGTCGGCGATGAGCAGCTCGTCGCGCTCTTCGTCATAGTCGAGGCCATTGGGCATGGCCCCTTCCTTCTGCAGCTTGAAGAGGGTCTCGACGCGGGTCTGGCGGATGCGGGCCTGGCCGTGAATCATCGGTATCCTAGTAGATACGGACGCCGGCCTCGGCCGCAATCCGGTGGGTGTTGGCGGCGGCGGCGGGGTACACGCTGTCGGGCAGGTGTTCGAGGAGCAGGTAGCCATCGGGGTAGAAACTCTCCCAGCGCTGCAGGGCCACCTTCAAGTCGAGCACCCCTTCGCCGGGCACCGCCTCGTCGAGATGCAGCACCAGCCCCTCGCCCAGTTTGAGGTCCTTGCAGTGGCCCACCGGGGCGATGGGACCCATCAGATCAAAGATGTGGTGGAGCCGCTCCACGCTGCGGTACACCTGTTGGAGGGACTGGAAGTGGTTGACGTAGTCCATCACCACCTGCAGCCGTTCCGAGCCCACGGTCTCGACCACCAGCACGTTGGTCTCGGGGGAATCCATGATGGTCAGGTTGTGGGTTTCGATGACGATGGTGACCCCTTCCTCCTCGGCCTTATGGGCCACGGCGCGCAGGGTCTCGACCAGGCGGGGCAGACAATCGGATTCCATGTTGCGCAGGGTGGGGCTGTACGAGCCCTTGGGGCTGAGGCTGCCGGTGCGGATCAGGCAGTAGTGCGCCTCGAGCTGGGCAGCAACCTCGATGCCGCGCTCGATCTTGCCCAGCACCCCCTGGCGCACCTGGAGGTCGGGGTCGAAGAGGCACTCGCCGTAGCCGATGCCGAACTGCACCAGGTCCATGCCGGCCTCGCCAAAAACATCGCGGACCTTGCGGCATTCGTGGCTCTGGATCTGGGCCAGCTGGTCGCCGGCGGCATGGAAGGCGGCGCCGCTCAGCTTCAGCGCCCGCACCGCGTCGAGGTGTTGCGCGGTGATCTGTCGAAAATCCGCGGGCATCATGCCCACCACGCCCAGGCGCATGGCTTTTTCCTTTCGCTGCGGGGAGAGCTTGAAAATAATACAATCTGGCCATTGGGCAAGGCGGCGGCCGGTTGACAGCAAGGGGCAGGCGCACTAGTATTCTTTCCCCTATGACCTTTGCCCTCGCCTTCGCCGTCATCGTGGTTTCCGGTCTCTACACCTCGCTGTGGGGCGCCTTCAAGGACTCACCCTTCGAGCGCTTCAAGCCGGCCACCTTCCCGCGCAGCATCTACTTCAGTGTCGCCATCTTCCTGGCCCTCTATCTCCTGCCTTTCTTCCGCGCCGATCTCGAGGCCCTCAGCCTCTTTCAGCTCTTCTTCCTGGTCATGGGGGTCGAGCGTTTCCTGGCCGAGTTGTACAAAGGCTTCTTCCGCACCGAGGACCAGAGCAAGTACTTCGTGCCCTCGCGCATCACCTTCTTCGGCAAACACGTATCCAGCGACCTGCCGCGCTACCTGGTGGGCACGGTGCTGGTGCTGCTGGTCTTTGCCTCCATGACCCTGCAGGTGCGGGTGGCGCCCTTCTGGGGTTTCCTGCTGACCGCCTATGCCACCGGGTTGCTGGTTTCGCTGGGGGGCGCGTACAAGGACGCCCCCTTCGAGGGTTTCAAACCCCTCAAGTTCCAGCGCTCGGGGGTGGTGCTGGCCCTCTTCAGCCCGCTCTTCTACTACCTCAACGATCCGCTGGCGCCGGTGCCTCTGGGTTTTCTCATCTATATGAATGGCGGCCTGGAGCGTTTCGCCGTCGAGTACTACAAGACCTATATCCAGCGCAACATGTCCGGCAAATTCCGCTCCGACCTGCCGCGCCTGCGCGAATTCGCCGATACCCGAGAAAAGTACCATTACCTGGCCCTGGTCATCATCGCGGGCCTGACCGTCCTCTACCTCCATGAACTCGGCATCCTATGACGCGGTGGTCATCGGTTCCGGGTTTGGCGGAGCCTGCGTCGCCCACACCCTCAGCGCCGCTGGCCTGAGGACCCTGCTGCTGGAGCGGGGCGGCTGGCCCTGCCGCGACGACCAGGACTGGAATCAGCGGGCCATCCTCATCGACAAAAGGTACCAAAGCGATTCCCCCCTGCTCATCCGCCAGTACGGCAGCGCCGATTTCAAACCGCTCTACGCCAACGAAACCATGGGCGGCATGTCGATCTTCTACGGGGGCGCCTCGTTGCGCCTGCGCGAAAACGACTTCGCCCGCTGGCCCCTCGGCTACGCCGAACTGGAACCCTACTACACCCGCGCCGAGCAGTTGCTGGGCGTACACGGCCAGGCCGGAGAGGACCCCTTCGAGCCGCCCCGCTCCGCCCCCTATCCAATGGCCTCGGTGCCGCTCACCCCGCCGGCCCAACGCCTCCGGGACGCGGCCCAGGGCCTGGGGTACCGGCCCTTCCCCATCCCGCTGGCCATCAACTTTTCCGACCCGGCGCGGCCCCGCTGCATCCTGTGCAATACCTGCGATGGTTTCCCCTGCAAGCTGGAAGCCAAGAACGACCTGGCCGCCACCCTGCTACAACAGGCCCAGGCGCAGGGACTGGAGATCGCCGCCGGGGCCATCGTCGCCCGCCTGGTGCGACAGGGGGGCCGCATTACGGCGGTGGAAGGGCTCGACAAAACCTCACGGCAGCCCTTCTCGGTCTCGGCCCGGCTCTTCGTGCTGGCCGGCGGCGCCATCCACAGCCCGGCCCTCCTGCTGCGCTCGGGCCTGGGCGGGCCGCTGGTGGGCCGCTTCCTGATGCGCCACTGCAACGGGGTGGTGGCCGGGGTCTTCCCCTTTGCCACCAACCCGAAGCAGGTCTACCACAAGCAGCTCTGCCTGGCCGACTTCTACGAGGACCACCGCGCCCAGTACGGCACTGCCACCGGGGTGATCCAGGACATCTACACCCCGGCGCCGCAGGTCATCCGCCACTTTGCGCCCCGGGGCCTCAAGCATCTCGCCGGCCTGGTGGCCGGCCACATGCAGAACCTGCTCTGCATCGCCGAGGACGAGCCCCTGCCCGACAACCAGGTCACCCTCTCGAACCAGCGCGACGTATTTGGCCTGGAGCTGGTGCAGGTGCAGCACCGCTACACCCCCGGCGATTACACCCGCCGCGACTACCTGGCCGCCAGAGCCCGCAGGGTACTGCGCGCCGCCGGAGCCCTGCTCTTCAAGACCTACCGCATCGACTCCTTCTCCCACGCCGTGGGTTCGGTGCGTTTCGGCACCTCGCCCGAACACAGCGCCCTAGACCCGAACTGCCGCCTGTGGGAGACCGAGAACCTCTTCGTCGTCGACGGCAGCTTCATGCCTTCCTCGGGCGGGGTCAATCCCAGCCTGACCATCGCCGCCAACGCCCTGCGGGTGGGCGAGTATCTCACGGGAAATTTCGACAAGGTCTGAGATGAAACACATCGGCATCGTCGGCTGCGGCCGCATCGGGCGGTTACACGCCCGCAACCTCAAGGGGCGCGCCCACCTCTACTTCTGCAGCCGCTCCCGCTCCAGCGCCGAGGGCTTTCAGCAGGAGTTTGGCGGCAGCGGCGCTGTGGGCGCTTTCGAGGACCTGCTCGCCCTGCCCCAACTCGACGCGGTGGTCCTCGCCTCCCCGCCCCAGTTCCACGCCCAACAGGTGATCGCCGCCCTGCAGGCCGGCAAGGCAGTACTCGCCGAGAAGCCCCTGTGCCTCGACCCGGAGGAACTCGCCGCCATCGCCCAGGTGCTGCCGGGCCGGCCCTTCCTGATGGTGGCCGAGAACTACTACTACAAACCCTCGCTGGCCCTGTGCCGGGAGCTGATCGGAGCCGGCGCCATCGGCCAACTGCGCTCGGCAACCGTGAAGAAACTCACCCGCCAGACCCCGGTGGGCTGGAAGGATCAGCACGGCGCCCTGCTGGAGGGCGGCATCCATTTCGTGGCCCTGATCAACGCCCTTTTCGACGCAGCGCCGGTGTCCGTCGAGGCCGAATTCCCCGGCCGCCAGGCCGGCCAACCCGAACGCCATTCCCTCACCCGCCTCACCTATGCGGAGGGCCGCACCGCCACCCTGCACTATGCCTGGAACCAGCCCAGCCTCACCAAGGGCCTCTTCCAGCACTCGCAGCTCCGCGGCACGGCGGGCCGGATCTTCTTCGAGAGCAACGGGCTCTATGCCTGGCTGAGTGCGGGCAATCGGAACAAGCTCTACTTCCCCGGCTTTGGCGACCTGATGGGATACCGGGCAATGACCGCCGATTTCCTGGCCTGCCTGGAGGACAAGGCCCGGCAGCCCCTCTCGGATTTTGCGCGGGCCAGGCGGGATCTGGAGGTGGTGTTCGCGGCGTACCGGGAGCGCTGAGGATCGAGGAACGCGGGTATAAAAAGAAAAGCGGGAGGCCTTGGCTGGCCTCCCGCTTTTTGTTGTTTCTGGTCTGGGTCCGCGCTGCTATTTGGACAAAAGCATCTTCCGTGTTTCGCTGAAGGCGCCGGCCTGGATGCGGTAGAAGTACACCCCGCTGGCCAGGCCGCTGGCATCCCACTTCACCGCATGGGTGCCGGCGGGCAGGTGCTCGTGCTGCAGCACCGCCACCTGGTGGCCAATCATGTTGAACACGGTGATGGTCACCTCGGCACCCTGATCCAGGGTGTATGCGATCGTCGTGCTCGGGTTGAAGGGATTGGGGGCATTTTGTGCCACCAGCAGCGAAGCGGGGGTGACCCCTCCTGCCGCGTCGGCAACCGGCTTGGCCGCCACGTACAGCGCGGCGATCTCGCCCACCGTCAGCGTCCGGCTCCAGACCTTCAGGTCGCCGATCCGGCCCAGCCAGCCGTCGCTCGACGAACTGCCGAAGCGCCCAAAATTCCACTGCTTCCCGCGGATATAGGTGCTCGCCCCGGTGGCGACCCCGGTCTTCACGTCCGGGAACCCTTTCTCCACCCCATCCACATAGAGCTTGTAGCCGTAGGGGAAGGATTCCTGCCAGACGAAGACGTAGTGCTTCCAGAGCTGGTCTATACCCACCGGGAAGGAGTTGTTGTCCCAGTGCAGCGCGCCGCCGTCGAAGCTGAGGCTGACGATCTCGTTGTTCACCGCGCCGGTGTACGGGCCCATGTGCACCCCGGTCCCGGTGACGTCTTCGCCCAGGAGATGATGTGCAACGCTGGTGGTGATCGTCTCGTCGGTCTTGGCCCAGAAGGCGATGGTCTTGAAGGGCTGGTTCAGCGCCCCGTCCATGGAGATATAACTGGCGCCGCCGTCAAAGGCGTACGCCGCGTTGACATTGCCGAAGCGGCTGCTGGTGACGGTGGCGCCGTGCACCGTGGCATCCGGCCCACCGTTGCCGCTCTGGTCGTTGGCGTTGCCGTTGAAGGTATAGTGCAGCACCAACCCGGTGGCCAGGCTGGCTACCGGCGGGGTGGTGTAGATGATGCTTTCCAGGCTGTAACCGGTGTAGCCGGTGCCGACCTTGGCCCGCACCCGCCAGCGATAGGGGCTGTTGACCGTATAGAGGGCCGACAACCCGGCAGCCGGCGCCGAGTTGGTGGTCACGGTGGCAAAGTTGGTCCAGGTGCCGGCGTTGCCCGCCTTCACCTCCACCTCGTATTCGGTAGCCGCAGGCACCGAGGTCCACCGGTAGGTCCAGGCGACGTTCTGCGGGATGAAACCCGGCGTGGGCGGGGTCACCAGGGTCGGAGCGTCCGGCAACACCGTGTAGATCCGGCGTATCCCGCTCCAGGCCGTGTACTGGGTGCCGATCTTGGCCCGCACCCGCCAGCGGAAGGGGCTGGTTACCTGATAATCCACCGGCAGGCCCGCGGTCTCGGCGTACGAGGTGGTCGGGGCGGTGACCGTGATGGTAGACCAGGTGGTGCCGCCGTTGGTGCTGGTCTGCAACTCATACAGGGACGCCCCGGCCACCGCGCTCCAGCTATAGGTCCAGCCCGTATGCAGGGCGGTGTGATACAGATCAACCGGCGCCGAAGGCGAGGTCAGCAGGGCCACGGTGTAGATCTGCCCCTCCGCGCTCCACCCCCGGTACGCCCCGGCCACCTTGGCCCGCACCCGCCAGCGGTAGGCTGCGGAGATGGGGTACGGGTTGGCCAAGCCGCCGACCTTGGTGGCGTAATTGGTGGTCACCGTGGCGGCCAGGGTCCAGGTAGATCCCCCATCCGCACTCTCCTCGACCTGATACTCCGCTGCCCCCGGCACAGAAGACCAGCGGTACGACCAGCCGACGTTTTCCGGGATGTACGCCAACGCCGCCGGGGTAACCAGGCTCGGCACCGCCGGCAGTTGGGTGAAGAACCGCCGCACCGCACTCCAGCGCGTGAACTGCCCGTTCACCTTGGCCCGCACCCGCCAGGCCACCGGGCTGGTGATCGGGTGGGCACCGGCCAGGCCGCCGCTCACCAGCAGCGAGTTGGCCGGGGAAGGGCCGGTGATCAGGGGACGAGAGTTCCACGTGACGCCGTTGTTGGTGCTTTCCTGGATCTCATAGGCCTCGGCGTCGGGGATGGCGCTCCAACTGTAGGTGAAGTCCTGGCCCTGGGCGGCGTAGGCCATCTCATCCGGGCCCTGCAACTGCAAGGGCGCTGTATACAGGCGCCAGACCGCGCTGGGGGTGCGGTAGCTTCCCGAGATCTCGGCGCTCACCCGCCAGCGCAGCGGCGCGCTG
Organism: Candidatus Latescibacterota bacterium; assembly: GCA_020852055.1. Taxonomy (GTDB): domain Bacteria; phylum Latescibacterota; class UBA2968; order UBA8231; family UBA8231; genus SICG01. The sequence goes on from JADZBP010000070.1 coordinate 15,884, forward strand.
AGCGGATAGGACCCGGGCACCGCCGGGCCGGCGGCCATGGGAACCGCGACCGTGGCCCGGGTGGTCCAGGTGGTGCCGTCGGTGCTCTCCTCGACCTTGTACTGGGTGGCTCCGGGCACTGCGGCCCAGCGGTAGGTCCAGGTGCCGATCGGCATATAACTCAGGTCTGCCGGTGAGCTCAGGCTGGGCGGTTGGGGCAACACGGTGTAGAGCCGGCGCTGGGTGCTCCAGTTGGTGTACTGACCACTGACCTTGGCCCGCACCCGCCAGTAGAGCGGATCGGCAGCCGTGTAGGGGCCCGGCATGGTGCCCCCGCCGATCGCCAGCGAGGTGGCCGGCGCGGTCACCGTGCCGACCGCAGTCCAGGTGCCGGCATTGCCCAGCTTCACCTCCACCTCGTATTCGGTGGCCAGGGGCAATGCGTCCCAGGTATAGGAGAGCAGCGTCGGTCCCGCGTCGATATGGCCCAGGTCCGCCGGGGCCGTCGGGTTGGGCACCAGGCGCACCGTGTACACATGGGCTTCGGGATCGCTGAAGTTGGTCGAATAGGTCAGGCCGAACTGGGCCTGCACCCGCCACTTGATGGGTGCGGTGATCGGCGCATCGACACTGAAGTTCAGGGTCGCCTCGTTCTTGGGCACCACCACCGAGGTGGCATGTGCCCACTCGTCGGCCGTCCACTGCAGACGGTACCCCGTCGCCCCGATCACCGGGGTCCAGTAGAACTTATAGGAGGTGTTCTTGGGCACAAAACCCAGATCCACCGGACCCTGCACCGCCGGCGGGTCGGGCAGCACCGTAAACAGGCGCCGCACCGCACTCCACCCGGTGTACTGGGTGCCGATCACCGCCCGCACCCGCCACCTCAGGGGATCCGCGGAATCGATATCGATCGCCAACCCTACCGGCACCGCCACGGAGGTGGTCGATGCGCTATAGCTGGTGGGCACTCCGTCGATCTCCAGCTGATACCCTGTAGCCCCGGGCACGGCCGACCAGCTGTAGGTGAAGGGATCGTGGGCCACATAGGCCAGATCGCTGGGCGCCGTGGGGGTGGGCGGCGCAGCCACCACCGTATAGACTCTGCGGGCATCGCTGTAGCCGGTGAAGAAACCACCGCCCAGATTGGCCTTTACCCGCCACTTGACCGGGCTATTGGCCGGATAGGCATTGGGCAGGGTCACCGACGCCGAGTTGGTCGCCGCCACCACCGGGGTGGTGGTGACAAAATCGTCCGCGCTCCATTCCAGCACATAACCCGTCGCCCCGGGGACCGCAGCCCAGCGGTAGGTGACGCCCACATCTTCAGCGACATAGGCCAGGTCCACGGGCAGCAGCAAAGCCGGCGCGGCCGGTGTCTGGGTATAGAGCCGGCGCACCGCGCTGTACCCCGTGTACCGGCTGCCGATCTTGGCCCGCAGTTTCCAGTAGAAGGGCGCCGCCGTAGTATAGGTGCCCGGCAAACCGCCAGCCGGCGAGGCGGCCGAATTGGTCAGCACCGTGCGCGGGGTCCAGCTTACCCCGCCGTTGGTGCTCTCGGACAATTCGTACTCCGAGGCGCCGGAAACCACGCCCCAGGTATAGGTCCAGGTGGTGTTGGGGGCCATATAACTCAGATCCCCCGGTGCGGTGGGAATGGGCGGGCTGGCCGGCACGTCGTAGAGGCGCCATTCGCTGCTGTTCGCCGTGTACCCCCCCGCCACCTTGGCCTGCACCTTCCAGCGAAAGGGAATATCCGCCGGATGATCCTCGACCAGGTTCCACGAGAGGGTGGTGCCGGCATTGGCGGCCGACTGCCAGTTGATGCCGTCGCCACTCCACCAGAACAGATATTCCGTCGCCCCGGCCACCGTGCTCCACTTGAACTGGAAATCGGCGTCCTTCGGGATATAGGTCATATCTGCAGGCGTCAGCAGGGTGGGGGGGCCTTGCGCAAACGACTGCTGCACCAACAGACACAGCGCAATGAGTACTGCTCTGGTAGTATTTTTCATAGCTCAACGACTCCTTTGCTAGCAGCCGGCCCACACAGATCTGGGCCTAACCGAGTAATATATAATAGTTCGAGGCAAAGGTTCTAGCAAAAAAACCCCCTAGAAAATCAAATAAAAACATATACTTGTTCGGTCTAAGGGGACATTTTACAACTATTCAAACCTGCGAGGTGGGAGCGATGCAACACGCAAAGCGTTTTCTGCAGATCGTCGACGAGGCCCGGCGCCACATCGAGGAAACCACCGTGGCGCAGGTCAAAGCGCGGCTGGATTCGGGGGAGCACTTCCACTTGGTGGACGTGCGCGAGGAAAGCGAATGGCAGGCCGGTCATCTGCCGGGGGCCATCCATCTGGGCAAAGGGGTCATCGAGCGGGATATCGAAGCCGCCATTCCAGAGCTGGAGGCGGAGATCGTCCTGTACTGCGGCGGCGGGTTCCGCTCGGCGCTGGCAGCCGAAAACCTGCAGCGGATGGGGTACACCCGCGTCATTTCCATGGACGGGGGTATACGCGGCTGGAAGGAAGCCGGATTCCCGCTCGAGAAGCCCTGAGGCGCCAAACAAAAGCGGCCGCAGGAACCCGCCGATAGCTGCCGCCGCTCAGAACGAGGGCAGTTGGTACCCGTCCTTTTTCACCCGCAGCCGGTACAGGCTGCCCCCCGCGGTGAGGTAGAGGGTGCGGATCTCGGCCCCCCGACCAAAGGCCACATTGGTGGGCAACTCCGGGGTGGGGATATAGGACAGTTCCTGGCCCCGGGGCGAGTACACGTAGATGCCCGGGCGGGTGGCATCGCGCACCGCCACGTACAGGTTCCCCTCCACATCCACCACCAGCCCGTTCGGCCCGTCCTGCGGATAATAATCGATGAGCACCTCGCGGAACTTGGCGGTGCCGTCGGGCAGCAGGTTGTAGGCCAGCAGCGCCATACGCCCTTTATGCAACTGTTCGGCCGGCACCTGGTCCATGCCGGTGGTGCCGTTGTCGCTGCTGACCACATAGAGGGTGCGCTGGTCGGGCGAGATACACACCCCGTTGGGCTTGCCGGCATCGGTGATGATGCGGTGCAGGGAGCCGTCCAGATTGAGGCGGTACACCCCCATCACCGGCTGCTCCACCGGCTCTTGGCCCAGGTACCGCGGGTCGCTGAAGTAGATGCGGCCCTGGGCGTCGAGGGTAAGGTCCTTGGGAGAGTTGAGCGGCCGGCCCTCGTACCGGCCGGCGAGGATCTCACTCTTGCCGGTTTTCAGGTCCGTGCGCGTCAGGCGCCGCCCGCCGTAATCGGCCCCCTCGGCGGCGAGCAACCGGCCCTGGGCATCGAACTTGAGGCCGCTGGCCATGCCGCTGGGCGAGCGGAAGAGGATGGTCTTGCGGCTGACCGGATCGAAGCGCCAGATATGGCCGGCCTGCATGCCCGTTTTGGCGGTGAAGGTGACGTCGCTGAAAAAAACCGTGCCGTCCGGGGCCACCGCCGGCCCTTCGGTGTAGAACCCCTCGCCGAAGAGCTTTTCCAGCCTGGCGTCGAGGGCTACCACGCTCGGATCACCGACGACCGTGGCCGGCGGCGTCTGGGCCAGGGCCGGGCCCACACTGAGGGCCAGCAGGAGCAGGAGCAGCTTCATGGGAGAACCCTTTCTATCGCGTCGCCCTCGCTCAGGCTTTGGCCGGCGGCCAAGGGTCCAGGCAGGCTCCGGTGGGCCGGGTGCCCCTGGGCCGCCAGCGGAACGACTCGTACGACTTGTAGGAGATGTCGAGCCAGGGGGTCTCCAGCCGGCGATAGCCCTCGTAGCGCGAGGTGAGGGCTGCGTCCAATACCCCGCTGGTCAGCACCGTGCGCTCCACCGGGTAGGTGGGCTGACCGCTGAGGAACATCTCCTCGATGTTGAGACTCAGGTAACTGAAGTGGGAGTAGGAGCCGACCGGGCCGCCGTGGCCCTGCAGATAAAGCTCGGTGGCCTGCACCTGGCCGCCCACCCGCGCCGCGTACGCCAGGTCGGTCACGTACCCGTTGAGCATCAGGATCGCACCCTTGGTCCCGTCGCGGTACTCGATGAGAAAGATCGCCGGGTTCTTGCAGTGTTCTTCCATGGTGCCGGCAGGTTTGTTCTCGATACAGGCGCAGGCAGCCTCGGCCAGATCGCGCGACCAGCGGCCCTCGTGCGCCGCCTGCCACACCGCCTCGCCTTCGAGGCAGGTCACCGCCTTCACCCCGGTCTCGCCGCCCTTGCGGCGCTCCACCATACACTGCAGCCCCTCCAGGGTGTGGAAGCCGTAGATATCCAACCCCGAAAAGCCGATGGCGATAGCCTCTGAAATGGGGGATTCCAGTTCGTGCTCCAACCAGGGATTGCGCCAGCCCAGCGGCACGGTGGAGCCGGCCATGAAGGGGGCGCCCAGTTGTTTGGCCCGGTCGTACATCCACTTGATGTCGGGCCAGTTGTAGGACAGGTGTTTGTCGTTGAAGACGGGCACTGCCCGGCCGCTGGTGGCCATCACCCCGCAGATCTGCTCCATGAAGGACTTGCGCGGAAAGAGGTGCTGTTCTTTCTCGTTCCAGGCGTAGTCCCCGTGCTCGCCGATGAGCAACACCCCGTCCACCGCCAGTTTGTCGCCGCCCAGGGTGAGGGCCTTGACGATGCTGGGATAGATGGGCACCCCGTGTTCGGCGGCGATGCCACGGCCGATGTCGGCGCTCTCCCACATCGAGTCGCCGGCCTTCTCGGCGAATTGGTCGATGTACATGGAGGCCACCTCCACCCGCGGTTTTTGCATACCCTCGTCGGTGGGAAATCCTTTGAGATACTTGGTGACGATCACGTCGGCGTGGGAGAGGGCCCGGTATTCGGTGATGATGGCGGCGATCTTTTTCATAATCTCCTCATCAATGAATATCTAATGATGATCTGAGCACAGGTAGAAACCTTGCCAGAAGAAACACTCATTCTCAAGTGGCGCAACTTTTCCAGGTCACATCACAGGTCCAGCACTCGCGCCTTCCGGAAGGCGGCGATCAGTTCCTCCCGCTTCGAGCTGCTGGTTTTCAGGTAGCGACGCTTCCCGACCGGTACTACCGCTGTATCCTTCCCTTCGCCGGCAGCGGCTTCCATCTCTTCTCCCATATGCTCCAGTACCGCCAGGTCCTGCGGTCTCAGCGGGAGTTCCAGCCGCTTGTCCGCAGAGATGTGCCAGTAGACCGCATATAGGGCCTTCTTCCTTTCGAAGGTGAAGGCGATCACCTCCCGGTGCCCGCCCGCAACGTTTGCGACCCGCTCGTAGGGGACCAGCTCGAACTCATGCTCTTCGTCCAGCAGCAGGATGAACTCCTGCTCGGCATCGCGCAGCATCTGTTTCTGTTCGTCGGTCAGCCACTTCCGGGCGCGCACGTCTTCCCAGCGCCTGAAAACCTCGAAGTTGTCGGCCGTTCTCGGGTGCTGCGCCAACGTTGCCGTATGGGCTTGAATGGAGATCGGGCAATCCCATGCCGCGGCTTTGCTGGTGACAAACTCCAACTGGTCGGGCTGGGTGCCGACGGTCTGCTCGCTGGGGAGCCAGTACCCCAGCCAGCCGAAATTCAGCCGGGTGAAATTGTCCTGCATTCTGGGTGCTTCCCGGAACGGATGGCGTATGGTCTCCTCCTTCAGTCTTTCAGGAGGGAACACATCGAACGCATTCCCGCCCGTCAGCATATGCCAACTGAAATGGGTCTTGGCCGCCCCCTCGGCGAATATCGGTTCCGGTTTCAGTTTGCCGAACACCCGGTATTGCGCGCCGGCTACATGGTACCAAAAAGGCGGATTGAC
>JADZBP010000071.1 GCA_020852055.1 Candidatus Latescibacterota bacterium
AAACGCCTCGCGTACCCCACATCCTGGTATGCGCAGAGGTCGGCAATACGCAGGCCGAGTTGCCGGCTGCCTTCCTCGTCCAGTTCCAGCTCCGCCAGGGTCTGCTCGTACAGGGACAGGGCCTCACCGATCAAACCGCGCCGTTGAGCCTCGATCGCCGCCCTGGGGCCGGGGCTGCCCTCGGCCAACGCCTTCTCCACCCGTTGCGGATCAGCTACACTGAGGCGCCCCCAGCGGAAGGCCTGGATGTTCTGTGCCACGGCTTTGCCGTTGAGGCGAATGGCGGCCTCGATGGAGCTGGCCGCCAGGGGCAGTGTGCCGGCCTGGTACGCAGCGCCCACCAGTATCATATTGGCGTAGAGGGTGTCGGCGAAAAGGCGCTCCGCCAGCCCGTAGGTGTCGAGGTAGATATTGGCGTCGCGGCGCGAGTAGGTATCGATGAGGGCCTTCAACCCGCCGGCAGCCGGGAACCTCTCCTCGGGATGGCGGTTCATCTGGGCCGTGGGCACGGCCGCGGTGCTGGTGACGGCCACGGTGCGCGCCGGATCTGCGTACTTGAGGTTGGCCGGTTCGGCAGCCCGCAACAGGTCGAAACCCAGATAGAGATCGGCGGCAGCCGGGAAAAGCCGGTTGAACACCGGCTGGCGCCCCTCGCTGAAGACCATGGGCGCCTCCACCGGTCCCCCCTTCTGGGCCAGACCGGTGTTGTTGGACAGGTAGACCTGTTTGCCCTCGACCATCGCCGCATACGCCAGCAGGTGGGAGATGGTGACCACCCCGGTTCCCCCGCGCCCCGCGGCGAACACCGTATACCCCTCCCCAATGGCGGGCTTGGCCGGCTCGGGCAGGTCCCCCAGCTCCTCAGGCGAGCGCCGCTGCAACCCCTCGGCAACGACCCTGACAAAGGCGGGACACTCCCCGTCGGTGCAGAGCTGGTCCTGGGTGCAGGCGCCCTGCCGCACCTGGGTTTTGTCGCCAAAATCGGTCTCAACCGTGTACAGCGCCGCACACCCCTCGGACTGCCGGAAGCAGTCGCCGCACCCCTCGCAGAGCCGTTCATCGATCACTACATAGGCCGCGGGTTTGAGATCCTGTCGCCGCCGCCGCCGCATCTTCTCGGTGGCACATTCCTTGTCGAGGATCAGCACCGAGGTGCCCTCGACCTTTTTGAACTCCGCCAGGGCCGCCGGGTGTTCGGCCAGGGTGAACACCCGCAACTGGGGATGGCTCAGGCTGCGGTACTGGTCGGGAAACTCACTCACCACCCCGACCCGCACCACCCCCTGCGCCAGCAGCTCCTGGACCACCCGCGGCACGGGTTGTTGGCCACCGGGACGTTGTCCCCCGGTCAGGGCGACAGTGCCGTTGTACAGCAACAGGAAGGTGATATTGACCTGAGCCTGCACACAGGTCTGGATGGCGCCGCGGCCACTGTGGAAATAGCTGCCATCGCCGAGGTACTGGAAGATGTGGCGGTTGCCGTTGAACTGCGCAGCGCCACTGTAGATCGAACCGCCCGCACCCATGGTGGGGATATAGAGCACTCCGTGGTCATACGCCTCAATGGCGCGGATCGAACTGCAGCCGATCTCCCCCCCCGGTTTCTCTGCCAAATCGCGGAAGGTGTTGTACGGACACCCGCCGCAGGACATAGGCGATACTGCGGGCACCTGCGGATAGGCGCGGGCCAGGACCTCGCCCAGCGCCACCACCGGCGCGGCGCCATCGCCGCCGGCCAGCTTGGGCGCCAGCTTCAGGGCCAGCACCTCGGGATCGATCTCACCCCAGGCCGGCAGCCACGGCTGGCCCAGCTCGTCCTCTTTGCCGTAGACCCCTTCCACGCCAGTGCCCCAGAGCGCGGCCTTGACACTCTCCTCCACATAGGGGCCGGGTTCCTCGACCAGGTATATCCGGCGCAGTCCACGGGCGAACTGGCGCACCAACTGGCGGTCGAGCGGAAAGATCGCCTTGAGGTGCAAGACCGGGACCTCGATTCCCAAGTACTCGAGAGCCTGGCGCAGGTCGGTGTAACTTTTGCCGGTGGCGATGATGCCCACCTCCCCGGGCCCCGGATGCACGGTGCTGATCTGGTTGAGGTGTAGGTATTCCTCGGCCAGGGGCAGCTTGCGCTCCACCAGTTCGCGCTGCATTGGCAGGGCGCCGGTGGCCATGACGATCTCGTGGAAACGCTTGGGGTACGGGCTTCCGTCGGGTTGGGGCAGCACCGGCTGCACCCTCGTCGCCGCCACCCGGACCGTACCAGCCCCGTCACAGACCGGGGTCACCAGTTTGAGCGCCGTCACCAGCCCCAGGGCCCTCGACAGGGCGATGGCGTGGCGGCCCAGCACCAGGATTTCCTCGACACTGGCGGGATAGAAGGTGGGCACCAGGGCGCTGCGCAGGGCCCAGTCGCTGCTGCCGGGGGACACCGAACTCTTGGAGCGGTGGTCCTCGCCACACCAGAGGACCATCGAGCCCCGGCCCCGGGTGCCCGCGAGGTTCGCCAACCACGCCTCGTCGGGGATCCACATGGTGCCGTGGGCTTTGCCGTACCAGAAGGCGTCCACCTCCACCCCGGCCGCGTACTGGGTGCCCAGCATGGCCGAGGCGGCGGTCTTCTCGTTGATGCCGAACTGGTGCACGGTGCGGCCGTTGCGGTTGAGCAACTCGAGGTTCTGGGCGATCTCCAGGTCCAGCCCGCCCAAGGGTGAGCCCTCGTACCCCGAGAGAAAGGTCTGGTTGGCCTGACTTTCGGTCTCCAGGTCGGCCTGCTGTTTGTCGAGGACCAAACGCACCAGAGCTTCGATCCCGGTGAGGAACACCGTGCCATCGCGCCGCAGAAACTTGTCTTCCAGGGAGATATCCATCGCCACCCGTGGGCAAAAGCGGTGGGCCCGCATCCTGCCTGGCTTCCCGCTGATCTGAGTGTTTCAGAGTATAGGTGAGGGCTCGTCGGCCGGCAACCGCCTTGCCTTGACCGCTGGGGACGGGAGGGATACCTTACGCCGGACCCACCACTCTGGAAAGGGAAAATCATGACAGCCAAGGTCACCAAGGTCGAACGCCATATCGCCGTTGTCCCCTTCGTGCAGCGCATCCGCCGCGAAATGGAACGGGCCGGCATCCACACCTGGTCCGAAATCGAGGTCATCAAGGTCCACACCGACGCCGGGATCGTCGGCTACGGCGAGACGATCCAGAATTACACCTGGGGTCGGGTCAACGTGGAAGAACGGGTGGTGGGCCAGACCCCCTTTGCCACCATGTGGGACGACAGCCTGGGTGCGGGCCTGCAGATGGCCCTCTTCGACGCCGCCGGAAAATTGGCCGGCGTGCCCGTCCACCGATTGTTGGGCCGCAAGGTGCGCGACTGGTGTCCGATCTCCTACTGGATGCACGACACCTCCCCCGAGCAATACGCCGAGGAGGCCCGGGTGGCGGTGAGCCTGGGCTACACCTGCATGAAGACCAAACCGCGCCCGTGGTTCGACGTGCGCCGAACCATGCAGCTGATCAGCGAGGCCACCCCGCCCCATTTCGCCATCGACGCCGACTGGAACGCCTTTCTGGTCAACGCCGGCACGGCAGTGCCCCTGTTGCGCGAACTGGAGGACACCTTCCCCAAGATCAAGATCTTCGAGGACCCCATCCCGCGCGACGACGCCAGCGGCAACCACCTGCTCCGGCAGCAGATCAAGACCCCCATCGCCCACCACTACGGGGTGATCCCGGCCCGCACCGGTCTGGAGATGGGCGGGGTCTGCGACGGCTTTGTGATCGGCGGTGGGGTGGCCGGGACCATGGCCCAGGGCAGCACCGCCGCCCAGGTCAACATGCCCTTCTTCCTGCAGATGGTGGGCACTGGCCTGACCACGGTGATGGCGCTGCACCTGAGCGCGGTGCTGAGCCACTCGCAATGGCCCTCTATCACCTGTCACGAACTCTACGAACACCCCCTGCTCAAACATCCCATCGAGGTGATCGGCGGGCACGCCCGGGTGCCCGAGGCCCCCGGCCTTGGCGTGGAGATGGACGAGGACGCACTGCGGCGCTACCACGTCGAGCGGCCCGACCATTCCCTGCCCCGGCGTCTGATCAAGGTGTCGCGCGCCTGCGGGGTGAACGCCTACTTCGCCAATACGGCGCAGAAATGGACCTTCTTCGGGTTGGCCAATCAGCCGGTCAATGAGTGGGGCAACCACACTGAACTGCTGGATGACGACGGCAGCGCCGCCTTCGCCAACCTGCACGCCCGGGCCAGCATTGCCCCGGTGTTGACACGGGAATAAGCGCCAGCTCAGCGGTGTTCGAGGCGCAGCTGGCGCGACCAGGCGAAATAGTCGTCGAGGCGCATCAGGTCGAACTCAGCGACCAGATCAGCGGCGGTGCGTTCGGGGCTCTCGCTGTACAACACGGAGGTGCCCACCTGGCCGGCGGTGACGATGCGGACCTGGTCGCCGTACTGACGGTGGATATCCCCGTACCGGGCCTGGTTGCGGTCGAGGTGGATGACCTCGAAATCCAGATTGATCCGCGCCGCCGCCCAGGGCTCGTAGTTGTTGCTCTGGGCCAGGGTGGTGCCCTGGGGATCGATGATGGAACAGGGGGTGCCGCGGTAGACCGAACCGGCAAAGAAGGCGTGCAGGTCGAGGGCCCACCAGTTCTGCACCACCCCGCCGTGGTACATCGAGCTGAAGAGCAGGAGTTTGGGCCCCAGGACCTTGTACTGCTCGCGCAACTCGGAGAAATTCAGGTCGAAGCAGATGGCGCAGCCCACCGGGCCGAATTCGGTGGGGATCAGGGTCGCCCCCTCGCCGGCGCAGGTGCCGTGATCGAACTCGGGGTATACCGGGATGTATTTCCGGTACACCCCCGCCACATGCCCCCGCCGGTCGAGCAGGGCGAGCACATTGTAGATCTTGCCCTTCACCCGCTGGCGGACCGGCACCGTGATCAAGGTGTTGTATTTGCGCGCCAGGCCGGCCAGCAGCCGGGTGGTGGGGCCGCCGGGCACCGCCTCGACATAGTTCCGGCAGAGGGTCTCGGGCAGCACGATCAGGTCCGGCCGCGTGGCCACCGCACAACGGCCCACCAGCTCCTTCAGCTCGCGGTGCACCCGCGGGAGCACCTCCTCATCCGTGCCTTCCCAGGGCGGCGAATACGAGATACAGGCGACATTCAGGAAATTGCTCATGCAATCCCTCCAGAAAGACGGTGCGTTGCCCCTAGACCTGGTTTCCGGTCCAAAGATAATCCACCCAGGGCTCCGGCACACCCTCAACCTGGCCGCCTGCGGCCCGAGGTGAACCCCCGGGCAGGGCTATTGCCGAACCCAGAGCCTTGCCCGTTATTATCTGCGAGTACGCACCCACTTCAAAAGGTTGGAGGATCATGGCAGAGACCGTCGAGGAACTGACCATCCACTACGAGGAAGAAGGCCAGGTGTTGCGCCGGGAGCTGGCCAAGGAGATCCTGACCCGCGGGTCGTGGACCACCATCATGTTCCTCTACCAGGATCTCGACCGCAAGACCACCGAATACGGGCCGCACAAGGTCTCCATCCGCCGCTACCAGAAGCGCGAAGGCTCCTATGTGCAGCGCAGCAAGTTCGAGATCTCCAGCGGCACCCAGGCCAAGGAGATCTGCAAAAAGATCCACGAGTGGTTCCCCGAACCCGCAGCCTGACGCACTGACCCCAGCGCGGCCGGACGGCAGGCCGCCGCCCTTCCCTGCCACCGGACGCGCCCAGCCACGGAGCTTCCGCCGATGGGCCTGCCCACCTACCGCGCGGTGATCGTCGGCCTGACCGGCATCGGCGGCGCCCGCCCGACTGCCGACCGCTCGCAGCCTGTTTTCCATCCCAACCCGCCCTCTCACGCCGCCGCCTACCACCACCATCCGCGCACCGCGCTGACGGCGGTCTGCGACCTGCGCCCCGAGGCGCTGGAGGATTTCCGCCAGCGCTGGCAGGACGTGTGGCCCGATCTTAGGTACTACACCGACTACGACCGGATGCTCGCCGAGCAGCAGCCCGACCTGGTCAGTATCGCCACTTCGGACCACGCCCACGCCGATTTGTGTGTGGCGGCGACCCAATGCGGGGCCCGCGCCATCCTCTGCGAGAAACCCATCGCCACCACCTTGGCCGACGCCGACCGGATGATCGCCGCTGCTGCCCAGCGCGGGGTGCTGCTCTCCATCGAGCACACCCGCCGTTGGGAACCGATCTTCCTCCAGGCCCGCCAACTGGTGCGCAGCGGCGAACTGGGTGCGGTCCGAACCATGACGGCCGAACTCTTCAGCCCGCGGGCCATGTTGTTCCGCAACGGCACCCACCTCATCGACCTCTTCGGTTTCTTCGCCGACCACGAGCCCGAGTGGGTGGTGGCCGACCTGGAGGATGGTTTCGAGGACTACACGGCGTACCAGGGTGACGGCGGCCGCAATCCAGCCCTGGAACCCTATGCCTCGGCCTATATCCGCTACGGCGGCGGTATCCGCGCCTTCTACAACTCCTACAAATGCGCCTACCCTGGATCGGGGTTCAGCCTGGTGTGTGAGTCCGGCAGTGTGCGCGTCACGGACCAGGGCGCCCAGGTGACCAAGGGCAGCAGCCACGCCGAGTTCTGGACCCGGGATCTGGTCCCCGGCGTCTTCCTCCAGACCCGCCAGTTGGGCGCGGTGGCCGAACTCATCGAGGTCCTCGAGAAGGGCGGGGTTCTGGTCTCGCCGGGCGAGGAGGCGCGCAAAGCCCTCGAACTCACCCTGGCGATGCTGGCTTCCCACTGCCGGGGCAACGTGCGGGTGAACCTGCCCCTGACCTAGGCATGCTGTTTTTCGGTGCCTGCCTCTTGTTCCTCCCCCTGCTGGGCCTGGCCCAGCCCGTTTTTGAACCCGTTCCCGCCGCTCTCCCCTGCCGTTACGGCGTAATCGGCCTGCGCGCCGAAGCCGTGGCCCCCGAGACCCTGCAGGTGCGAGGGGTGGTTGCCGGTGGGCCGGCCGCACGCGCCGGTCTGCAACCAGGCGACCGCCTGCTGGCCTGCCTACCCTACCGCGTGCGCACCCCTGAGGAACTGGGCCGGCTGGTCCAAAGCCAGGCTCCCGGCGATACCCTCTCCCTGCTGGTGGAGAGGCAGGGCACCCTGGGCATACACCCCTGCGCGGTCACCGACCGCCGCCATCTCTTCTCCTTCATGGGCGCCCAGACCGGGCCGGCACCCTCCATTCGCACCGCGATGCCTGCCCCGGACCCCGCCACTGCGGTCGAAACCCAGCTCCGCTCAGCGCTCGAGGGCCAGGCGGCCCTGCCGGTCCTGGACCAGTTTCGCGCCGCCCTCGCCGCTGAGGACACCGCGTACGGCGCCGACTGCCGGCTCAGGTTGATCCGCCGAGTCTTTCACCAGCCCCTGACCGCACTGCGCGAGCTTGCCGCGCTCGAGCAGACCGCCGCCCGGCCCGACCTGGAATCCCTGCTCGAAGGCGCCGCCGCCGCACTCGACCTTCCCCTCCCCCCAACTGAATTTGGCGGGAAACCGGCCGGGGGCGATTCCCTCCTGGCGGTCCTGGCCCCGTATTTCGCTGCCGCGGAATACCTGGCCGACGCGCTTGCCCCCCTGGAGGCGGGCGAACAGACCGCCCTCCGCGCCGTCGCTCCGGCCCTGTTGCAGGCCATGGCAGCCAATGCCAGTCCAGACCTGGCCGACAGCACCCAGGACGCCTTGTTCAGATCTGGATTGGGGCTGGCCAAACGGGTGCGCCTGGGCCCCCTTTTTCAGGCAGCGCGCGCCCTGGCGGAGCTGGCTTCCCCTGGCGGCCTGGCTGCCCTGCGCCGTTATGCCGACGGCCCTTCCCATCCGGTACCTGCCCCGGCGGGCATCGAAGGCCAGATGTTGGTTGCCCGCGCCACCCCCGATGGCTGGATCCTGGTTGGCGGCCCGGGCCCCAACCACTATCGGGGCCGCTTAGCGGTGGTCATCGACCTGGGCGGCAACGACACCTACGAATTGGCCACCACCTCGCCGGTATCGGCAGTGATCGACTTCCACGGCGAGGATCTCTACCTTGGCCCAGCCGCCGCTCCGGTAGGCGGCGTGGCGCTGGTGGTGGACCTGGAAGGCGACGACCGCTATGAGGGCGGATGGCTGGGCCAGGGCGCCGCCTTTTGCGGGGTTGGCATACTCATCGATCGCCAGGGCCGCGACCACTACCAGCTCGCCGAATTCGGCCAGGGCGCCGCGCTCTTCGGGGCGGGTTTCCTGCTCGACGAGCAGGGGGATGACACCTACGCGGCCACCCGCCACAGCCAGGGCTTCGGTGGCCCGCGGGGGTTCGGGCTGCTGCGGGACCGCCGGGGCGACGACCAGTACCTCGCGGATGGCCAGGTGCCTTCGAGTTACGGGGACATCGGCCTCTTCGAAGGGTGGTCACAGGGGGTCGGATGCGGCCTCCGGGGGTACGCCGAGGGCGGCATCGGGTTCCTGCTCGATGCCGGGGGCCACGACCAGTACCAGGGGGGTAACTTTGCGCAGGGGGTCGGTTATTTCTTCGGGCTCGGCGCGCTGGTGGACCGCCGCGGCAACGACGATTACCACGGCAGTCGTTACGCCCAGGGGGCGGCGGCGCATCAGGCTCTGGGTGCGCTGATCGACCGGGCCGGCGACGATCGCTACCTCAGCCGCGTCGCCGCCGGCCAGGGCAGCGCCTGGGATGCTGCGGTTGCCTTCCTGCTCGACGGGGCGGGAAACGATCGGTACCGGGCCGGCGAATTGTCACAGGGAGCCGGCGCCATGAACGGTTTTGGCCTGCTCCTCGACCAGCGCGGTCGCGACGACTACGAGGCCGCTTCGGGCCAGGGGGCCAGTGGCAGCCTCGAGTACTGGGGTGGCAGGCAGGCGCCCAACCTGGGGGTGCTCTTGGACGCTGCCGGCCGGGACCGCTACAACCTGGAGGGCCGGCACGACCGGGCGCAGCGGCACACGCCCGGTCTGGGCCTCTTCGAGGACCGCTGAGGTCCGGGTAGCACCTCGCCCTACTTGCTCTCCTTGTAGGCGATGCAGCTGATCTCCACCTTGAAGCCAAATACCAACTCGACCCCCCCGACGCAGGCCCGGGCCGGAAATCCATTCTTGAAGTATGAAGCGTACACCTTGTTCATGGTCGGGTAGTCCTTGATGTCAGCTAGGTAGACCGTGGCGTTGACCACATCGTCGAAGCCATAACCATTCGCCGCCAGAATCCGGCCCAGATTGTCCATCACCTGGCGGGTCTCGGCCTCGACCGAGTCCTTCACGTCCGCACCTTCGGGCGTGCGGGCCACCTGGCCGCTGACGTACAGGGTGTTGCCGGCCTGGCGGGCGGGGCTGAAGGGCAGTTTGCTCAGGGGCACGGGTTCCTGGGCCCACAGGCCACAGGCGCTGCCGGCCACCAGGGCCGCAGTCAGGATCAAGCCATATTTCATCGCGTTTCCTCCGTCGGGGTTAGCGGCAACAGGGTGCCCTTTGGACTATAGCCAATGACCGGTTGACGGGCAAGCCCACATCCTCGTATGTATCTGTTAGAGCTTTATTCCAGCACTCCCTCAGGAGATTGTTCCATGGAACGCCGGACCTTTGTCAAGAGTGTGGCCGCCGGCCTGGCCGGACTGCCCCTGCTGCCCCGCCTGAGCGCCGCCGCCAATGAACAGATCCAGACCCTGGCCACTGATCTGGGTCCCCTGACCGAGGGAGCGGCCCGCTGGAGGCGGGTGCGCTCCGAGTTCAACTATACCCCGGACCTCATCCATCTCAATTGCGGCACCATCGGCGCCACCCCGCGGTCGATCATCGAGGCCCAGTGCAGTCTGCTGCACGAACTGGAGAGCAGCCCCTACCATCACACCTTCGAAGGCACGGGGCTCTACGGTCAGATCGACGGGGTGCGCGACAAGGCCGCCGCCTTCCTCGGGGCGACCAAAGATGAGATTGCCCTGACCGCCAACACCACCGAGGGCATGAACGGCGTCGCCACCGGGATCGACTTCAAGGAAGGGGACGAGGTACTCACCACCAACCACGAACACGGCGGCGGCATGTCGGGTTGGCAGTACCTGGTAAAACACCGCGGCATCAAGATCGTGCAGGTCAAGATCCCGCCCCCGGCCCGCAGCAAGGAACAGATCGTCGAGCTGATCGCCGCCAAGATCACCCCGCGCACCCGGGTTGTCTTCCTCAGCCATGTGGAAACCATCACCGGTACCCTGATGCCCCTGGCCGAGATCTCGGCGCTGACCCGGCCCAAGGGTATACTCCTGGTCTGCGATGGCGCCCAGGCTCCCGGCATGGTGCAGGTGGACGTCAAAGCCCTCGGGGTGGATACCTACGCCTCGAGTAGCCACAAATGGATGCTGGCCCCCAAGGGCAGCGGCCTGTTATTCGTGCGCAAAGAGGTCCAGGAGCAGGTTCATCCCGTTTCCCTGCACGGGGGCTACGGCGCCTACTCCGGTTCGATCGGCACCCGCGGTTGGCCCCTGCTGATCGCCCATGGCCTCACCATGGACTTCCACAATGCCATTGGCCGGCCCCAGGTCGAAGCGCGCTGCCGTGAACTGAACAACTACCTGCGTCAGCGCCTCGACCGCCTGCCCCATCTGCGCTGCCTCACCCCAGCCGACCCGAGCATCGCCTCGCCGGGCATTGTCACCTACAGCCTGGACAAGGGCAAGAACGGCGAGATCGTCACCCGGCTGCACGACGAGTACAACATCTGGGTCAAACCGGCGGCCGGCACCTATAACATTCCCGGTGGTCTGCCCAACGAGGACTACAACGCCCTGCGTTTTTCGACCCATATTTACAACGATGAAGCGCAGATCGATCGCACCACCGAGGTGCTCGAAGGCATGCTCAAGGCCCTTTGACAGGCCCGCCACCCTCCGTTTATTAGGGGATATGACCGAAATCAGACGCAACCCCACCCGCCCGGTCGCCATTGGCCGGATCACCATCGGCGGGGGAGCCCCCATCGCCGTGCAGAGCATGGCTGCAACCCGCACCCAGGACCTCCCGGCCACCCGCAGGCAGTTGGAGCTGCTACAGGTGGCCGGGGCGGACCTGGTGCGTATCGCCGTGGACAACCGCCAGGACGTCGACGCCCTCGCCCAGCTAAGCACCACCACCCAGATACCGCTCAGCGTCGACCTGCAGGAGAACTACCGCCTCGCCGCCCAGGTGGCGCCGCATGTGCAGAAGATCCGCTACAACCCCGGCCACCTGCACCACCACGAGCGCGAGAAGGCCGTGCGCGACAAGGTGGCCTTCATCGCCGAGCAGGCGGCCACCCACGATTGCGCCCTGCGGGTAGGGGTCAACTGCGGTTCGGTCGATCCGGACCTGGCCGCGCGTTTCCCCGCCGAGGATTCGATCTCCCCGATGGTCGAGTCGGCCCTGCAGCACTGCGCCACCCTCGACGCGCTGGGCTTCACCCGGTATTGCGTGTCGCTGAAGGATTCGGACCCCGAAAAGGTGGTGGCGGCCAACACCCGCTTCGCCGCCCAGCGCCCCGATGTGCCCATCCACCTGGGCGTCACCGAGGCGGGCATGCCGCCCGAGGGCATCATCAAAACCCGCATCGCCTTCGAGCAGCTCCTCACCCAGGGAATCGGCGACACCCTGCGCGTCTCCCTCACGGTGCCCTTCGACGACAAGGGCGAGGAGATCCGCGTCGGCCGCCAGATCCTCGACGATATCCGCACCGGCCGCTTCCGCTCGGTGCCCAAGATCCTCGGCCAGGGGCTCAACATCATCTCCTGCCCCTCCTGCTCGCGGGTGGAGAACGAGGCCTTTGTCGACCTGGCGATGAAGGTCCGGCAGGTCACCCAGTACGCCAAGGAACACCGCATCACCATCGCGGTGATGGGCTGCCGGGTCAACGGGCCGGGCGAGACCGACGACGCCGATCTAGGCCTGTGGTGTGCCCCCAACTTCGTCAACCTGAAGCGCGGGCCCGAACACCTCGGCCACTTTGGCTACGACGAGGTGCTCGACCGCCTGCGCGAGGAAGTGGACCGCCTGATCGCCAGCCGCTGACTCAGCCGGCCAGCAGGCCGTACGCCTGGCGCACCATGCGCTGGGTGGTCTGCCAGTTGACGCAGGCGTCGGTGATCGACACCCCGTATTTGAGGTCCTTGCGGTCCTTGGGGATCTTCTGGTTCCCCTCCTCCAGATTGCTCTCCACCATCATCCCGATCAGGTCCCGGTTGCCGGCCACCCGCTGCTGCACTAGGTCCAGCCACACCTCCTCCTGGCGTTCGTGTTTCTTGCTCGAGTTGGCGTGGCTGCAATCGACCAGCAGCGCCGGGTCAAGGCCCGCCTGCCGCAGATGACCTGCGGCCTCGGCCAGGCTTTGGGCGTCGTAATTGGGTTTCGCGCTGCCGCCCCGCAGCACCAGATGCCCCAGTGGGTTGCCCTTGGTGCGGACCAGGCAGGTTCGGCCTTCCTGATCGATGCCAACAAAACTGTGGGGGTGCCGCGCCGACTCCATGGCGTTCAAAGCCACCTGCAGGTCGCCGGAGGTGCCGTTCTTGAAACCCACCGGCATGGAAAGGCCGCTGGCCATCTCGCGATGGGTCTGGCTTTCGGTGGTGCGGGCGCCGATGGAAGCCCAGGAGATCAGGTCGGCATTGTACTGAGGGGTGATGGGGTCGAGCATCTCGGTGCCTGCAGGCAGGCCCAGCTCGTTGATGTCGAGCAACAACTTGCGGGCCAGGCGTAGGCCGGTGCTAATATCATCCGAGCCGTCAAGATGCGGATCGGAGATCAGGCCTTTCCAACCCACCGTGGTCCGCGGTTTCTCGAAGTACACCCGCATCACCACACAGATCCGGTCGGCCACCTCCTGGCGCAACTCGTTCAGGCGCCGGGCGTACTCGCGGGCAGCCTCGGGGTCGTGGATGGAACAGGGCCCGATAATGGCCAGGAGGCGCGGATCTTCCTTGCGCAGGATGCGCTTGACCGCCTCGCGGCCGGCGACCACCGTGCGGTTGGCCTCCTCACTGGTAGGCAGTTCGGCCTTGAAGGCGTGGGGTGGTGTGAGAGCGATCATCTCGGCGATGTTCAGGTCCTGGGTCTGCTGCATGGCATGGGCCTCCTCAAAAAAAAAGGCCCCTGATTCTCATCAGGGGCCAGAAGTTTGCAGGTGCACGCGCGCGCCGCTACCTCTCGCCCCTTTCTGCAAAGGCGTAATAAAAGTAGAAGTAAAAATAGCGGTACGCGGCGCTGGTTTTCACGGTCGATTGCTCCTGGGACTGTTGATCGGTGCCTGAGTTCGTTTTACAATATAACCCGCGGCCCCACACGCGTCAATCCACCGCTGACCGAGAGGATATCCCATGGCCCGCACCATCGCCACCCCCACCGAGCTCGACCTGGTTGGCCCCGGCCGCCGCGACTACCTGGTGTCCCTGGAACACGACAGCATCTGGGGCGAGTTCCTCATCCCCCTCACCGTGATCGTTGGGCCCCAGGCCACCCCCGGCAAAGGCCTGGTGGCCTTTGGCTCCAACCACGGCAACGAATACGAGGGGCCTGTAGTATTGAAAAACCTGTTGGGGGAAATCGATATGGACCAGGTGCTGGGGCGCCTCATCCTGATCCCCGTGCTCAACGTCGCGGCCTTCCGCGCCGGCACCCGCGACAGTTCCGCCGACGACGGCGTCAATCTCAACCGCGCCTTCGTCGACCAGGCCGGCAAAACCCCGGCGCTGGCTGGTATCACCCACCGCATCGCCGCCTTTGTGCGCGAGTACCTCTGGCCTCAGGTGCATGTGGTGATCGACCTTCACTCCGGCGGCGAGGTGGCGCGTTTCTCGCCCTGCGCCAGTTACCATCCCCTCGAGGACCCGGTGCAGAGCCGCCAGATCGAAGAGGCAGCCCGGTGGTTCGGCACCCCCCTGGTGATGGTCTACCAGAACCGCACTCCGGGCCTGCTGCCCAGTGAAGCGGAGCGCCTCGGCAAGATCACCATCGGCACCGACTTGGGCTGGGGCGCGGCGGTGAGCGCCACCGGGGTGCGCTGGGGCCGGCAGGGCGTGCTGGCGGCAGCGATCCGCTTCGGCCAATTACGCGGCGAGATCTCCCCCATCGACCACCATGCCGACGGCAGCCAGCGCAAGGTGGCCATCGTCGAAAGGGCCTGTTTCGTGCCGGCGCCGTACCCGGGGCTTTACCAGCCGCTGGTCGAGTGCGGCACCAGGGTGGAGCGGGGCCAGACGGTCGGCCTGCTGCACGACTACAACCGCATCGACGAGCAGCCCTGTCAGATCCAGGCGGGGGTTGAGGGCATTGTGGTGGCCCAGGCCTGGCGCGCCCGCGTCGAGCAGGGCCAGCACATCCTGGTGGTGGGCCCCGAGTGCCCCTGGGAGGATTGATCAGCCGCCGAAGCGAAAACTCGGCACCCCCCTCACACCGGGCTCGCAGACAAAGAGCCCCCCGGCGTGCGGTTCCTGCTGCCAGTCTGCCGGGTTCATGCCCTGCGAGGCGCTGGTGATGAATAGCTGGTCCAGGCCCGGCCCGCCGAAAGCGCAGGCGGTCACCCGGGACACCGGCAGAGGTATGGTCTGCAACAGGCTTCCATCGGCGGGGTGCCAACGGCATACCCGCGAACCGTTGTAGTGGGCCACCCAGAGCATACCTTCCTCGTCGATAGCCATGCCGTCGGGCAACCCGATTTCCTCGGTGAAACGGCACACCACCCGCTCGTTGGCGATCGCCCCCGTTCCCTGCTCGTAGTCGTAGGCGCGGATGTCCATCTTCAGCGAATCGATGAAATACATGGTGCGGTGATCGAGGCTCCAGACGATGCCGTTGGAGATGCTGATCTGCTCCAACACCCGCCGCACCCTCAGGTCGGTGTCCATACAGTAGAGGCTACCGGCGCCCTTGGTCGCCCCGAAGGCCATGGTGCCGGCCCAGAAGCGACCGGCCGGGTCGCATTTGCCGTCGTTGAACCGGTTCTCCGGCAGATGGGCTTCCGGATCGGCAAGTAGCGTCAATTCCCGCGTCTGCAGGTCGAAAGCGGCCAAGCCGTGCTGCAGGGCCAGCATCAACCCGCCCTGTCGGCGCACCACCACCGTGCCCACCGGTTGGCCCACGTCGATGGCGGTGTTGGCCCCCGTGGCCGGGTCGAAAATACAGAGCTGGTGGCCCATGATGTCGACCCAGTACAATACCCGGGCCTGTTCGTCCCAAAGGGGGCCTTCCCCGACCTTGGCGCGGAAATCGACCACTAACTCCACCTGCTGCGACATCCCGGTTCCTCCTATGGTTTGATGTTCACCCCCGCTCCATGCTGGTACACCAGCTCGCCGCCGCTGTATCCGGTCATCCAGACCAGGGCACACCCGGCAAGCGCCACCACCAGCCACAGCCCGAAGGCGCGGGTGCGCAGGCGGTGCTGGAGTTGCAGGGGCAGCCGGGCCAGGGCCAGGGCGAAGAAGAGGAGCAGTACCGAGGTAGCCCAGTCCTCATGCGCCCCTACCAACCCCTGGAGCTGGGGGTGCTGGCGATAGGGGTCGGCGGCCGTATTGCCGGTCAACACCGCCGCGGCGCTGCTGAGGGCGCCCAGACAGAGCAGGCCGTAGGCCACCCCGTGCCAGGGAGGTTGCCTCCGGACCAGCGCCGCCAGATCCAACCCCACACTGAGGGGCAGGAGCACGATGGGGAAGTGTACCAGAAGGGGATGCCAAGTGTCCATTCCAGGCAAAATAGGGCTGCGGCTGCGGACCCGCAAGCGAGGTTGACAGTCCGTCCTGCCGGCGATATCATCTGGGCACCCCTCCCCCTCAAAACCAGAGAACGGCCATGAGCGAGCTTACCCACCAGAGCAGAAACATCACCTCCGGACCCGCGCGCGCCGGCGCCCGCGCCATGTTCAAGGCCGTGGGCTTCGACGATGCCGCCCTCGCCAAACCCCTGATCGGCATTGCCAATACCTGGACCGAGATCGGCCCCTGCAATTTCCATTTCCGGCAACTGGCAGAGAAGATCAAGGAGGGGGTGCGCGCCGCCGGTGGCACCCCGATGGAATTCAACACCATCGCCGTCTCCGACGGCATCACCATGGGCACTGAAGGCATGAAAACCTCGCTGATCAGCCGCGAGGTCATCGCCGATTCCATCGAACTGGTGGCGCGGGGCCATATGTTGGACGGTCTGGTCACCCTCACCGGGTGCGACAAGACCACCCCCGGCGCCCTGCTGGCCCTGGCCCGCCTCGATCTGCCGGCGGTGATGCTCTACGGCGGTTCGATCATGCCCGGCAGTTACGCTGGGCACGACGTGACCATCCAGGATGTGTACGAGGCCATCGGCGCCCACGCCACCGGGCGAATGGACGATGCCCAACTGAAGCTGATCGAGGATCAGGCCTGCCCCGGAGCGGGTTCCTGCGGCGGGCAGTTCACCGCCAACACCATGGCCACGGCCATCGAGGTGCTCGGTATCGCCGCCATGGGGTCCGGTTCGGTGCCGGCGGTGGACCCGCGCAAGGACGAGGTGGCAGTACAGATCGGCCGAATGGCCGTGGACCTGGTGCGGCGCGGCCTGCGGCCCAGCCAGATCGTCACCCGCGAGGCCATCGAAAACGCCATCGCCTCGGTGGCAACCACCGGAGGTTCGACCAACAGCGTGCTCCATTTCCTGGCCATCGCCCGCGAGTTCGGCATCCCCCTGGAGATGGAGGATTTCCAGCGGATCAGCAACCGCACCCCCCTGATGGTGGACCTCAAACCCGGAGGCCGCTTCGTGGCCCCCGACCTGCACCGGGCCGGCGGCATCGGCCTGGTGGCCAAACGCCTCAAGGAGGCCGGCCTCCTGCACAACCAGGCCCTGAGCGTGAGCGGCCGCACCATCGGCGAGGAGGCCGACGCGGCCGTGGAGACCCCGGGCCAGGAGGTGGTCCGTCCCGTCGACAACCCCATCAAGAAGACCGGCGGTCTGGTCGTGCTCTGGGGCAACCTGGCTCCCGAGGGGTGTGTGGTGAAACTGGCCGGCCACGAGCGGGCCCAACACCAGGGTCCAGCGCGGGTCTTTGACAGCGAGGACGAGGTGTTGCCCGCCATCCGTGCCGGCAGGGTGCAGCCCGGCGACGTGGTGGTGGTGCGCTACGAAGGCCCCATGGGCGGCCCCGGCATGCGGGAGATGCTGGCGGTGACCGGCGCCATCGTCGGCGCCGGCCTGGGCGAGACCGTGGCGCTGCTGACTGACGGCCGTTTCTCCGGCGCCACCCGCGGGTTGATGATCGGCCATGTCTCCCCCGAGGCAGCGCGCGGCGGACCACTGGCGTTGTTGCGCGACGGAGACCCGATCACCATCGACACCGTAGCCCGGCGCGTGGACGTAGCGCTCGACGAAACAGAGTTGGCCTCCCGCCGCCAGGCCTGGCACGCCCCGGCCCCGCGCTACACCCATGGGGTGATGGCCAAGTATGCCAAACTCGTCTCCTCGGCCTCCCAGGGGGCGGTTACCATCTGATGTTCCGCTGCCCGGCCTGCCGCGCTACCCTGCCCTGGGGGGCGACAGATCACCAGTGCCCTGTCTGCACCGGCCCCCTGGACTTTGGTCTGGCTGGGGTGGCTTTTCCCCGGGCAGCGATCTCGACCCGGACCGGCGGCATGTGGCGATACACCGAGGCGCTGCCCGTCTTTTCCCGCCCGGTGACCCTAGGCGAGGCATTCACCCCGCTCGTCCCCTGTACCCTCGGCGGTCGCGAGGTGCTGCTCAAATGGGAACCCGCCCTGCCCACCGGTTCCTATAAAGACCGCGGCTCCGCGGTGCTGGTCAGTTACCTGGCTTCCCTCGGGGTGGTAGAAGCGGTTGAGGACTCCTCGGGCAATGCCGGCGCCTCGCTGGCTGCGTACGCCGCCCGCGCCGGTATCCGGCTGAAAGTGTTCTGCCCGGCTTCGGCGTCACCGGGCAAACTGCTGCAGATCCGGCTCTACGGGGCCGAGCTGGTCCAGGTTGAGGGGCCGCGTCCCCTGGCCACCGCAGCCTTGCGCGGCTATCTGGGCGAAAGCGGCGTGGTGTACGCTTCCCACCTCTGGCATCCCCTTTTTATCGAGGGGGTGAAAACCATGGCCTTCGAGATCGCCGAGCAACTCGGCTGGCGGGCACCAGCGGCCGTGGTGATGCCCGTGGGGGCCGGCAGTATCCTTCTGGGGCTGCACCAGGGATTCGCCGAGTTGCTCGCCGCCGGGGTTATCGACCGCCTGCCAGCCCTGGTCGCGGTGCAGGCCGCCAGCGTCTCTCCCCTCTTCGCCGCCTTTGCCCGGGGCGACACCGAGGTCAGCCCAGCCGCCGCCCCCCGCCCGACCCTCGCCGAAGGTATAGCCTTGCCCGCCCCGGTGCGGGGCCGGGCCCTGCTGGCAGCCCTCCATGCCAGCGGCGGCAGCGCGATTGCCGTCAGTGAGGAGGAGATCGCCGCCGGGGTCCGCCACTTCGGCAGGGCGGGTTTTGCTGTCGAACCTACCTCGGCGGTGGTGTGGGCCGGCGTCGAACACCTGCTGGCTGGCGGCGCCGTACGGGGGCCGGGCCCGGTGGTGGCGGTGATCTCCGGCCACGGTCTCAAAGCAGTGCCCGCCATTGCGCAGTTGCTGAACTGATCCCCTTCAGAAAGGACCTCTGATGAAAAACCCGATCCGCGAAACCCTGGCCGCCGGCCGCCCCTCGGTTGGCGCCTGGCTGAACCTGGCCTCCCCGCTGGCCGCCGAGGTCATGGCGGCCGCTGGTTTCCCCTGGCTGGTGGTCGATACCGAACACTCCGCCTTTGACCTGGACCTCATCGCCCACACCTTCCGGGCCATCGAGGCGCGGGGGGCAGTACCCCTCGCCCGCGCCTGGGATCACGATCCGGTGACCATGGCCCGGCTGCTTGATGCCGGCGCCTGGGGCATCGTGGTACCGCATGTGAGCACCCCCGAGCAGGCCCGCAAACTGGCGCAGGCCATGCGGTACCCGCCCCGCGGCACGCGGTCGGTGGGCACCGGCCGGTGTGTAACCCTGTCGCCCGACTACCGCAAAGTCTTCGACGACGTCGTGCTGTGTATCCCACAGATCGAGGACCTCGAGGGCATCGCCAATGCCGAGGCCATCGCCCGGGTCGAGGGGGTCGATATCGGGTTCCTCGGGCCCGCCGACCTGGCCATGTCCATGGGGGTGGAACCAGGGCACCCAGATCACGAAGCAGCGCTGCAGCGCTTCCGCGAGGGCTGCCAGCGGGCGGGAAAACCCGCCGGCATCCCCATCCGCAAAGGCGCCGAGGAGGTCCGCCAGCGGCTCGCCGAGGGCTTCCGCTTCCTCGATTCGGGCAGCGACCTGCGCCTGCTGGACACCGGAGCCCGCAAGCTCCTGGCGGAGATCCACGCGTGAGGGTGCTCAATTTCGGGTCGTTGAACATCGACCACGTGTACCAGGTAGATCACGTGGTCCGGCCCGGCGAGACCCTGCCCAGTGCCAGGTACCAGGTATTTGCCGGGGGCAAAGGCGCCAACCAATCCGCGGCCCTGGCGTTGGCCGGGGCCGCGGTGTTCCACGCCGGCCAGGTGGGTCCGGAGGGCCGCTGGTTGGTCGCCAAACTGGCCGGCTTGGGCGTGGACATGCGTTTCACCCGGACCGGCAACACCCCCACCGGCCACGCCCTGATCCAGGTAGACCCCGAGGGCCGCAATGCCATCGTGCTCTTCCCCGGGGCGAATCAGCAACTCACCACCGCCCAGGTGGACGAAACCCTGGCGACCTTTGGCGCGGGAGACCTGCTGCTCCTGCAGAACGAGACCAACCTCCTCCCCCACCTGATTTCCCAAGCCAAGGAAAGCGGCCTCCAGGTCTGCCTGAACCCCGCCCCCTTCACCGCGGCCGTGGCCTCCTATCCTCTGGACTTGGTGGATATCCTGGTGGTCAACGAGATTGAAGGGGAAGGGCTGAGCGGAGAGGCCAGCGCCGCAGGCATCGCGGTGGCGTTGGCGCGGCGCTTCCCTGCCACCCAGGTGGTGCTGACCCTGGGCGAACACGGGGTGATCTATCGCTCGGGAGAGGTGAGCTTCTCAGTGCCGGCGCCGCGGGTACGGGCGGTCGATACCACTGCTGCCGGCGACACCTTCATCGGTTACTTCCTCGCCGGCCTGGCAGCCGGCAGGCCCCTTCGCGACGCTGTCGCCAGCGCCACCGCAGCGGCATCCCTCGCTGTTACGCGAGCCGGGGCGATGGATTCGATCCCTGGAGCCACTGAGGTAGAATCGTGGTCAAACGGGGTCGGCAGGCCGGGGCAGTAATTCGGCAACCCGAACTGGTTCGGTTTTTCCCTTGACCTGGATGGCCCCCAGGGCCCGGTAGTGGAACTCGCCAGCGCCCGCAAGATGCTGGGTTACCTCGCTCACCAGGATATAGGTACCAAACTGCTTGTTGGCCGGTTCGAGCCTGGCCGCGAGGTTGACGGTGTCCCCCATCGCGGTGTAGTTGAAATGGAAATCCGAACCCATATTGCCGACCACGGCAGTGCCGCTGTGCAGCCCGATCCGCATGCGCAGCCCCTGGCTGTTGGGTCCGGACCGCAGCTCCGCCAAACAGGTCTGCATCTGTAATGCGGCCCGGCAGGCTCTGGCAGCGTGGTCGGCCTGCGGCAGGGGCGCCCCGAAAAAGGCCATGATCAGGTCACCTTCGTACTTGTCGATGGTTCCCCCTTCCATCCAGATGAAGCGCGACAACTCGGTGAGGTGGTGATTCATGAGTTTCACCACCTCCTGAGGCTCGAGGCGTTCGCACAGCGGAGTGAAACCCTCGAGGTCGGCGAACATTACCGTGATCTCCATACTCTTGCCGCCCAGCGCCCAGTGGGAGGGATCGGCAACGAGTTCATCGACAACCTGGGGCGAGAGGTATTTGGCGAACATCTGGCGCATCTGCTTCTTCTCGCGGCCTTCGGTCCGGGCGTAGAACGCCGTGGATGCCCCGAAGGCGGCCACCATTCCCGTGGTCAACGTTACCAGTGGAATGGCCCGATCCAGGCGACTGAAGAGCGCAAAACCCAGCCCCCACAGCCCTAAAATCAGGCATCCCGACCCAATGGCCCCGCGACCTACTCCGGCCCTGAGCACCCCAACGCCGATGGCCAGCACCAAGAGCAGGAGGACACCGAAGGTCTTCCCCTGCCCCCAGGTCCCGAGCGGCGCCCCGCGCAGAAGGGTATGCAGGAATTGGGCATGGATCTCCACCCCAAGCATTTTCTGGTAGCCATAAGCGGCGGAAAAAAACGGGGTGCGGAACAGGTCGGGAGCATCGGCAAGGCCAGTGCCGATCAACACGATCTTGTTGTTGAAGAAATCCGCTGGGTACACTCCCGCCGCCACCAGATGGCTCGGGCAGACGGTGAAACCACCGGGCATCGCCTCGCCGGCGCGGCGATATGCCGCGTTGGGCGGGCCGGAAAAGTCGATCAGGACCATCTGCCCTGGCCCCACCCCGACGAGGCTTGGCGAGGTTGCGGATCGTTGGTGACCGACCTCGATCCCGCGGGCGTGACCAACTAGCGCCCCGGCAAAGGACACGGCGAAACCACCCGGAACCTGGGTCAACACAGTTCCGCGCCGGACCGCTTCCCCCCCACCTGCCGCCGGGAAGGTCGAATACCCCACATCCAGCAAAACGTCGCGGAAATAAGGATGGGGGAAGTGTTCCTCACCATCGGCCAGGTAAGAAACGGCGATAGCGTGACCCTGTTTCGCCAGAGCGGTGCGCAGCCGCAGGTCCCCCTGGTGGTCAAAGGAAGGCTTGTCGAAGAGGATATCCAAGCCGACCAGGCGCGCCCCACCGAGGTGTTCGACCACTTGAGCCAAGTGCTCTCGCGGAATGGGTGAGCGGTAGTCGAGTTCGGCCTCCTCCTCCACCAGCACCAGGACGATATCCTCGGGTGGAGTTCCCCGCGGGCCACGGAAAAGGAAGCGCCAGTCGAGGGTCTGGTCCTCCAATGACCGCATCAGGCCTATCTGGCAAAAACGCCACACCCCGAGGGCCACTAGCAACGCCGCGACGAGGAAGGCTGCCAGACGCCCCAGGGAGGCCCTGCTAGTGGCCATCATCCCCCGAGCAACACCAGCAGCTGGCGCACCCAAACCAAGGGCACCCGGGTCAACGGCCCTTCCCCTCATCCGTGGCCATCAGATATCTGCCCCGCACCCGCTGTTCTGCCACGTAGCTCGTGCCGCGGAAGAATAGTCCGATCAGGGCCCCCACCAGGCTCGCTCCGACCTTTTCGCCGATCACCAAGGGCGGCGCATCCATGAAACTGAGCGTGATTATCATTCCGAGGAGGGTAGCAGCCACTCCTGTGGTCAACGCCATCACCCCGCAGACCTTGAGGTACCGGCAGACCTGCCTGGCATCTCGGGTTTCAACCTTGGCGGGGCTGGTGAAAACCAGCACCCAGCTCTGGCGGAAGGCCCTGCCTGAGGTGGCGGCGATCCCTAAGAGCA
>JADZBP010000072.1 GCA_020852055.1 Candidatus Latescibacterota bacterium
CATCGACCCGTTCATCCGCAACAAGCAGGTCGTCTTCCTCGGCGATTCGACCTTCTTTCACTCGGGCTCGACCGCCATCAGCAACGCCATCGCCGGCCGGCAGGACATCACTTACATCATCCTGGCCAACGGCACGACGGCCATGACCGGCCACCAGCCGCTCCCCGCCCTGCCCGAAGATCTGCTCGAACGGTCCATCCCCGCGCAGGACATCGAGCAGATCGTCCGGGCCATCACCGGCGGCAACAGCCTGGTGGTGCGCGTCAATCCCGAGGACCGGGCCAACTACAAGCGCATCCTCGAACAGACTATTCTGGCCGACGGCGTCAAGATCATCATCGCCGACAAGGAATGCGGCATCACCTATCACCGCCGCGAGCGGTCCAAGCGCAGCGCGCTGCTCAAGGAAAAGGGCTACCTGCCCAGCGAGCAGCACATCAATATCAGCGAGGATGTCTGCGAGTACTGCCTCGAATGCACGCGGGGCACCGGCTGCAGCGGCCTGACCATCAAACCCACCGAGTACGGCCCCAAGATCGCCATCGATCTTTCCTCCTGCGTGACCGACGGGGCCTGCACCCGGGTGGAGGTGGAGGGCGGCGACAAAACCTGCCCCTCCTTCGAGGAGATCGCCATCCACCGCCGCGGCCCGCCGGTGATCGACCTGCCCGCCGTCGAGGTGGGCGAGCTGCCCGACCCGCCCTTCCGCCCCCTCGACGAGGTGTGGTACACCTATATCGCTGGGGTGGGCGGCATGGGCATCAATGTGGTTGCCTCGGTGCTGGCGCAGGCCGGCGCCCGCCAGGGCTACGCCGTGCGGCTGACCAACAAGAAGGGCCTGGCCATCCGCAACGGCTCGGTGTACTCCCACCTCAGTTTCGCTCCGGACCAGCGCATCATCTCCTCCATCACCCCGTACGGAGGCGCCCAACTGCTCCTGGGCCTCGACCTCCTGGAGGCCGCCCGCGGCCTGGACCCGCGCGAGCGCCACAAGATCGCCAGCCCCGGCCACACCCGCGCCATCGTCAACACCGCCCGCACCCCGACCATCAACACCCTGATCGGGGTCGATGACTTTGCCAAGGACGAGATCGCCGCGCTCATCGCCCGCCAGACCGGGCCGGAGCACTACTGCGGGGCCGATCTCTTCCAGCTCTGCGAGCAGTACCTGGGCAACAAGCTCTACGCCAACATCATGATGCTGGGCCTGGCCTACCAGCTGGGCGCCCTGCCCCTGGAACTGGCCAACCTCGAATGGGCGATCAAGGTGGCGGTGCGCCGGGACCTGGCCACCAACATGAAGGCCTTTGCCATGGGCCGCAAGCTGGCCCTCGATCCAGGCTGTTTCTCCCTGCCCGAGATGCCGCCCACCTGCGCCGGCCTGGTCGAGGAGAAGAGCGCTTGGCTGCGCCAGAGCCGCGGCCAGGCGGTCGCCGAGCAGTACCGGCGGCAGGTCGCCGCCGCGCTCGAGGGGTTGGCCTTGGGCGAGGACCTGCGCCGCGATTTCGCCCGCCGCATCTACGACCTCACCCAGTACGAGGACAGCGCCTACGCCGAACGCTACGTGACCCTGGTTCGCCGGGTCTATGCCCGGGACCTGCCCCAGCACGGCTACGCCGCCACCCGGTCGGCAATCCGGCAGCTGGCCAAGGTGATGGCGATCAAGGACGAGGTGTACGTGGCCCATCTGCTGACTTGCCCGGAGAAATACCAGCGCGACGCCCGCCGTTACCACCTGGACCTGGCCCGCGGGGACCGCATCGAGTACCGCCATCTGACCCGGCCCCATTTCCGCCTCTTCGGCCGCGACTTCCGCCCCGACCTCAAGACCCGCGACTGGCAGTTGCGCCTGGTGAGCCGGATGAAGTTCCTGCGGCGCCTCTTTGCCGGCTGGTGGCACCGCGAGCAGGTGGAGTTCCGCGAATGGTACGCCGACCTGCTCGAGCGCTTCGCCTTCCAGAACGACGCCGAATACCGCACCTGGCTGCAGGTGCTCGAACTGCCCGAGGAGGTGCGCGGCTACCGCGCCGTGCGCGAGCCGAAGATGGCCGCGGCCCGGCGGCGGGCCGCCGAGTTGTTGGGCCAACGCCCCGCCACCCGCGCCCCCGGCACGCTCGACATCGAGCCGGTGGTCCTCTCCTCTTCGGCCGCCTCATGATCCGCGCCTATCAGCCCGCCGACCTGGAAGCGCTCAGGGAAATCACCGCCATCTGTTTCGCCAAGGTCTCCATCGACGCCAACATCGAGGCGCAATTCGGGCCCATCGGCGGCCGCGACTGGCGCTGGCGCAAGCTGCGCCACATCGACCAGGACGTGGACGGGGACCGGGCTCGCGGGGTCTTTGTCTGGGAGGAGGAGGGCCAGGTGCAGGGTTATATCACCACTCGCACCGACCCCGAGAGCCGGATCGGCTGGATTCCCAACCTGGCAGTGCGCCCCGAACACCAGAGCCGCGGCCTGGGGCGCCAACTGATGGATCACGCCCTCGAATACCTGCGGCAGCAGGGCATGGAGGCGGCCAAGATCGAGACCCTGGCCCAGAACGCGGTGGGGTCGCAGTTCTATCCCAGCACCGGCTTCACCGAAGTAGCCCGCCAGATCCACTACCTGATGCGTTTGTGAGGCGCCGATGGACCCCAAGGAAGTAGCCGGCCGCAGGGCCGCCGAATACGTCAACGAAGGCATGGTGGTCGGTCTGGGCACCGGCTCCACGGCCGTACACCTGATCCGCGCCCTGGGCGAACGGGTGGCGCAGGGCCTGCAGATCCAGGCCATCCCCACCTCCGAGGCTTCGGCCCGCCTGGCCGAGCAGGTGGGCATCGAGCTGATCACCCTCGAAGACAATCCGGTGGTGGACCTGACCATCGACGGGGCCGACGAGGTGGACCCCACCCTCCAGCTCATCAAGGGGCTGGGCGGGGCGCTGCTGCGCGAGAAGATCGTCTGGGCGGCCAGCGCCCGCCGCATCACCATCGTCGACCCCTCCAAGCTGGTCTCCCACCTGGGCGACCACGCGCCCCTGCCGGTCGAGGTGGTGCCCTTTGGCTGGCCTGTGGTGCAGCGCTTCATGGTCGAGGAGAAGATCATCGCCGATCTGCGCCTGCGCCCCGACGGGGATGAACCCTTTGTCACCGACAACGGCAACTTCATCCTCGACTGCCGTTTTCCCCAGGGAATCGGCGATCCGGGCCACACCGAGTCCTGGCTCAACCACCTGCCCGGCGTGGTAGAGAACGGTCTCTTCGTCAACCTGGCCGACCTGGTGATCGTCGGCCACGATGACGGTACCTGCCGCCTGATGGAACGCAGCTGAGCCCTGACCGGATAAAAAAGAAGGCCCTGGATTCGCAGCGGAATCCAGGGCCTTTCTCGTTGGGGCCGCGCCTTCAGAGGTTCTCGATCGCCACGGGTTCCACCGGCTCGGCCAGTTCAAAGCCGAACACCCGCGAGTAGAAATACAGTTCAGCCTCGATCGCCCGCACGATGGTCTCGGCGCGGCGGAAGCCGTGCTGCTCCCCCGCAAAAGGCAGGTACGCCACCGGCAGGCCCTTGGCCCGCATCGCCGCCAGCATCATCTCCGCCTGGTTGGGCGGCACCACCTTGTCCTCCAGTCCCTGCAGCAGGATCAGCGGGCAGGAGAGTCGCTCGGCGAAGTGGATGGGTGAGCGCTCCCGGTACAGGTCCTGGCGCTCCGGGTAGGGCCCGATGAGTCGGTCGAGGTAGCGGGATTCGAATTTGTGGGTATCGCGGGCCATGGCCTCCAGGTCGCTGATGCCGTAATAACTCGCCCCGGCGCGGAACAGGTCGAGAAAAGTAAGGGCGCACAGGGTGGTATATCCTCCGGCGCTGCCGCCGGTGATGGCCAGGCGTTCGCCGTCGGCCAATCCCTGCGCCACCAGGTACCGCGCCCCGTTGGCGCAATCCTCCATGTCCACGATCCCCCACTGCCCGTCGAGGCGCTGGCGGTACGCCCGGCCGTACCCGGTGCTGCCGCCGTAGTTGACGTCGAGCACTCCGATGCCGCGGCTGGTCCAGAACTGGATCTCGCCGTCGAAGGCCGTGGTGGTGGCGCCGGTGGGCCCGCCGTGGCTCATCACCAGCAGGGGTGGTTTTTCCCCTGGCAGGCCGGCGAAGTCGCGGTTGGTGGGCGCGTAGAAGAACCCGTGCGCGGTCAACCCCTTGCCAGTGGGGAATTCGATGGCCTGCGGCATGGAGAGATAGCCGGGGTCGAGGTGCAACTGCCGCGAGCGGCGCAACACCTCCATCCGCCCCGAGCCCAGGTCCAGGCGCACCAGGGAACGCGGTTCCGTGGGTGAGCCGCCGATGAACACGGCCAAACCCGGCCCGGCCCGCAGCTCGTTGATCTCGGTGTACGGGGTGTCCACCGGGGTGACCTTGCCGGTGGTCAGGTTCAGGCGGGCCAGGTGGGCGGTTCCCCCGCGCACATAGGTGGCCACCAGTTCCTGTGCCGAGGCAAAGGCATAGGCGGAAGGGGCAAAGCCCCACTGCGGCTTGCCGAATTCGGCCTCCAGCGGCCAAAGCGCTTCCACCCTGCCCCCCCGCCAGCGGTAGAGGTTCCACCAGCCGGTGTAGTCCGAGATAAAATGCAGGCACCCGTCCGGCGACCACTCGGGCTGGAA
>JADZBP010000073.1 GCA_020852055.1 Candidatus Latescibacterota bacterium
CGAAGCAGTGGGCGATGTC
Source organism: Candidatus Latescibacterota bacterium (assembly GCA_020852055.1). Lineage (GTDB taxonomy): Bacteria > Latescibacterota > UBA2968 > UBA8231 > UBA8231 > SICG01. The sequence continues at coordinate 20 of JADZBP010000073.1, forward strand.
CGGTTGGAGATAGGCACAGGCGCGGGCGTCGATCAGGGGTTTGAACTCCGCCGGGCTGAAGAGCTTCTCCCCCGTGGCCACCGGCACCGGGCTCTTGCGGCTCAGCTCCAGCAGGGCCTCCAGCGAACCCACCTTCACCGGCTCCTCCAGAAAGAGCGGCCGGAAGGGGGCCACCTCGCGGGCGAACTGCACACTCAGTTCCGGCGAGGGACTGCCGTGGGCGTCGAGCAGGATATCGAATTGCGGTCCCACCGCCTGCCGGATGGCCGCGACACAGGCCACGGACTGGGCCACCGCCTCCATGTCCATGGGCCACGAGCGCGTCTCCAGCGGGTTGCCCTTCACCGCTGCGTACCCGGCGGCCTGCACCTCCAGGGCCTCGCGGGCTGCCTTCTCCGGCTCATCCATGGAGATGCCGCTGTACACCCGCACCCGGTCGCGCTGGCGTCCCCCCAGCAGGGCGTGCACCGGCGCGCCCCAGGCCCGGCCCGCCAGATCCCACAGGGCCATATCGATGGCCGCCAGCGCCGTGCCGAAAACCGGCCCTCCCTTCCAGGGCAGGCGGTTGGCGATATCCTCGCCGATGGCCCGCACCCGCAGCGGGTCCTGTCCCACCAGCAACCCCTCCCATTCGCGCAGCGTGGCTTCCACTGAAGGCACCAGCCATTCCCCGGTGCCCTCGCCCCAGCCGCAGAGGCCCTGGTCGGTTTCGATCTTGAGGAAGAGCCAGGGTTTGGCGGTGCTGCACAACAACTGGCCGGTGTGCGGGTCGCGGATCTCCTGCCCGGTGGGCACGCTGAACTTGTAGGTCCTGATGCCGGTGATCTTCACGCTCTGCCTCCTTCACATGGGATCGCGGCGGCCTGCTACGCCCTGTTCTCCGGCCAGCAGCGCCGCGGCCTGCTCGCGCACCTGGCGCACCAAGAAGTGATAGTACGCCGCCAGGGTGGCGCGGTCCGAATCGTCGCGTATATGCGCCACCGTGGCCCGCAGCGCCGTTTCGCCGGCGGCCACCGCGCGCGAAATGGGCCCCGGCCTGTTCCAGTTGGACCTCGCGTTCCGCGCCCTCTGCCCGCCGGGCCGCCCGCAGCGCCATGCCGCCCTCGTGCAACTGCTCCTTCTCGACCAGCGCCTGCACCGCAAGCTCCAGCCGGCTGCGCCAGTACGCCAGCTCTTCGCGTCCGGCCGGGCCCACCTGCGGGGCGGCGCGGTCCAGCAGGCGCTGCGCCTCCTCGTACAGGGCCCGCACGTGGAAGAGTCCCTCGGCCATCGGCGCCTCGGCCTCCATCGAGCGGAACAGGATGCCCAGCACCGGAAAGAAGAGGCTGAGGAAGTCCAGGTCGAGGATCAGGGTGGCATCCTCCAGCAGGCGCATGGCCTGGGCCAGCTCGCCGGCAGCCCCCGCGCCATAGACCTGCGCAAAATGGTCCTGGTACGCCGTCTGGGGGGTAAGGGATCTGTCCCACGCCGCCCCGGCCAGGTATGCCGCCACCGGGTCCAGATCCCCCACCGGCCAGTGCCGGGTGAGGAAGCCGCGCCAGCCCAGCCGCTGCAGCCCGCGCATCAGGTGGTGCAGACTCTCGGTGGCCACCTGGGGCATGGAACCCACGTTGTCGTCCTGCAGGGTGAGGATCAGGCAGGCCGGCACCCGCGAGGCATCCACACTCTCCATACAGCGCATGGCCCGCACCGCCCGCGAGGCCGTGTATCCCAGGCTGGTGCTGATGCCGGCACCGGGCCACAGCACCCGTTCCAGGATGGGGAAGAGCGCTTCGGCGTTGCCGCCCAGGTTCAGGTGGAAGGAGATGCCCCGCGCCGCCGCCCGCGCCAGCAGGTCGTTGCCGGCAAAGAAACGGTCGAAGAAGTGCAGCATCGAGATCGAGGATTTGAACTCCCGCTCGGCGCGGCCCAGGCCGCCGGGGATCAGGTAGTTTCGCGCTCCCAGCGCCAACAGGCTTTCCAGGGGGAAATCGCGTTCCAGATGATGGCGGGCATCCAACTCCTGCCAGCACTGCCGGAACTGCTGGTCCGCATGTGGGTGTTCGGGCAGGGAGAGATGGATTTCGTCCACCTGCCCCCACTGCGCCAGCAGGGCCTCGAAGCCAGCCTGGATCAGGCCGACGTGGTTGGTATTGGTCAGGTCCCCGCGCTCGGCGCAGGTCAGGCCGCCCAACTGGATCACCTGCTCGGTGGGCCGCTGCAGCAGCGGCCGGAATTCGGCCGGGAACTCCAGGGGCTGCACGTGCAGGGCGGTGTGCATGGCGAAGAAACGGGCCTGGTCGAGGATGCCTTCGAGCAGCCTCCGGCCGGCGGCGAGTTTCTCCTCGTAGGTGCGAGCGTCCCGAAACTCGGGGTTGTCCAGCACCTCACCCTCCCCCAGATGCTCGCGGCCGATGTTGTCCGGGCCGATGGGGATCTGCTGGCCGAAGAGCAGGGCCGCCGTCTGCCGGCGGATGCCCCCGTACTCGAAGTCCACAAAGGGGTGATGCGGCCACAGGCACAGGTAGATGCCGTTGTACTTGAGCTTGAAGAGCTGCCGGATGAAGGATTGCTGCTGGGCCAGGCCCCACAACGCCGGGCCCGTGGGCAGGTCGTTGAACTGCCGCCAGGCGCGCAGGCGCAGGTTCGGCTCCAGATGCAGGTCGATCTCGGGCAGGTGGAAAGAGCCCGGTTGCCGCGGGAGGACATCGCCGTGCAGCAGGTACCGCACCCCGTACCGCTGCACCAGCTCGTACGCCGCCCAGGCCACCGCCGCGCTGCCGCCGCCCGCCAGTACCAGGGTATCCTCGTCGAGGCGGCGCAGCAACAACCCCTGGTCGGAGAGGGCCGGCAGTTGCGGGCAGGCCTGGCGTATATGCGCCGCCTGCGGGGTGCCCAGCAGGATGCGCTGCCCCGGCCCCGCCTCGGTGCCGGTCGCCACCTGCAGGCCGAAGAGGCGCTGCAGATAGCCGCGCAACTCCGCCGCCGCGTACTGCTGCAGCGCATCGGCGTCCGGGGCGAGCTGAAGGCGCAGGACCGGATCAGCCATGAGACTCGTGCTCCACACGCCCGTCATCGGCGTCATCGCGCTGCAGGCCGGAGAGCCGGCGCAAGATGTCGCGCACATCGTGCAAACCGCCGATGGAAAACCAGATCACGGTGATGAAACCCAGGCCCATGTTCAGCAGCAGGGTCCATTTCCAGTACCCGAACCAGAAGGCGTCGCTGCGCACCTCGAGCAGGTTGAGCACCAGGAGGATGAAAAAGACGGCGATCCAGAAGAGCGACCAGCCCAGGGTGCCGTAGTAGAGCCAGCGGTCGGTGCGGGTGAATTCCGGGGAGATACCCACCAGCGCCCGGAAACCCGAGGGGGGGGCGGCTTCCTCGCCGACGGCGGCGTCGGCGGCCACTGCGTATCGGCCCCGGTGCAGGATCTGGTCCATGTCGAAGACCCGGCGGCCCAGCAACGAAACCACCACGTAGAGCAGCAGCGCGGTCATCATGGCGTAGAAGTTCAGCACCTGGCCGTTGATCGAGCGGATGGCGACGAAGAGGCGGTGCAGCCAGGTGTCGGGCAGGGGCTGGGTGTAGCCGTCGGCGGGCAGGACCAGGCCGGCCGGCACCACCGCCGCCACGGCCGGCAGCGGGTGCAGGTCGTCGGGGGCGAAGCAGTAGCGGATCACGTGGCTGGTGGCAGCGCCCTGTTCGTCGGTGATCACCACCTTGGTGGTCTGCCACTCGTGGCGCTGCCAGAACTCGTAATCGAAATGCCAGGCCCCGTCCCGCCAGGCGGCCGGCTCCCCGCCCACGGTGACGGTGGCGGTGGCCGGGGCCTGTATGGTCATCGGGGTGCGCTCGAAGGGGAACTGCTGGATCACCAGCGAGCCCACCGCCAGCACCGAACCGCTGATCATCGCCGCCCAGGCCCCGCCGGCGGTGCCGCGCTTCCAGTACAGGCCGCCGATGATGCAGGCCCCGGCCCCGCCCAGGAAGATGGCACCGGTGACGGCGAAGAACATCAGGATGTACTGGGTCTGCCGGAAGAGCAGGCTGAAGAGGAATCCGAAGACCGCCACCCCGGCGATGGACCAGCGCAGCACCCGGATATGCTCCTCGGGGGTAAAGGGCTTTTTGCGGAAGGGCATGATCACGTCCTGGATGAGGATACTGCCCCAGGAGTGCAGGTAGGTGTCGTCGGTGGTGATCATGGCGCAGAAAACGATGGTGCACAGCAGCCCCACCAGGCCGATGGGCAGCAGTTTGCCCAGCACCATGGGCACGGTCATCTGGGTCTGGATGGTGGGGTTGGCGATGCCGGCCAGGCCGGTGCGCACCGACTCGGCCAGGCCGGCGTAATCGGGGTGGTGCATGACGGTGAAGGCGCAGATCGGCAGCAGGCTGACCACCGCCCCCGTCAGGTACCCCCGCCAGCCGCCGATGACCCGGGCCATACGCGCCTCGTGCGGGGTCTTGGGCGCCGCGTTGGTGCCGGTGTTCCCCTGCCAGGCCATACAGTTGTAGAAGGCCCCGAAGGCGGCGATCAGGTAGTACCAGACGTTGAAGTCCATCGCCTTGCTGGTCTTGAAGGGGTTGATCAGCGAGGCGTTCTCCGGGTCCGGGGCGTTCTGGAAGGCGACGAAGAACTGGTCCCAGGAGAAGTGGCTCAGCAGCCAGACGCCGATGATGCCGATGCCCAGCATGGCGATGATGCCCTGCACGCAGTCGGTGATCATGATGGCGATCTGGCCCCCGGCCAGGGTGATGATGGTGGCAAAGCCCAGCAGCAGGGCCATGATCACCGCGTAGGACAGGGAGATATCGAAACCAAGGACCGGCACGTTGTATTCGGGGATGCCGCAGAAGTAGACGAAGAAGCGAGCGGCGACTGCCGGGAAGATGCCGTAGTTGATCACCCCGGAGACGTAGCCGAGCATGCCGGCGAAGATACGGAAATTGCGGCTGTAGCGGATCTCGAAGAACTGCGCCAGGGTGAAGGCGCGGGTCTGGCGGTAGCGGTACACCACCCACCCCGACAGGGTGATGATCAAGCCGATGGGCGCGCTGAGGCCCCCCCACCACGCTGCCCCGTATCCGGCCTTGTACCACAGCTCCCAGAGGGCCACCATGGAGATGGCCCCGGTGTTGAGCCCGTCGATGGTGAGCAGATACCGCCCGGCGGCCCGGTTCCCGGCCAGAAAATCGGCCACGGATTTCATGTACCGCGTGGTATAGGTGGCGACCAGGATCACCACCAGCACAAAGGCGGCCAGGATCGCCCAGTCGAGCCAGTGCATGTTCATCGGGTGCGCTCCGCAGGGGGTCGGGATCAGGTCGGGCGCAGCGGGGTGCCGGCCAAGCGGTGGCCGGTACCCCGGCACCTCACTTCCGCGCTGCCACCACCTTCTCGTACATCTGCGGAACCAACGGGAAGACCCAGCCGCGGTTGGCGATGATCGCCCGGTTCAGCTCGGGCGGCAGGGCCACGATGATCTCGGGCTCCAGGGAGAAGCGACCGGTGAAACCGCCGATGGCGCTGCGGGCATGCACCCCGGCGTACCCGCCCTCATCCAGGCCATCCCGCGCGAATTCGCCGGTGCCGCCGCCAAAGACCGACTGCCAGCGATAGGAGTAGCCATTCACCACCGCCGGTCCCGAGCGGAAGTCCACGTCGGTGGAAACCACCATGCCGAGGGTCTTCACGGTGTAGAGCAGATCGTTGAGGTCGCCGCCCTCGCCGCCACAGGTGATGGCCCAGTGCAGGGTGCGGATGTGCAGGTCGGCGCAGGCCTGGGCCGCCTGCTGCCCGTGTTTCACCCGCTCCGGGTCGTCGCTCATCTGGTGGTCCCCCAGGCCGACGCCCGACAGGTAGACCAGCCCGCTCTCGTGGAAGATGGCGCTGCAGATGTTGCGCCCCTTGAGGGAGTGCACCTCGCCCTCGAAGGTGCCCAGGTCCAGGCCCAACTGCTTGACGCGGTCGTACACGTCGTAGTTGCGGCGGAGGGCGGCGGGGATGATGGAATTCTCGTAGAAACGGCTCATGATCGGGGTCCTCCCGGCTGTGGGCGCCGCTGCGCCCGTGGCAGTTACAGGCAGAAAAAGATAGGATATGCCGCTGGCGGCGACCACCTGCCCTTTCCGTGCCTGCACCCCGCCCCCATTGCGCCAGGACGTGGCAGTGTTGAGGTTAGGGGCGACGCCCATGCCCAGCCAACCCCCCTGCCCCCCGAAAGGACCTGCCATGGCCGACCGACTCCTCCCGCGTATCAGGGCCCGCAAACCCGCAGCCGCCATGCCCGAATGGGCGATCCTGGAGCGCAGCCTGATCGCGCTGATGAACCAGTCCGAGGATCTGCTCATCGAGCACTACCTGATGCCCGACGGCGAGATCTTCTGGCCGGATATCGAGGGGTTCCGCGGCTACGGCGGGGTGGACAACGCCTTTGAGGGCTTTCACCGCTGGCCGCTCTTCTACCTGCTGGGCGGCGACGACCGCTTCCTGGACCTGGCCCAGCGGCAGTATGAGGTGCTCATCGCCCAGTTCTCGCAGTACAAGGTGCCCGGTTCAAAGCACCCTGAGGGCCGCAACACCATGCTGGTGCAGGAGTACCTGCCCGACTACGACTGGATGCACGCCGGCGAGGCGGCGCTCTACTTCTATTATCTCAACCTCGCTGACCCGAGCAACGAGAAAAACAAAGAGCGCTCGCTCCGCTTTGCCAGTTGGCTGACCAACGAGGACCCCACCATCCCGGAATACAACTACGACCCCGAACACCGGGTATTCAAGACCCTGGCCATGGGCCCCAATGGCCCGGCGTACCACCGCTTCGGGGGGGCCTATTCGTATGGCACCTGGATGGACAGCTACGGGCTGCCCTTCTATGACGTGGAGGGGGTGGTGACGATGATGGACCTGCGCGATCCGGAAAAGGCCAAGCGCTACGGCGAGGTCTACGCCGCCCGGCTGCGCCGCTGCGACACCGTCACCAACATGCTCTCCACCACCATGGTGATGAACGCCTACCTGCACACCGGCGAGGAGAAGTACAAGCAGTGGGTGCTCAGCTACGTGGAGGGCTGGCGGCAGCGCTACGCCGGCAACGGCGGCATCATGCCCGACAATGCCGGGCCCAGCGGTGTGGTCGGCGAGACCATCGACGGCAAATGGTACGGCGGGCATTACGGCTGGACCTTCCCGCACGGTTTCTACTTCATCGGCGACGCCCTGGTGATCGGCGGCCAGAACCAGCGGCTGCTCACCGGCGAGAAGGGCCAGTTGCAGTGGGTGCGGGAGCAGGTCGAGATGCTCCTGACCCACGCCGTCGAGGACGAGAAGGGCCGGACCCTGGTGCCGCAGAATTACGCCGATCCGGGCGCGGTGCTCGAATATGGCGGCAGCGCCAACGAGCCGATGACCCGGCCGGACCGCGTCACCGATTTCCCCAACTTCACCCGCAAAAAGCAGATCGACGGCTGGTACGAGTTCCGGGTCATGAGTCCGGTGCATATGGTCCACGCCTATATGGACAGCCTCGATGCCCGCGACCTGGAGGTCACCAAACGACTGCGGGATCGCAGCGCGAACAACTGGGACCGGGTCACCGGCGGCGGCGCGCATGGCAAGGACTTCAGCGGCCAGCACCACACCTACCTGGATTTCCTCGAAGGCGGCTACCCCGCCTTTCCGGTCGATGCCCTGCTGAACAGCGTCGCCCAGGTCTTTTACCAGCTGAAGAAGCTGCGCGGCGAGCTGGAGCAGGCCGAGGCCGGCTGGGGGTATCGCCCCGATGGCGAGAAACAGTGGCAGGAGCTGAGCGAGGTCACCCGCCAGATCAACCAGCTCAAGGAAAAACAGTGGAGCGAGTCAGTGACCCACTCCTACTTCCAGACCTACCTGATCGGCCGCAGCACCATCACCACCGAGGTCCTGGTACAACTGACCCTGGGCGGTCCCCTGGCGGTGTACAACGGCGGCCTGCTGATGGTCCAGGTCCGTCATTTCGACGCCGAGCGCAAACGGCCGGGCCTGCCCCCCGACGTGGCCGCCCTGGTGGGCCAGATCACCCCGGAGGGCATCGAACTGACCCTGGCCAATCTGCACCCCCTCGAGAGCCGCCGCCTGATCGTGCAGGCCGGCGCCTTTGCCGAACACCGCTTCACCGCGGCTGTCTACACCGACGACGAAGGCAAGGAGGTGGTGCAGGAACTGGACGGCGAATACGTGGAGTTCGAGCTGGGGCCCGGCACGCTGCTGGCGGTGAAGTTGGGCATGGAACGCTTCTGCAGGCAGCCCTCGTACCAGCTGCCCTGGGACCGCTGAGGAGGCGCGGCGTTTCTTGCTCGGCAGCGGGCAAATGCGCTAAATAGAGGTACCCTCAACCAACCACCCCCAGATCCTCGAGGAGTTCCCCCATGTCCCGGCGCCTCGTCTATTTCAACGGCGACTTCGTCCCCGAGCAGGAAGCCCGGATCTCCATCTTCGACTGCGCCCTGATGTACGGGGACATGGCCTTCGAGATGACCCGCTCCTTCGGCCAGAGGCCCTACCGGTTGCGCGAGCACCTCGAGCGCCTCTACGCCTCGCTGCGCTATGCCGAGATCGACTGCGGCCTCAGCCTCGACCAGATGGAGGAAGCCACCCACCGGACCATCGAGCGCAACCTGCCGGCCCTCGACGGCCTCGACTTCCAGATCATGCACGACGTCACCCGCGGCGCCCTGCCCCTCTACGACACCCTGGTGCAGGAGGGCACGCGGCCCATCGTCACCATCAACGTCTTCCCGCTGGTGCGCCACACCGGCGGCATGGCCCCCAAGTACGAGGAGGGGGCGCATTTTGTCATCACCCCGCAGCAGTCGGTGCCGGCCCGCTACCTCGACCCCAAAGCCAAGACCCGCAGCCGCCTCCACTACAAGGTGGCCGAGCTGCAGGCCGCCCACATGGAAAAGGGGGCCATGGCCCTGCTCACCGACGAACACGGTTTCATCACCGAGGGCACCGGCAACAACTTCTTCATGGTGCGCCACGGCGAGTTGCTCACCCCCAAACCGCGCGACATCCTGCGGGGGGTCTCGCGCGGCGCCTGCCTGGAATTGGCCGCCAGGCTGGGCCTCAGGGCCCACGAGACCGATATCGAGCCCTACGACGTGCGCCAGGCCGAGGAGGCGTGGTGCACCAGCACCACCATCTGTATGCTGCCCATCACCCGCTTCAACTTTCAGCCGGTGGCAGACGGCAAACCTGGCCCGGTGTACCGCCAACTCCTGGCGGCCTGGTCCGCCGAGGTGGGCCTCGACATCCCCGCCCAGGCCCGCCAGTACGCCGAACTGGCCAAAACCTGGAAGCCCTGAACCGCGCCGGGCCCGAACCCCTCACCAGCCAGGATCTGGACACCGGCCTGCGCCAACTGGGACTCGCCCCGGGCAAGGTGGTGCTGGTCCACAGCTCCCTGCGCTCCTTTGGCCGCGTCGAGGGCGGGGCCCACACCGTGGTCCAGGCCCTGCTCGACCTGTTGGGCCAGGCCGGCACCCTGGTGGTGCCCACCTTCCACCACAGCTTCTTCTGGGGCGGTCCGCAGCAGGTGTGGAACCGCGAGCAGACCCCCTCGTACATGGGCCTCATCAGCGAAACGGCCCGCACCTGGCCCGGCGCCCGCCGCAGCGCCCACGCCCCCCACCCGTTGGCCGCCATCGGCGCCCACGCCGAAGACCTCTCCGGCCGCCGCAACACCTCCGTCTACGCCTTCGACAGCCCCTTCTACCGCCTGCTGGAACTGGACGCCTGGGTCCTGTTGATGGGGGTGGATTTCAACGTCTGCACCCTGCTGCACCTGGTGGAGGAGTTGGCGGAGGTGCCGTACCGGTACTGGGATGACCTCACCGGGACCGTGGTCCTCGACGGCCAGGCCAGCGTGCAGACCTTCCCCTTCATGCGCCGTCATCCAGGGGTGCACAACGATTTCCTCCGCTGCGGCCGCGAGCTGGAACAGCAGGGCCTGGTGCAGAGGACGCAGGTGGGCCCGAGCCTCTGGCGGGCCCTGCGGGTGCGCCGGCTCTGCGACTTTGCCCTGCGGCGGCTGCGGCAGGACCCGCTCTTCCTGGTCAGCGCCGAGACCCGCGCCGAAGCCGCCCGGTACCTGCCCCGCTGGGGGGTGCTGCAGGAGGAGCAGGTCAACCGCCACTTACCCATACACCACAGTCCCCACCCAGTGGGTGAGCGGCTCGCCCGGAAACTGCATCTGCCCAAGGCCCCTGGGCTGCAGGTGGAGGCCCGCCGGCGCCGGCAGACCAGCGACGGGCTAGTGCTGGAGGAACTGCGGCTGCACGGCGGCATCCACCCCCTGGTGCCGGCGATGCTGGCCTACCCCCAGGATCACCCCGGCCCCCTGCCCGCGGTGTTGTGCCTGCACGGGACCGGCGAGAACTGGCAGTGGCTGATGGAGGAACCCCTGAGTGTGGACGGGGTGCGGCTGCGCGGCTGGTCCCGCGAGCTGGCCCGCCGGGGGTATGCCGTGCTGGCCCTCACCCAGTACGCCCACCCGCCCCGGCCCGAGCCCTGGGACTGGTCCTGGTCCAACAGCCTGCCGGTCTTCGGGCACACCAGTATGGGCCGGCTGGTCAGCGATGCCCTGCTGGCCGTGGACTTCCTCTGCACCCGCCCCGAGGTGGACCCCGGCCGCATCGGGGTGGCCGGCTTCTCCCTGGGCGGCATTGTCTCCTTCTACAGCCTGGCTGTCGATCCCAGAATAGCCGCCGGCGCGGCCTTCTGCGGCGGGGTGGGCTCCATCCGCCATCTGCTGCGCGAGGGGCACCCCACCTTCCACAGCGCCTACTTCTACCCGCACGGCCTGCTGGCCGAGGGGCTCGACCATCCCCAAATGCTGCCGGCCCTGGCCCCCCGCCCCCTGCTCGTCTGCGCCGCCACCGAGGACACCGGCATGCCCATGTCGGGAGTGCAGGCCTTTGCCGAGGCAGCCCGGCAGGCCTATCGCGCCCAGGATGCTGAACAGCACTTCGACCTACTGGTCGAAAAGGGCGGCCACGCCATGACCCTGGCCGGACTGGAACACTGTTGCGCCTTCTTCGACCAACATCTGAGGGGCCAAGCGCCACAGCGGCGGGGAGATGACCCTGGAGACCTTTCGCGGGAAGTGGTGAGGTAGGGAAGGACGCGCGGTTGGGCGGTGGGGTAGCGGAGCCCGCAACGCCCCAACGTCTGGGGCGTTGCGCGGGTAGGGTGGTTGGGGGAGGAGCGAGCGAAGAGGAAAGTCCGCGCCTGGCGAAAGGTCGGAATGGGTCACTCCCCGACGCGGAACGGAGGAACACCGGGATGTACACCATCGGCACCCAGAAACAGCTCTTCATCGACGAGCGTTTCATCGCCGCCAGACGCGACGTGGCGCTGACCGTCAATCCGCCGGTCAAGGCCGGCGCGATCAAGGTCGAAGCCACGACCGCGCCGTGTATCGTGGAGCATGAGGGAACCTGCTATCTCTACCAGGGACTGAACGGGGCCACCTCGGTGTGGACCAGTGCGGACGGCCTCGACTGGCAGGCCCAGGGGCGGCTCCGGGGGGCAGGGGACGCGGCCGGCGTTTGCACCGCTATCAACAGCGTGTTCATCGATCCGAAGGACGCCGCGTACCCCTTCAAAGGCCTGTACGAGTTCATCCGCCCTGCGCCGCCGGGCGGGACTGCGGCGCCGACCCAGGCCACCCAGCCGGGCGGGCTCTATCTGTGCCGCTCCCGCGACGGCCTGGACTGGCAGTACCTGCCGCAGCTCGCCCTTCCCTTTCTCTGCGACACGCAAAACCAACTGCTCTACGATCCCTGGCGCGACCGGTACGCGGCCTATGTCCGGGCCTTCCCCGAGGTCGGCGGTCCGTACCATTTCAAACGCTGCGTGGCCCGCACCGAGACCCGTGATCTCTACGCCCTGCCCTGGCCACACGGGACCAACCCGGCCAACCAGAAGCCGGCCGGGCACGACTTCCCCTATATCAACGACGAACTGCCCATCGTGCTCGGCCCCGATGGGGACGACCCGCCGCAGACCGATCTCTACAACCCCTGTGTACACGTGTACCCCTGGGCACAGGAGGTGTACCTGGCCGTCCCCGCGATGTACCGCTGCTGGGGGTATGGCCGGGTCAACCTCTCCGCCGGCCGCGACCATCGCGGCGATTTCGCCAACGACGGCCTCTTCGAGACCCAGCTGGCCGTCAGCCGCGACGGGGTGCAATTCACCCGCTACCGGGTGCCGTACCTACAGGCCGGCCAGGTCCGCAACCGGGCGGGCAGCGAGGGAGATCTCGACTGCGGCCTGATGATGATGGGCATCGGCATGCTTCGGCGGGGCGACGAACTCTGGCAGTACTACCTGGGATGCCGCCGCACCCACGAGACCAGGGAGCAGGGCCAGCGGGAGGGCCGCCGGGGCGAGGGCCTCTTCCGCGTCGTGCAGCGCCTCGACGGCTTTGTCTCCGTGGACGCCGGGCCAGGGGACGGCGAGTTCACCACCCCGCCCCTGGTCTTCGCCGGCAACCGCCTGCTGCTCAACGCCGCCTGCCACGGTCTGGGGGAGATCTGGGTCGAGATCCAGGACGAAACCGGCACGCCCCTGCCCGGCTTCACCCGTGCCGACGCCGTCTCCATCGACCGCAACGGCACCGCCCAGGAGGTATGGTGGCAGGGCGGCCCGGACCTCGCCGCCCTGGCGGGTCACCCGGTGCGCCTGTGCTTTGCGATGCGCTCGGCCAAACTCTACGCGTTCCAGTTTTCGGAGGAATAACGGCGATGCGCGAGATGAGTCCGCGCGAGCGCTTTCTGGCCGCGATGAACTTCGAGCCTAGCGACCGCCTGCCGATCATGATGAACTGGCTGACCGCCAGCTACGTGCAGACGCTCACCGGGCTCAGCCCGGACGAGTACTGGGCCGATCAGGTCGGGGCACACGCCCGGGCCTTCCGGCTGCTCGGGGTGGATTTCTGCGAGCAGTTGGCGTTTCCGCCCCGGGAGGAGAGCCAGCGCAGTTGGTCGGCCGGCGAAATGGCGCGCTGGCTAGAACCGGATGCCGTGGCGGCAGACCTGGAACACCACAGCGCCGCAGCGGAGCAGGAGATGGCGGCGGCGCCTGCCCGGCGGGAAGCGCACATCCAGCGGATCTGCGACTACCAACTCGCCACCCAACAGCGCCTGGGCGAGCACTGCCTGTGGCTCTTCGGCATGGACGCGCACGGCCCGCGGGATATCGGCTTTCCCTACGGGACCTATGGCTACGAAGGGTTCTTCCTGGCCGTGGCCACCCACCCCGAGGTCATGGAGCGCTACTGGCAGGCCGGCGCCCGGCTGGCCCGCTGGCACAACGAGTGTGTGGTGGAGGCGGCGCGGCGGCTGGCCTGGCCGCGCATCGGGTACCTGGGCAACGATCTGACCACCCAAACCGGCAACATGATCTCGCCGGCGGTCATGACCCGGCGTTTCTTCCCGCATCTGAACCATGCCCTGGAGCCGCTGGTGCGGGCCGGGTTCAAGCTCATCTGGCACAGCGACGGCAACATGAACGATATGCTCGGGCCACTCATCGACCTCGGCATCGCCGGCTTCCAGGGTTTCCAGGAGGAGTGCGGCACGCGCATCGCCGAGGTCGCCAGGCGGCGCGCCCGCAACGGCGATCCGCTCATCCTCTGGGGCTCGGTGTCCGCCATCGACGTGGTGCGCCAGGGCAGTTTTGCCGATATCCACCGCGAGGTGCAGCGGGTGCTGGACGAGTGGCCGCATCCGGGCCTGTGCCTGGCCACGGCCAGCGCCATGATGGACGACGTCCCGCACGCCAACATCACCGAGATGTACCGGCTCTTCCGCACCCTCGGAGCCGCGCCGCGCTGACCCCGGCGAACCCTCACTTCCCGCCGCCCGCAAGAAACACCACCGTCGCGCCCCATCCCCCCTCGCCGGCATCGCCCTGGCGGAAGGAACTGACCTGGGGCAGGCGCTCCAGCACCGCGTGCACCCCGCGCCGCAACGCCCCCGACCCCTTGCCGTGTACGAGGCGCACCCTGAGAATGCCCCGCTGGCGGCAGGCCTCCAGGTAGTCGGGGATCAGCTCCCCGATCTCGCCGGGCCGGAAGGTGTGCAGATCCAGTTCGCCGTCGATGGGTACCTCGACCGGATCGAGGGGGTCGCCCTCCTCAGCCTCCAAATCCGCCATGCTTCAGCGCTCCGGTACGATCCGGGCCTGTTCGGCCAGGACCCCGAATTCCTCCACCCCCATCCTGCGCGCCGCGATGAAGAGGGGCGCCTCGCGCGGGTAGAAACGCGGCCCCTCGCCCCCGCGCCCCCGCCCGCTGCACACCATCACCTCCAACCCCGCATCCCCCTGCCGCACCAGGCTGGGCGGCACCCCGGCAGACAGGTGCCCTCGGCCGGTCAGCAGGCTGCGCCCCGCGCTGGTGCGCAACTCCACCTCACCGGCTTCGAGGGGCAGCCCGGCATAGAAACTCTGGTCCGCCAACTCCACCCTTTCGCGTTTGTACAGCGCCACCGGCCTGCCCTGCGGATCGGCGAAGAGATAGAGCGCCGTGTGATGGGCCAACTCCACTCTTCTGAGATACTCGCAGCGCAGCAGGAACCGGGTATCGGGCACCGTCATTTCGTAGGGGATCTGCACCCGGCCCGGCACCCCCAGGTAGGCCGGCACCATGGTGCTCCAGGTGGTGACGCAGCCCTCGAAGGACTCCCCCACCGCCCGCAGCGCCAGCCGCTCCGGATCCCAGCTCAGTCGCCGCTCGGCCGCCAGCCGCAGCAGATCCTGCGCGTAGTTGTAGGAAAAAACCGCGACGCGCAGATCGTGGGCCGCCCAAGCATATTTCCCCCGCGCCGAGAAAGCCATCTGGATCTCCGGCGCCAGCGCCGCCATCGTCTCCGGGGTGGCCCCGGCAGCGGTGGTGATATCCCGCCCACTCAGGGTGAAGAAACGCTCCCCCAGAAGCTCGCGCCCCCGCGCCGCCAGCGCCCGCTCCTCGGCCGACTGGTAACACGGATGGTACACCACCATCTCCTCCTCTCCCATCGCCTCCAGCATCTCATACCACCGCCCCAACACCGGCTGCTCGTGCCGGTGATACGCCCGCCACAGGCTCTCCTTCATCGACGCCGGCCTCGGCAGCGAGGCAGCGTAACAACAGGGATGGACCAGAAAGGTCAATCGAGATATGGGGTGCATGTGGTCACCTTCACGGGAAGAGGCATCAGGGGTAGGTCTTCGGAGCGGATTTCGGTCCTCCAAGGGGCGCAGGATTGCGCCCCGGAGGACTGACCTCGGAGCCGGCCAGGGATGGCCGGCGAGAATGAGCGGAGAAGGCCTACTCCTGGTGCCCAACGACTGGCCGACCAACCCCGAATTTGGAGCCAGCCAGGGTTGGCCGGTGAGAATGAGCGAAGGGGCTGCTTCCCGACGCAGCCAAAATTGGCCGACCCACCCCGAATATCGAATATTACCCCTCTAGACAACAACCCAGGGAGGCCCCCATGAAACGCGCCCAGCAGCAACAGGTCCTCGAATGGTCCTTCACCTCCGAGCAGGTGCACACCGACCCCTTCAACACCGTCGAAGTCGACGTGCTCTTCACCCAGCCCGATGGCCGCGATTTGCTCCTGCCCGCCTTCTGGGCCGGCGACCAGACCTGGAAGGTGCGCTACTCCTCCTCCCAACTCGGGGTGCATCGCTACCAGAGCCGCTGCTCCGCCGCCAGCGACCCCGGCCTGCACGGCCAGACCGGCAGCCTGGAGATCCTCCCCTATACCGGCGAGAACACCCTGTTGCGCCACGGCCCCCTGCGCCTGGCCGCCTCGCGCCGGCACCTCGAACACCGCGACGGTAAACCCTTCTTCTGGCTGGGCGACACCTGGTGGATGGGCCTGTGTGAACGCCTGCGCTGGCCCGAGGACTTTCAGGAACTCACCGCCGACCGGGTGAAGAAAGGCTTCAGCGTGGTGCAGATCGTCGCCGGCCTGTACCCCGACATGGAGCCCTTCGACGAACGCGGCCGCAACGAGGCCGGCTTCCCCTGGGCGCGCGATTTCTCGTCCATCAATCCAGCCTATTTCGACCAGGCCGACCTGCGCCTAGCCCATGTGGTGCGCGCCGGCCTGGTGCCCTGCATCGTCGGCTCGTGGGGGTACTTCATGGATTTTGCCGGCCCCGAGGTGCTCGCCAGACACTGGCGCAACCTGGTGGCCCGGTACGGGGCGTACCCGGTGGTGTGGTGCGCCGCCGGCGAGGCGCTGATGTTCTACTATCTCAAGCCCAAGAGCCAGGAAGAGGCCGACGCCTACCGCCAGGAGTTGCGCCAGAAGTGGGGCCGGCTGGTGCGCTATATCCGCCAACTCGACGCCGATCGCAACCCCATCACCATCCACCCCACCCAATTGGGCCACGACCAGGTGGATGACCCCGCCATCCTCGACCTGGACATGCTGCAGACCGGCCACTCCGGGTATCCCTCCCTCGCCCCCACGGTGCAGGTCCTCGAACAATCCCTGGCCCACGAGCCCAGACTGCCGGTGCTGGTGAGCGAGGTGAACTACGAGGGTATCATGGAATCCAGCCGCGAGGAGGTGCAGCGTTTCCTCTTCTGGTCCTGCCTGCTCTCGGGGGCTGCCGGTCACACCTACGGGGCCAACGGCCTGTGGCAGGTGAACACCGCCGCCAAACCCTACGGCCTCTCGCCCCACGGCACCTCCTGGGGGGATATCCCCTGGGATCAGGCCTACAAGCTGCCCGGCTCAGGCCAGTTGGGCATCGGCAAACGCCTGCTGGAACGCTTCCGCTGGTGGGAATTCGCCCCCCACCCCGAGTGGGCCGAGCCGCACCAGTCCGCCGAGCGCCGCGTGGCCTGTTACGCCGCCGGCATCCCCGGCCAGGTGCGCCTGATCTTCATCCCCGCCGAGACCTGCTGGGCCGCGTGGTCGGGCAATCTCAAGGTCAAAGGGCTCGAAAAGCCGTACACCGCTTTTTACTTCGATCCCAAGACCGGCCGCGAATATCCGCTGGGCCAGGCCGAGGGTGACTGGCCCGCCCCCAAACCGCCGGTCTTCCAGGACTGGGTGCTGGTGCTGGAGGCCCACTCGTGAACGAATCCCACGTCTCGCGCCTGGGCCAGGCCGCCGGGGGTGCGGTCTCCCCCTCCCTGAGTGCGGCGCCGGGCACGCCACGCCGGCGCTTCCTCGACTTCGTGCGCGACCCCCGCGGCCACCGCCCGCCCCTCTCGCCCTTCCTGCCCTACCCGGACGTGGTGGCCGGCACCCTGCGCCTGCTGGGCATCACCCCTTCGGGCGACGGGGTGGCCGACGAGATCGCCCTGGCCCGCGCCCTCGACTACGAGCCGATGTTCATGGTGGGCTGCACCCAGTTCATCTTTCCCTGGACCGCCGACGAGGCCGGCAGCGACCCGGAGAGTGTGCTCTACACCCTGCCAACCTCAGCCGGTACCTGGACCCGCCGGGTGCCCCGCGGCATGGGCCTGGGCTCCTTCGAGGCCAGCTTTCCGGTGCAGACCGGCGAGGACCACGCCTATTTCCAGGCCGCCTGCCGCGACCTGGAGGGCCGCGAGGACCAGATGCGCGATTTCTTCCGCCAATGGCGCACCAAGGTGGGCGACGAGGGGGTGATCGTCATCGGGCACGTCAACCCCTACTGGCTGGCCCACCAGGTGGGGCAGGCCACCATCTTCCTGCACTGGCACGACCTGGAGGATACCTACCGGGAGAGTATGCGGGCGGTGTACGAGGCCTCGCTGAAGATCTTCGCCATCGCCATGGAGGAGGGGTTCGATTTCATGAGCGCCTCGGGCCTGGGGCTGGAGATGACCTCGCCCGAGTTGTTCTCGATCATGGACGTGCCCTGCCTGCGCGACTACGCCCGCTGGACCCACGAGCGGGGTGGGCTCTTCTGGTACCACAACTGCGGCCGCACCCAGCAGTTCTTCGCCGAGGGAATCTTCGATCTCTTCGAGGCCGATGTCATCGAGACCGTGGCCCCGCCCCCGGCCGGCGACAACGAGCTGGCCGAGGCGCGCAAACAGTTGCGGCCGGCCTCCTGCACCAAGGGCAATCTCGATCTGGGCAGATTGCGCGAGAGTAAACCCGAGGATATCGTCGAACTCAGCCGGGCGATGGTCGAGGCCACCCGCGACACCCCCCATATCCACTCCACCGCCGACGCGGTTTTGCCGGGCACCCCGCCCGCGAACTACCTGGCCTTCCTGCGCACCGTGCGGGCGTTGTGCCCCTGAAAATGCTCAACCCTGGCGCGCCCCCACGAGGATCAGCGCCAGGGCATAGGGCTGGATGTTGAAGAGGAAAACCCCGTCGCTGGTGGCGGCGGTCTGGCGGATCACCGACTCGGCCTCGCGCAACTGGGCCGGCTCGGGCAGTTCCCAGGCATTGTCGATCTCGCCCAGGATGCGGGTGCGGCTGCCCCGCGCCATCTCCACCCAGGGCTGCAGCTCCACCGGCGTGCCCCGCCGCGGCGCTCCCCCCGACCACACGCTGAGCATCAGGCGATCCACCAGCCCCTCGGCGATCCAGGTGGCGATGTCGATGCCGTGGAACTCCAGCTCGCAGAATTCCGGGGGAAAGAGCCCCCGGCGGATGACGCGGTAATTCTGGGGCGTGCCCGACCAGATCGCCAACTCCAGATGGCAACCCCGCTGCCGGCCGATGCGGTCCAATTCCCCCCGCAACTGGCGCAGGAACTCGTTGAGGTGCGCTGCCTTGTCCTCCTGCCCGCGCTCGAAGAAGGGGATGGCCCGCATGAACTCGAGGTGCAGGCCCTGCACCGGGTACCGCTCCACCACATCCATACACTGGGCCACGAAATGCGCCCGCACCTCGGGCCGGGCCAGGTCCACACTGTACTGGTTGGGATTGAGCGGACAACTGGCCGGCGAGAGCACGAACTGGGGGTTGTTCGCGTACCACGACTCCACCCCGTAGATCTGGAAGAAGCGGTTGAGGCGGAAACCGGCCAGCACCGGCAGGTGATGCACCTGCGCCCGTTCCAGGACCACGGACAAGGGGTCGGTGCCGGCGTCGAGCCACTGGCGCTGGCGTTCGGCGAGCTGGCGGAGATTCTCTTTGTCGCGCGGCACCCGGTCGCACCACGCCTCCTGCACCCGCGGGGTGTAGCTCCAGGCCAGGTTGTTGCCGCAGCCCCAGACCAGGGCCCGCGCTCCCACCTGCGCGTACTGATCCACCATACGCCGGATCATCTCCGGCCCTTCGCCGCGCGGGTCACCCCACTCCCAGAGCCCGTCGTTGTCGTAGACCAGCTCGAGGGCCTGCATCGCCCCCTGGTACTGGTGTAGCGCCTCCTGGGTCTGCGCGTCGCCAAAGGACCAGCGGAACTGCGCACCCCAATCGCCGGGAGGGATCTTCATCGCGGGACCTTTCTTCAAAAGCTGCGGCTGAAGCGCAGGGCCAATTCCCACTCCCGGTCCGGTCCGTCCAGCGGCCGGGCCAGGTAGAAGCGGGCGTTCTCACACTGCAGGGCGAAACCCAGGCTCTTGTTGAAGTCCAGGTCCTCGGTGTCGAAGGGATCGTGCTGGTCGCGGGCGAACCAGGCGCTGCCGGCATCGAAGAGGAGCCCCACCGACAGGTCGTCCACCGGCAGGTCGCCGGGCCACTGCGCCTCGCCGTCCACCCAGTACTCGGCGCTGAGGAGGCCCATGCGGTCGCCGGTGAACTGCTTGAAGCCGTAGCCCCGCAGCGAGCCGAAACCGCCCAGGTCGTAGAGGGACTGGCCGGGCAGGGTTTGCTGGGCTGTGCCCAGGCGCAGGTGCAGGTCCACCCGCGAACTGTGGCCCACCGGCTGGTACCGGCGCACATCGGCCAGGTAGCGTTTGAAACGCGCCTGCCCGCCGAGGAAACCACCGGCCCGTTCGAAGAGCCCGTTGATGAACCAGCCCCGGTGCGGCTCTTCGAGACGGTTGCGGGTGTCGAACTGCACGTCGGCGCGGATACTGGCCACCTCCACCTCGTCCACCGGCGGATTGGGCCGGAAATCGCGGCGGGCGAAACGGCTGTCGAAGAGGGCCCACTCCACCTCGTTCTCCAGGGACTCGAACTCGTCGCGGGCGTAGCGCCCGGTCAGTTGCAGTACCCCGCCCAGGTTGTGGGAGGAGTAGAGACTCCAGCCGGCGCGGCGGAAGTAGTCGCGAAAGTCGCGGTGGCAGAGCAGGGCGTCGGCCGAATTCTCCTCCTCGGAGAGCAGCCAGCCGTCCTGGGTGTCGGTGAGGTCGTGCACCTCGGCGCCCATGGCCACCAGGTTGTCGCGGGAAAGGGGCGGGCTGTAGAAGGAGAAGACCTCGGCCCCGGCCTGGTACCGCAGCCCTTTGGCGTTGAGGCTGTAACCGACGGAGCCGTAGTTGGTGAGCCCCTGGCCGGGGTGGTAGTTGCGCGGCAGTCGCCAGCCGCCGTACACCCCTTCGACCCGGTTGTAGCGCAACACCAGGCCCTTGGGCTGCAGCTCCAGATCCGCGGGCGGCGCGGCGCTCCAGTAGCGGTCCCAGTCGCGGTAGCGCTCGGGTTCCCAGGGGCGGCGGGCCGGCGGTGGTGGTGGCAGGGCCGCCAGTGGGGGTGGGGGCGGCAGCGCAGCAGTGGGGGCCGCCACCGGCCGGGCGAGGATGGCTGCGGCCTCGCGGCGCACGATGGGGTCACCGCTGCGCAACGCCACGTCGAATAGGCCGGCGAATTCAGCTTCGCCCAACTGGGATAGCTGGTCGGCGGCCCGCATTTCGCCGACGATCTGGATGGCCCGCCGCCCCACCATCACGTCGGTGTTGGCGAGGGCCTCCACCGCGATGCGGGCGAATTCCTCCGGCGCCACCTGGCTGAGTCCTTCCACTGCAGCACGGCGCACGATGACGTCGTCGCTGTGAAAGGCCGTGATCAGGACGCTGGCGGCGCTTCCCCGCAACTGCCCGATGGGCGGTGGCAGCGGTGCCGCCACCGGGGCTTTGGCCGAGTCCGCCCCTGCCGTCGGCGGACTGGCAGCAGACGAGTCTGCCCTTGCCGCCAGCGCCGGCTGGCTGACCAGGGATGAATCCTCTCCCGCTGCTTCGCCGGGACCGGCCCCCAGGGCCAGCAGGGCGCAACCCAGATACGCGATCCGTCTCCGATCCATGGTCCACCTCCGCGAGGAACGTCACCGTCTCAGGACAGGTAAAACCAGGTTCAGTACCCAATCTGGACCAAAAGGTGCGCCGAATCAATGGAAATCTAGATGCAGGAGGGCGTGGTACAGGGTGATGAAGTGGTCGAGGTTGGCCGGCCTTTGCAGCAGCCGCAGCCCCAGGCGGTTCTCGCCCCGCCGCAGCAGCGGGGCCGGCACCGGCAGTTCCAGGTGCCCCAGGCTGCGCGAGCCGTAGCGGTTCCAGCCCTCCTCCACCTCAAAGGGCAGCACCGTCCCGTTCCAGGTGATCTCCAGCTCGTGTTCGTGCCACAGGTCGGTCAACTGCAGCCACAAGCGCACGGTGGTATCACCTGGCACCTCCTCGGGGAGGTCGAGGGTCAGGGTGGGGCCCAGCCCGTCCTCAGCCCGGCCGATGGAGCAGGGCAGGTGCCCGGGGAAATAGGCGTGGCCGTACACAAACTCCAGGCCCATCTGCCGGCTCACCTCGTAGGTGCGCGGCAGGCCGGCGAGGCGCTGGCGATCCATCAGGTCGCGGGTGAATTCGAAACCGGTGCCGCTGCCGCTGCCGCCCACCGTGCCTTGGTAGAAGGGCAGATGGTAGAAGTAATTGAAGAGTTCCAGACCGGCGGCCCCGCGCTGGTAGGCCCGCAGGGTGGCGGCCCGCAGCTTGCGGTAGTACAGCTCCACCGGATCACCCGGGTAGTGGGGCGGCTCCCCGCTGCTGCGCAGGGTGGCCAGCACCGGCACCCCGTGGCGGGCGGCCAGATCCCCCCACTCGTCCCAGGGCGCATCCGCAGCGTTGTATCCCGCCCCGATGATGATCAGATCCAGCAGCCCCCGCTCCAGCCAGGCCTTGCCGTCGATGCCCATGCGCAGGGCCCCCTCGACGGTATCGGGCAGGCGCACCAGGAAGTGGATGGGCCGGCCCCGGCGACGTGCCGCATCGCGCACCACCTCGCGCAGGCTGGCGATATAGTCGGTCATCAGGTGGCGCTGGGCGTAGGCCTCCTCCCGCTTGAAGAGATAGGGCCAGCGCATGAAGTCGAGGGTGAGGGCATCGAGGTCGTAGTTGGTGGCGGTCTCCGCAACAAAGGCGCGGGTGCGCTCCCGCACCGGGGCCAGGGCGTAGTTGTAGGCGTACGCCTCCACCTCCTCGCGGTTCTTGGGGCTGGGTCCGGGCCGGCCCAGGAGCAACTCAGGATGCTCCTGTTTGTGTTTGCTCATGTAATACCAGCCCGGCTCCCGCGGGGGTTTGGGCGGTAGATCGGGCCGGCTGTAGTTCTCCTGGTAGAAGATGTCGTGCAGGTCGTTTATGCGGACTCTCAGATTCACGTCCAGGCCGATGCCGTGGCAGGCCTCGATACTCAATGCCGTGGGATCGAGACCCTGCTGCTCGAAGCGGCGCAGGCTCTCGGCGATCTTCCAGGTGCCGGTATCCTTGAAGGTGGCCACGCCATCCCCCATGCGGTCGAGCACCGCGGAGAGGTGATACGCCCCGCACGCAGCTTGGATGCCGTAGGAGAACACGTCGATGGGGTAGCCTTCCAGGCCCTCCACCGTGGCCCGCTTCAACCCCTCAGCCGTGGGCGGCCAGCTCTGGCGCAGCAGCGGTTCCCCCTCGTCGTGGTGCAGCAACCGGTACTGGTCGATGGATCTGCCCTGGTAGGCCATGGTTTCTCTCCGGTCTAGACCTTCATGCCGCTCAGGCTGATGCCGCCCACCAGATAGCGCTGGGCAACCAGGACGAGCAGGATCAGCGGGGCCGCGCCCATGGTGCTGGCGGCGAAGATACGCGGCCAGTCCGCCCCGTTCTCGGCGCGGAAGAGGCTCAGGCCCACGGTGAGTGGATAGTAGTTCTGGTCGCTGAGCACCACCAGCGGCCACTCGAACATATTCCAGGCCCCCATAAAGGTGAAGAGGCCCAGGGTGATCAGGGCCGGCTTGGACAGGGGCAGCACCACGTGCCGGAGGATGCCGAGGCTGCCGCAGCCGTCGATACGCGCCGCCTGCTCCAGTTCGGCGGGGATATTGAGAAAGGCCTGGCGCAGCAGGAAGATGCCAAAGGCGCCGGCGAAACCTGGCAGCATCACCCCCCACAGGGTGTCCACCAGCCCCAGTTCCCGCACCACCAAAAAGTTGGGGATCAGCAGCACCGCCGGGGGCACCATCATCGTCGCCAGCAGCAGGCCGAAGAGCAGGCGTTTGCCCCGGAACTCGAAGCGCGCAAAGGCGTACGCCGCCAGGACATCGAGCAGCAACTGCACCGCCGTGATCACCACCCCGTACAGCAGGCTGTTGCCCAGGTAGCGTTCCACCTTGCCGAAGGTGATGGCGTCGGCGTAGTTCTGCCACAGCGGCCACTCGGCCCCCGGCCAGTCGAGGGCGCTGGGTTCCCCCTGCCGGTGCCGCAGGTGCTCGCCGAGCTGGTAGCGCGGGGGGATCAATCCCTCCTTGTCCTGGGCAAACTCCCGCCGGGTCTTGAGCGAGGAACCCACCATGTACGCATAGGGGTAGACCATGGCCGCCGCCCCGGCGAGCATCAGCAACAGTGCCACGAAGGAAACCAGGCGCCTATTCATCGTACGCCTTCCGCGAGCGGAACACCCGCATCTGGATGGCGACGAAGATGGCCACCACCCCGAAGAGCAACCAGGCCACCGCCGAGGCGTAGCCCATCTGGCCAGCCACGGCAAAGGCGTTGAGGAAGATGGTGTAGGCGATCACCTCGGTGCTGCGCTCCGGGCCGCCGCTGGTCATGATGTACACCGAGGTGAAGACCTGGAAGGCGCCGATGATGGTCATCACCGTGACAAAAACCAGGGTATTGCGCAGCATCGGCAGGGTGATATGCCAGAACTGCTGCCAGGCATTGGCCCCGTCTACCCGCGCCGCATCGTAGAGGTGCTGGGGGATCTCGGTCAGCCCGGCCAGGAAGAGCACCATGTTGTACCCGGCCCCGGCCCAGACCCCCATGAAGGCCAGGGCCGGCATCGCGGTATTGCTCTGGTCGAGCAGGTTGCCCCACACCCCAAAGAGATGATAGAAAACCAGGGCCAGCACCACGCCCGGCGTGATGGAGGGCAGGAAGTAGAGGGTGCGGAAGAGGGCCTGGCCCCAGCGCACCTTCTGGCAGAGCAGGGCCAGGGGCAGGGCCGTGACCAGCACCCCCGCGGCGCAGAGCGCCACGTAGTAGGCGGTGTGCTGCAGGGCCAGCCAGCAATAGCTGTCGGCGGCAAAGAGGGCGCGGCGGTAGTTCTCCAACCCCGCATACCCAGAGGAACCGGCAAAGGCGTCGAAGTGGTGGAAACTGGTCCACAGGCTGATGCCCATGCTCACCAGGCTGAAGACCAGCGCCAGGCTCAGGGCCGGGGCCAGGTACAGGTACGGGATCAACACCCGCCAACCCTTTCTCACCGGGTCCCCTCCCCCCGTCGGGCCAGCCACCCTCGGGCCTGCTGTTGATAACGGGCGTACACCTGGTCCACGTTGTGGGCCGCCTCCTCCAGGGCCGCCGCCACCGAGGGGTACGGCCCCTGGCCGGCGATGATCTCGGGGTCGCGCAGCAGCAGGGTCTCGAAGACTGGATTGGCCTGGTGGTCGGTGGCGATGATCTCGGTGTGGCGCAGCTTGTCGCCGGCCAGGCAGATCTGCGGCACGTTGGCCAGGTACGGACGCGCCTGCACCGCCTCCTGCCACTGGGGCGTCTGGTACAGGTCGAGGCGCGGCCCGTTATACCCCAGGTATTTGAGCCGCAGCAGATTGCCCTCCAGGCTGCAGGCCAGGCGCAGGTAGTTCCAGGCCGCCTCCATGTGGGGCGAGCGCCGCGAGATCACCAACATATTGCCCCAGGTGAGGGTCTTCTGTTCGCGGCCGCTGGGTCCGGGCGGGAAGGCGGTTTTGGCGAAATGTTTCCAGCCCAGGGTATCGCGGATGATGTCCTTGCCCGACCAGGTGCCGGCCGCCATACAGGCCACCTTGCCCTCCTCGAAGAGTTCGGCGTCGGCGAGCTGCCGGCGGAAGGGCGGGCATACCCGGTCCTCCCAGTAGAGCCTGGCCATGAACTCGATGGCTTCCGCCCCGCCCGGCGTGGCGAAGAGCGCGCGGGTGCCCTGTTCGTCCTGGAAAGCGCCGCCATTGGCCGCCAGCCAGGGCGGAAACATGCCCGCGCCCCCGCCGTAGGCATTGATGACAAAGCCGGCCTGCTCCACCGTGCCGTCTGCCCCGTAGCGGGTGAGCTTTTTGGCCAGGCGGCGGAAGTGCTCCCAATCGCGCACCGCATCGAAGCGCAGCCGCTGGTAGTCCGGGCTGCCGTCGGGCAACTGCACAAAAAGCGCGCGGATCTCTTCGTCATCCCGGGCCGCTGCCTCGAGCAGGTCGAGGTTCCAGATCAGGCACTGGGCGTCAATGATCTGGGGGATACCGAAGACCGCGCCCTCGGGGGTGTGGTTGTGGCGCCAGGCCGAGGGCAGGAAGGCGTCCTGGCCCAGGCGCAGGCCGCCGGTGTCAGCAGAGGCCGAAGCCAGCAGGCTGTCGAGGGGCAGCAGCATGCCGCGCTGGTACAACCCCTCGGCCCAGTACACCGAGGACTGGAACACATCGGGGGGGGCGCTGCCCACCATGGCGGTGGCCAGTTTCTGCACGTAGTTGCCAAAGGGCACCACCTGGTAGACCAGGTCCACCTCGGGGTAGCGCTGCTCGTAGACCTTTTCGAGCGCGTCGAAATAGGCCCCGTATTCCTCGTTGGCCGAGGCGCTCCACCAGTCCCAGACCTTGAGCTGGATGGGACGCCCCGAACCGGCCCCCGCCGTCCAAGCCCGGGCCACCCCCGAGTGGTACAGGGCGGCCAGGCAGAGCAGGCCGGCGACCAGGCCGGGCAGCAGAATACGGAGAGCGATACGCATGGGGGCTGAAAATAGGGCCGCGAGGCGGCCCCGATCAAGCCGCCGGCGGTTGACAGGTGCGGCCGGGCCGGCGATCTTTGCCGCCAACCCAGACTGAAGAGCAAGGAGGACCGCGGTGAAGATCTTTCTGATGACCGACATGGAAGGCGTGGCCGGCGTGCTCAACCACGACGACTGGTGTATGCGCAACTCGCAGTTCTACGACCTGGGCCAGGAGTTCCTCACCCTGGAGTCCAACGCCGCCATCGAGGGGTTTTTTGCCGGCGGGGCCACTGCCGTCACCGTGGCCGACGGCCATGGCGCCGGCGGCATCAATCCCAAACTGCTCGATGCCCGCGCCGAGCTGGCGCGCGG
This sequence comes from Candidatus Latescibacterota bacterium, assembly GCA_020852055.1. Classification (GTDB taxonomy): domain Bacteria; phylum Latescibacterota; class UBA2968; order UBA8231; family UBA8231; genus SICG01. The sequence continues at coordinate 26,447 of JADZBP010000073.1, forward strand.
CTGGCCCGAGGGTTTCCCCTTTGGCCTCGATTCGAGCTTTGCCGGCATCGGCTGGGTGGGGCAACACGCCAAGGCCGGCACCGCGTACTCGCACATCACCCACACCCAGTGGTTCAACTATATCGATCTCAGCATCAACGGGGTCTCGATCGGCGAGTTCGGGCAGATGGCCCTCTGCGCCGCCGAACTAGGGGTGCCGGTGATCCTGGGCGCCGGCGAAGAGGCTTTTGTCGCCGAGGTGAAGGCGCTGACCCCCTGGGCCGAGACCGCCAGCGGCAAACGCGGCGTCACCCCCGGCAGCGGCGACGAGTTGACCACCGACCAGTACCGGGCCCGCAACCTGGGCGCCGTGCACCTCTCCCCCGAGCGGGCCCGCGCCCAGATCCGCACCGCCGCCGAACGCGCCGCCCGTCGCCTGGCCCGGGGCGAGACCTTTGGGCGCATCCCGCTCAAAGCGCCCTTCGCCCGGGTGGCCCGGTTCCGTCCCAACCAGCAGGGCGAGCCGCGCACAGTATCGCGCGAGACCCATGCCACCAGCGTGATCGCGGCTCTGGCCCTGCCCTACAACGCCAAACCCGAATGACGACGCCGGGACGATTGTCATGCGGGTGCTGAACCACCTCTTTGCGCAGAACCGCGCCTGGGCCGCCGAGGTGACCCGGCAGGACCCGGAGTTTTTTAGCCGTCTGTCGCGCCAGCAGGCGCCCCATTACCTGTGGATCGGCTGTTCCGACAGCCGGGTGCCGGCCAACCAGATCGTCGGCCTGCTGCCCGGCGAGATGTTCGTACACCGCAACGTCGCCAATGTGGTGGTACACACCGACCTCAACTGCCTCTCGACCATCCAGTTTGCCGTGGACGTGCTCAAGGTCGGCCATATCATCGTCTGCGGCCACTACGGCTGCGGCGGGGTGCTGGCCGCCCTGCGCAACAGCCGGCTCGGCCTGAGCGACAACTGGCTGCGCCACGTGCAGGATGTGCGCTGGCAGCACCAGGCCCAACTCGACGCGCTGGCGGGCGAAGTTCAGCGCCACGACCGTCTGTGTGAACTCAACGTCATCGCCCAGGTGGTCAATGTCAGCCTGACCACCGTGGTGCGCGACGCCTGGATGCGGGGCCAGGCCCTGGCGGTGCACGGCTGGATCTACAGCCTGCAGGACGGCCTGCTGCGCGACCTGGACATGTGTATCACTGCCGAGGACGAACTGCCCGCCCGCCAGGCCGCTGCCCTGGCGCGGGCCGGCAGCCGCACCGCCTCAGCTAGGTGAACCCCTCCACCCCATTCCCCCAACCCGAGGAGGAACCATGTATCTGTCCCGCATCGCCGCCGCGGTGGCACTCTGCGGCCTGCTCGCCCATACCGCCCACGCCGCCCCGGCCGACCAGGCCAAACCCGCCGACCCCGAGTCCATCGAGCGCGGCCACTACCTGGTCAAGATCACCGGCTGCAACGACTGCCACACCGCCGGCTACACCCAGACCGACGGCCAGACCCCCGAAAAGGACTGGCTCACCGGCGACCTGCTCGGCTGGCAGGGGCCCTGGGGCACCACCTATGCGAGCAACCTGCGCCTCTACATGCAGGAGATCACCGAGGACCAGTGGGTGGGCATCGCCCACAATGCGCGTTTCCGGCCACCCATGCCCTGGTACAGCCTGCACGCGATGAGCGAAACCGATCTGCGCGCCATCTACCGCTTCATCCACAGCCTGGGCCCGGCCGGCACGCTGGCGCCAACCTACCTGCCCCCCGGCCAGGTGCCGCAGGGCCCCCGCGTCACCTTCCCGGAACCGCAATGAGCCGGGAAACCGCACTGAGGGTACCCGCCTACCTGCCCCCCGAAATCGCCGAAGCGTACCGGATGGCGGCGGAGAGGAATGTGCTGGCCGCGCTGAACCCGGCCATCTTCTTCGGCTACTTCTCGGTCTGCGCCGACGGCCAGGGCCACGGCAACAACACCACCGTCCCCGGCCTCGACTGGGGCCAATCCGCCGAAGCCCTGCTCTGGCTGGGCCGCCGCGAGGAGGTGCTGGCCAGCTGGGAATACGTCAAAACCTTTCAGCGCCAGGACGGCCTGGTGCCCTTCGCCATCCTGCCCGACCTGGCCGGCAAGACGGTGATGGCCGAAGGCAAGTATCCCCTGAGCGCCGACGAGCGCGGCGCGGTCTTCGTGCACTGGGTGCCCGGCAACCCGCTGCGCACCCTGGCCAACGTCACCTTCCTGGTGATGGCCGAGGCGATCCACAGCCACACCGGGGACCGCGACTGGCTCGCCGCCCAGGTGCCCTGGCTGGGCCGGGCCGCCGCCTGGCTGCAGTCGCAGATCACCGCCGAGGGGCTGATTCGCGGCGGCGGCTTCTACGTGGAACGGCCCACCCGCCTCGAACACGACGGGGTGAACCAGTGTTACTCGGCCCACGCCCTGGCCCAAGCCGCCGGCCTCTTCGCCCTGGTCGGCGAGCGCGAACTGGCCGCCTCCTGCCAGGAAGCGGCCGCGGGGCTGCGCACCGCCTTCCGCCAGCGCTTCTGGGCCGGCGACCACTGCGTCGAGTATATTCACCCGGAACGCGGCCCCATCAGCAGCCACGGCCTGACCGACGTGGACTGGGCCGCCGTGGCCACCGGCACCGCCAGCGAGGAACAGCTCGCCCTGCTTTGGCCCCAGTTGCGGGACCAGGCCGCCTTTGTGTACAGCGGCATACCCACCGGCATCGCCACCCGTCCCGAAACCTATGAGGACTGGGAGATGCAGCACATCGACCGCCACGACCTGGCCGCCATGGGCCGGGTGTGGTACCTGGAGTGCTGGGCCCGGGCGCGTATGGGCGACCAGGCCGGCATCTGGCGCTCGCTGCAGCAGGTGGTGGCCGTGGGCCGGGGGGAGGGCTGGTCCTGGCGCGAGCGCTACTACGCCGAAGCCACCGGCGACCTGGGCAAGTACCACATCCGCCATTACTGCGAGTACCCCGCCAACCTCATCCGCATCGTGCACCGCTTTCTCGCTCCCCTGGCCTGAAGAGCCGGACGGGCGGTACCCGAAGGAGCGCCAGACATGAGCCAAACCACCCTCATCAAGCGGCGGGAAACCATGCCCCAGGCGCCCCTGGCGCAGTGCCACGGCGGCCAGGGCGCCCTGGCCTGGGTCGGGGTGCTGGGCCGCGAGGACCTGCCGGGCCGGCTGCTGAATTTTGTCCACGACGACGTACTCGCCCCAGGCGTCTCCATCGGGCTGCACGAACACCACGACGACGAGGAGTATTACTACGTCGTCGCCGGGGAAGGCACCATGACCCTCGACGACCACCGTTTCCCCGTGCGCGCCGGCGACCTCACCGCGGTCTTCCCCGGCGGCCGCCACGCCCTGGAGAACACCGGTACCGCGGAGCTGCGGATCCTGGTGTTCAGCGTCGGGCCGGCTCCCGCCAGCAACCTTTGATCCTGCTCCCCCATAACCCCCCGAGGCAAACGCCGGCATGCAGCGAGTGAAACAGTGGATCGGCATCGAACTGGACGAGGTCAGCGCCAAGGAAAAGCTGATCTCGGCGCTCGGCGGGCTGGTGGCAATCTGCCTGCTGGCCGCCCTCAGCCACCAGACCCTCCAGTTCGGCGGGTCCGGCCTTCTGGTTGCCTCGATGGGCGCCAGCGCCGTGCTGCTTTTTGCCGTGCCCCACGGCCCCCTCTCCCAACCCTGGCCGGTGCTGGCCGGCCACGGGCTCTCGGCCCTCATCGGCATCCTCTGCGCCCGCTACATCCCCAACCCCGCCCTCGCCGCCGGATGCGCGGTGGGTCTGGCCATCGGCGTCATGCACCAGTGCAAATGTATCCACCCCCCCGGCGGGGCCACGGCGCTGACAGCGGTGATCGGCGGGCCGGGGGTCACCAGCCTGGGCTTTTCCTTTCTCTGGATGCCGGTGCTGCTCAACGCCCTGGTCATCGTGCTGGTGGCGGTGGCCTTCAACTACGCCTTCAAGTGGCGCCGTTATCCGGCCGCCTTCACCCGCCGCCCCACACCCCGGCCCGGGGAGGTCCGGATCTCCCACGAAGCCGTAACCGCAGCCCTGCGCAGCCTGGATTCCTTCGTGGATATCAGCGAAGACGACCTGATCCGCCTGGCCGACCTGCTTGCCAAGAGCCCGCAGGCCTGGCACGAAACGGCGTCTCCCGGCGACCATATCTGAGCCGCCGCTCCGCCCCTTCACCAACGGAGAATCCCATGCCGGCCCCCGAGTGGTTCGACCTGACCGAAACCGACCGCGCCATCGCGATCGAAACCACCACCCTCGCCGCTACCATCCCCAAAAACAACCCCAAACACTGGATGACCGGCATCGAGAAGGGCTCCTTTCTCGACAAGGCCACCGGCTGCCGCGAGGCGGGCGATGGCCTGATGGTGGTCGACTGGTTGATGGAGGCCGGCAGCGACGCCGGGTACGGCGACGAGGTCTTCTCCCCCGACGGCCACGGGGTCGGGCGTTATGTCTGGTACGAAAACGAGACCGACCCGACCCAGCGCGAGTACGCCCTGATGGCCCACGGCAGCAGCCACCGCAAACGGGTGGTCGAGGGGCCGCAGTTGTGCCACCGCATGAAGCCGGTGCAGCCCGAGATCATCCGCGGCAGCAATTTTGTGGCCGTGCGCACCACCTATCAATACAAATATGCGGCCCCCGGCCGCCGCGCCGGCTCGCGCTGGACCCAGCTGGTGGTCTTCCCCCGCGGCGAGCGCTACTTCCTGCTGATGGACCGCATCGACAGTGTCAACGACGCGCCGGAGATGGTCCTGCGCAACGACACCCCCGGCTGCGTGCGCCACCAGCGCGGCGACACCTTCAGCGAGATCTACCTGAGTTATCTGGGCGGCCCCGACGGGGGTTGTATCCCCGCCAGCGAATTCTTCGCCCCCTTCCCGCCCGATCTGAAGTACGGTTACCGCCGCGACCTCAACCCGCTCCCGCAGCGCTTCATCCGCGCCTACCACCTGCGCCACCCGCAGACCGGCGCCGGGGGGCCCTGGCTGGCTGGCCTCACCCTGGAGCCCTCGGTGGTATACGAGGCCTGGTGCAGCCAGCGGCCTGGGGATATCATCGTCCTGATCGAGGAGATCCACGGCCGGCCGGTCAAAGCCGGTGAATCCTTCAGCGCCGCCCATATCGTCGGCTTCTTCGACACCCTCGCCGACATACACCGCGTCTACGACCAGCACCGCGGCCACACCGCCCTGAGCGCCGACCCGGCGGGCTGGCGACTGCTGCGCCAGCAGCACTGAGGCCCTTCGCTTAAGGACGATCCCATGCCCAGCCTGCAACTCGCCGACAGCGGCATCCTCTATATCAATCCCAATCCAGCCCAGTGCCATGTCTCGGCCTTTTTCCCGAACATGGTGCAACTTTCCGCGTCCGAGTTCATCTGCCTGTATCAGCGGGGGGACGGCATGTACGCGGCCAACAGCAACATCGCGCTCCTGCGCTCTTGCGACGGGGGCGCCACCTGGGCGGACGAGGGTTTTCTCCATGACCGCGCCCGCGATGGCCGGCCCTATTCCTATCACGGGACCTTTGTCTCGCGGATGAACGACGGCACCCTGGTTGCCTGCCCCTTCCGGGCCGACCGCTCGAATCCGGACCAGCCCTTCTTCAGCGACCGGGGGGGACTGATCGCCAACGAGCCGGTGTTGCTCTACTCGCGCGACGGCGGCCGCAGTTGGACGCCGCCCGCGGTGATGCAACTGCCGCCAGGACTGCTGGCCACCCCGGCCCAGGGCATCGTCGAACTGCGCGACGGCCGCTGGCTGGCCACCTTCGACCGCTGGCCCGCGTATGGAGATCCGGGACCCTATCAGCCGCTGATGCTCTGCCTTTTTTCCTCGGACCGTGGAGCCACCTGGGGTGAGTGGACGGTGATGGCCGACGGCGCCGCCGCCGGCAAGGGGTACTGGCACGGCAGGGCCATCCGGCTGGCCGATGACCGCCTCTTTTCGCTCTTCTGGTCGGCCGATATGCGCGACCTGGCCCGCGGCCCGGTGGATCTGCCCATCCATTTCGCCTACGCCGACCCGACCGGGCGTCACTGGGAGACGCCGCAGCCCACCGCGCTGCCGGGCCAGACCAACTGCGCCGCCCAGTTGCCCGACGGCCGGCTGGCGGCCATCTACACCTGGCGCGAGAGCGAACACCCCGGCTTCATGGTGGTGCTCTCCACCGATGGGGGCCACACCTGGGATCTGGAGACCCAAGTCCGGGTCTGGGACGCCACCGGCTGGACCCACATCGGCCTGAGCCGGCCCGACCAGTATCCCCGCAGCCACGACACCATCGCCTTTGGCGCCCCCTCCCTGCTCGCCACGCAGGAGGGCGAACTGCTCGCCAGTTGGTGGTGTACCTACGCCAGCCTGACCCACCTGCGGTGGGCGCGGCTGACCCTGTCCTCCTGAAGCGGCTTCAGCCGGCGCAGCGCCGGACACCCATATCCGATGGCAAGGAGAGCTTCCCATGCAGAGTTCCTTCGTTCGCCAGGAAACCGATGACTGCTTCAGCCTCGGCAACGCCGCTTTCCAGTTGCGGGTGGGGCTGAATGCCGAGCAGCTCCCTGTCCTGCGCTCCCTCAGTTCGACCAGACAAGCGCAGGTGAACTGGGCCTCACCCGCGCGGCCCCTGGGGCCGGAACTGACCATCCAGGGGGTGAGTTACTCCGTGCGCCACGGGAACACCCGCTTCTCGCGCTTCGAGGCGGATGCCGAACTGCGCCTCGTCTATGGGCTGGCCAACGGGCTGGAGCTGACCCAGCACCTCAAGCCCTCGCCCGACAAAGCGGTATGGCGCTCCTGGGTCACCCTGCACAACCCGACCGCCGGCCCGATCACGGGCATCACCCGCTTCGACGCTGCCAATCTGTTTCTTTCGGCGGGTGAAACCCAGCCCCAGTGCGGCTATGTGCTCGGCTGGCTGGAAGGCCCGCGCGCCGACGCGCCCGGACACCACGCGCTGCCCTTCAGCTACTGCGGCTGGATCCCCAAGCTCCTGTACGGCAAGCCCGACCCCGAGTTGCCGCCCCGCCCGGCGAGCTGGGTGGCGCCGGTGTACCGCTTCTGTCAGGAGCGCCTGACCCGCCTGCCCTTGCGCAGCGGCAAACGCTCCACCTACGACGACCATCCGTGGGTGACGGTGCTCGACCCGCAGCGCCAGGGCGGCTGGTTCCTGGGCTTCGAGTGGTCGGGGACCTGGAAGATCGACGTCGAGCACCTGCTGCCCAGCCAGGAGGTCTCGGTTTCCGCCTGCACCGACGCCAACTCCCACGACCTGCAGGCCGGGGAGAAGCTGGTCTCGCCAGCGGCCTTCGCGGGCGTCTTTACCGGCGATTGGGACGACGCCTCCAACCTGTGCCGCTGGTACGTGGACGCCGAGATCATCCCCAAGATCGAGAAACCATGGCCCACGACCCTGCACGTCTATGTCTGGCACAACACCCCGGAAAAACGCAACGACGCCTATCTGCAGCGCGAGATGGCGCTGGCTGCCGAACTCGGCTACGAGAGCAGCTATGTCGAGACCATCTGGTGGAAGGAAGGGGCCGACCCAGGCGACTTCAGCACCGGCCTGGGCAACTTCGAGGACAGCCGGATCAAGTTCCCCGGCGGCCTGCGCGCCATGTCGGACTATGTCCACAGCATCGGCATCAATATGGGCCTGTGGTTCGAGATCGAGCGGGTGGATCTGCGCACCTGCAACCGGCTGCGCCACCCCTGGAAACCGGAGTGGATCGTCCAGCAGAAAGGACACCCCTACCGTTCCTGGGGCCCGCACTTCTTCATGCTCTGCCTGGGGGTGAAGGCCGCCCAGGAGTGGGCGCTGGAGAACGTGCTCTGGGCGATCAAGGAATACGATCTGGATTACCTCATGTTCGACGCCAACGAATGGGGGGTGTGCGACGACCCGACCCACGACCACGGGGCCGGCGACGGCGAATGGGCGCAGATCCAGGGTTTCTACCGCGTCATGGAGGGGGTCCGGGCCGCGTACCCCGACATTATGATCCTGAACTCCTCGGGCGGCAGCCAGCGGGGCGACTTCGGCATCGCCCGCTACTCCAACTGCATCCACCCGCACGACCAGGCCGTGCCCAGCACCAAGCAGCGGCGCTATATGCACGGTACGGGGTGTATGTACCCCACCTCGTACCAGGCCAATCTGATGACCGACTACACCGCCGAACCGCACGAGGGTGGTTTTGTCGAGGGAAACACCCCGCAGCAGCCGCCGGCTCAGCCGGTCACGGCCGAACGCTTCGAGTGGCGGGTGCTCAACCGCATGCTGGGCTACTACGCCGACGGCCTGGAGTTGTGCGCCATGCCCGGTCATCAGCTCGACATCCTCCGCAAGGCCCTGCCCTTCTACAAGCGCATCCGCCACTGCACCCACGGCGACCGCTATGTGCTGGCGGGTCCGGGTGTGCAATACGCACCCATGATGGACGAAGACGACCGCTGGGAGTGTTACCAGCACGTGGCGCGCGACGGCGGCATGGCGGTGTTGTATATGTACCGCTGCCTGAGTGTGGAGCAGACCCGTACCTGGAAACTGCGCGGGCTGGACGCCAACGCCCGCTACCACGCCGATTTCTGGAGCGGCCTGCCGGAGCGCGACCTTTCCGGGGCCGAGCTGATGGAAAAGGGCTACACCTGCACCCTCGCGAACACGCGCAACGCGGACATCATGGTGCTGACCAAACAGTAGGAGCGAGAACGATGATGGACCTGCGTCGACGACTGGAACTGGCCGGCAACCCGCCGAGGCCCCGGTTCGATCCCGAATACGAGGACCTGATCGCCGGCCTCACCCCGGCCCAGGCCGAAGCCTACCATGACGCCCGGCTGCGCGGCCTGTGCCACGAAGGCGCCCTCGAAGTAGCCAAAGGCCGGTCCTGATGTCACCCGCCCAAGGGGCGCTGAGCGGCCCATGAACCCCTTCCTGCTCTCCCAGATCCTGGCCGGCATCGCCTTTGCCCTGGGCCTCGTCTCCTTCCAGTTCCGCCAGCGGCGTTCGGTGCTGCTCTGTCTGGCCCTGCTGACCGTCTTCAACGCCTCCCATTTCTTTCTGCTCGACCGGCTCGGACCTGCCGCGCTGATGCTGCTGATCGGCACCCGGTACCTGGTTTCCCTCTACACCACCAGCCGCAGGGTGATGTACTGCTTCTTGGCCCTCTCGGTGGCCGCCTTCCTGGCCACCTACCAGAGCCCGATCAGCCTGCTGGCCCTGCTGGCGGTGTTCTTCGGCACCTGCGGCAGCTTCCAACCCGCCGACCGCAACCTGCGCCTCTTCATCATGGCCGGCAACACGACCTGGCTGCTGCACAACCTGCTGGTGGGCACCCCGGTGGCCACCCTCATGGAGGCCGCCTTCCTCACCAGCAATGCCCTGGGGTACTGGCGCTTCTACGGCCGGCAGCAGGCCTCCGCCCCCTGAAACCGGCCCGGTTTCACACCACCGTCCCTCCCCTTGCGACCTCTCCACCCATAGGTACCTTCACCAGGGCTTAGCTGCGTCCCCGGGCCTTGGCGCCGGGGCGGCGTGCCCTTTGCCTAGCCGTCCATTCACGCCAGCCCCAAGCCCCGGAGAGGTGCCGATGCCCTTTCGTTCCGTCTTCATCTCCATCGTGGTCGGTTTTTCCCTGGTCCTGGCCGCCTTTCTGATCAACGCCCAGCGCCCCCGCGTCGAAACCGACCAGCCCAATCCCGACCAGATCCGCGCCACCGGCAAATGCGCCGAGTGCCACTACCAGCAGCAGTACTCGGTGGTGCACGAGTTCGAAATGAGCGCCCACGCCCGCAAAGGCATCAACTGCCTCGACTGCCACCAGCCGGCCCAGGGCCAATCGCCGCAGGACCACCACGGTTTTGTGATCGCCAAGAAACTGACCGCCGGCAACTGCCGCGCCTGCCACGAGCCCATCTACCAGGAGTTCCTGCGCAGCCGGCATGCCGCCCCCTCTTGGGCGGCGGTGTACGGGGAACAGGGCCTGAGCCCCGAACAGGTGGAGTTCTCGGAGCGCTATCAGCCCGGCGCCACCCGGCGCCCGCCCAACCCGCTGGGTCTGGTCGAGGGCCCCAGCGCCGTGGGCAGCGGCTGCGTGCAATGCCACGGCGTGGGCCGCCCCAACGACGACGGCACCATCGGCAACTGCAACGCCTGCCATACCCGCCACACCAGTTCGGTGGCAATCGCCCGCCTGCCCACCACCTGCGGCCA
>JADZBP010000074.1 GCA_020852055.1 Candidatus Latescibacterota bacterium
CGGGGACGGTCGGGCAGCACGTGCAGGCTTGGGACGGCAGGGATGCGTCCGGTAGGCTGGCGCGGCCGGGCATTTACCTGATCAGGGTGGAGGCCAGCGTCGACGAGGGGCGGTACGAAGTGGTGAAACCGGTGTCGGTAGTCTACTGACAGCGGCAGCCTACTTATCCTGAGGATGTCCCTGATGGGCAATCTCCTGAAAGCGACCCTGGTCCTGCTCCTGAGCCAGTCCCTGGGTGCCGAGGAGGTGTTCACCATCCCTAGGGACAAGCCGTGGGACACATGGGATTACCCCCGCGACCTGATCAACGTCACCCCCGAAGGCATCCAGGTGAAGCGTTTCTCTGCGCAGTACAACGCCCTGACGGATGCCTCCCAGTTCGAGATTGCCCCTGTGGGCGCGCACGGCCAGGGCATCGCGCGCACGCCCAGCAACCCGCAGCAGATCGACCGGGTCCACGACCAGCGGCCGGACACCTGGTGGAGGCCCGACCCGAGTAGTCCCCTGGATGACTGGTGGGTGGAGATCGACCTGCGCCGCATCGTCCTGGCTGAGAAAATACGCCTGGTCTTTCCAGACACCCTCGGCGCCCGCCCCTTCCGCTTCTTCTCGGTCTACACCAGCCCAGGGCTCGAAGTCGCCGCCTCGCCGGGCAGCATCTACTTCACCCGGGTGGGAGGCACCATCAAGGCCAACACCAGCCGGCTGGTCGAATTCGAACTGAAGGCCAAGAACCCGTCGGAGGCCACCGGCCAGTACCTCGACCCGAGCGATGAGTTGCCCTTCGACCTGGTCCGCTTCATCCGGTTCCAGGTCGAGGGCCCCCTGGAGGACGCGGCCCTGGCCGAAATCGAGGTGCAGACCGCCGGCGAGAACATCGCCCTGCGGCTTGAGGACTGGGGCGGGCAGATCACCGCTTCGGCGCGCAGTTATGGCGTGGGCCTACTGCTCAACGGCGACCTGAACAGCCGCGGCGGGTGGGGCATCGAACACAACGCCGGCAGGCAGGAGGGGTGGCGATCTGCCGGCATGTGGTTCAGGCTGGACATGCTCAACACCTTCCGCATCGACCGCATTGTCTGGTTGCCCATCGTGCAGAGCGCCAGCCCGTGGTTCTACAGCATCGCCCAGGACCGCCAGTCCGGCTGGGAGGGCACGACCTTCAAGCTCTCGGACGGCTCCCCGTCGGCTTCGATAGCCGGGATCATCCCCGAGGAGGGGAACTACACCTACGAGATCCTCTCGGAGATCAACAACGACGTCTCGCCCCAGAGCTGGATATTTGATCTGCAGTTTCCCCCGCAATCCGCTCGCCTGCTCTTCTGGCACTACGACCGGCGACTCTCCTTTGGCTGGACCCGGGCCTTGCAGCTTTTCGTGTACCACGCCGAAGGCTACCCGGCCCGGGTGGCCATGACCTCGGGCTTCATCGACTTCGGCGCGGCCCGCAGCATCAGCCGGCTGGAGTGGGACGCCGACCTGCCCGCGGGTACGCAGGTCCAGGCGCAGACCAAGACCGGCAACACCTTCGAGACGGTCAAGCACTACTTCGCCAAGCAGGGTACCCAGGAGGTCGAGGTCACCGAAGACAAGTACCTGAAGCTGCCCAAGATCTCCCAGGGCCGGATCACCGAGGAGATCCGGCCAGGGACAGACTGGAGCGACTGGAGCGACCTGCATTCCTTCTCCGGGGCTACCTTCCTGTCGCCCACACCGCGGCGCTTTCTCCAGGCCCGGGTCTTCCTCGCCAGCCAGGACCCTCAGGCCATGCCGGTCCTGCGCAGCTTGTCCCTGCTCTACAATCCGCCCTTGGTCGCCAATGGCCTGACCGGCCAGGTCCTGCCCCGCCAGGCCCCCCTGGATTCCCTGCAGGCCTTCCGCTACACCATCTGGCCCCAGTACAGCTCCGCTGACCGCGGCTTCGACCAGGTGATCCTGCAGGTGCCCAGCCCCGTCCAGGAGGTGCAGAGCTTTGTCCGGGGCCGGCCGGTAGAGGGTATCGCCAGCCAGGAGGGGGACTCCCTCTTGGTGCGGCTCCCCCAGCGGGTGCTGCGCGACTCGGTGGAGATCACGTTCCGGGCCCGTCTGCTGGAGAACCCGACCGTATTCAGCGCCATGGTGAGGAACTCCGCCGTGGCGGGCGTCTGGCAGGGAGTCGTACCGCGGGACAGCGAAGCCGAGAAGGTCTACGTGCCTGCCATCTACCAGCGCCAGTCGCTGCTGCATAACCTGGCCTGCGAGCGGGTGTTCACCCCCAATGGCGACGGGATCAACGACACCTTCGAGCTGCGGGTGAATGTCATCCGCACCGAGCGCCGGCCGCAGGTGCGCCTGTACACCCTGGCCGGGGCCGAGGTGGCCGAACTGATCCCTCCCCAGGGGGGGGGGCAACCCCTGGTCTATGTGTGGGATGGACGCGACCCTAAGGGCGGGAACGTGCCTCCGGGCCTCTACCTACTGCGCCTACGCCTGGAAACGGATGCCAGCAGCGAGGAGCTCACCCGCCTGGTGTGCGTGGCGTACTGAATATTTTTCGAGAGGACGACGCCCCTATTCAGGGACGACACCGTCCCTTGCGGCTCGCAGCCGCGCGGTGCCAGGAAGGTGTCATTTGGTTAGCGGCTCTTAATCTCAAGGAGAGATTCAGTGAGACCTGACAGGCGCACCAACTTCCTACTCTGTCTTGCCTGGAGTCTGCTGGCGGGCCTGGCGGCCGAGGCTCAGATCGAGACCGGCCTATCCAATCCTTACTATAGCTCGGGCACGCGGATCTCGCCGGCCACCCTGGTCCCCAGCCTGCGCAAGTGGTACCTGCCCCAGCGCCTGTACGAGATCTATCAGTGGAAACCCGAGGAGTACAGCAACTACGCCCGGGAGGTCTATGAGCGCTACACCCCGATCGCCCTGGAAGGACTGCGCTACTACGACCAATACGGGAACCTGATCACCAAGGGCTGGCAGATCTACGGCTGGAGCGAGGAGTACCCCCAGGACCTGGGCAGCGGTATCTACAAGGACCCCAAGTTCATCGGTTTTTTCAACCGCCTGGTGGTCACCTCCAGCCATTCCGGCCAGTTGCACACGAGCCTGACCGTGGGCGAGAAGATCCGCACGACGCTGACGCCGCTCACCTTTGCCAAACCGCGCTTCGACGGGCTGCAGTGGGACCTGGTCACCGACAAGTACGCGGCCACCCTCATCGCCTCCCGGATCAACCACCCCGGCGTCCAGGCCTACACCGAGGGCGCGGCCCCCACCACCTTCACCACCTTCACCGACCTGCTCGGCTTTCGGGGCCTGGTGCAGATCGGGGATTTCGCCAAGACGGGCGTCACCTTCGTCAACACCAGCCACCGCAACAGCAAGCTCTCCTTCGGCGACAACTCCCTCAAAGGCCTGCTCGGTGGCGGACTCAACACCGGATATCTGCGCACCCTCACCGTGCGCCTGACCGACGACTCGCCCGAGGACGGCCAGGCCGGCGCCCGCCTCCTGCGTCAGGCTCTCTTCGTCAACGGCGTCGAACACCCGGAGATCGAACCCCTCATCGAGGGGGGTATCCGGCGCCGCGGCGTGGTCGAGGCCAATGGCTCGGACGTAGTCACCCTGACCTACGACATCCAGAACGGCTTCCGGCCAGGGCCCGACGACCAGATCGAGGACTTCCGCGAGATCCGCCACCTCGAAGTCGGCCTAGTGCTGTCCAATGACTACAAGGTGGATGCCACCTCAAACCTTCAAACCGACGCCCTGGGCCAGCAGATCTTTCTGCCGGTGATGCGGGCCTCAGGCAACGTCAGGGACGGTTCCAACCAGACCTACCACCAGTTCCGCTACGGCCTGCCCACCGGCAACCAGCTCCTGGGCCTCACCCTGGATATCGACAACCTGGCGGGCTTCAACCTGCGCAGCGAGGTTGTCCACAACAATCGCTATCGGAGATTTCCCAACCAGAGTATCGACAAGAACCAGGCCCTGGCCACCGAGAACGCCGATGCGTTCTACGCCACCGCTTCGCAGATCGCTTATCCCTGGCTGGCCTTCGGCGAAGCCTTCAGCCTCGACGCCAACTACTCCACCACCATGTTCATCCCCAACCAGCAGGGCGAGGTGGACTACGCCAGCGAAGTCTCCAACCTCTACGAGTTCGTCGATGACAACGACGACCAGGACGAATTCCCGGACTGGACGCGCCGCTACTTCGGCGATACCGGTTCCCAGGGGCGCAACCTGAGCACCCTGACCGACAACTGGGTCTTCCCGGGCCTGGACGAGAACAACGACGATATCTCAGACTTCAACCAGAACCGCAACAATATGCCCGACTATACCGAGCCCTTTCTGCGCTACGAGGTAGACCCGCCTGCCTTCCTCTTTGGCATGGATATGAACAACAACTCGGTCATCGATCGCTTTGAGGACGACAATGAGCCGGACTACCCCTACCGGCGCGGCCACCGGGGCTACAACGGCTACCTGGGGGTGGAGTTCTTCCCCCAGACCCGGTTGTTGGTCGGCGCCTCCCGCGAACGCTTGCTCAAGACGGCACGCCAAAGCCGCTCGACCTATGCGCTCTTTACTCTCAAAAAAGAATACCCGACCCGCAATCTGAGCATCTGGGCGGTGCTCAGTCCCCGCAAAGTCAGGGACGACATCCCGGACAATGTCAACATCTGGGTCGAGGCCACGGGCACTACGGGTTCTTCACAACCCCTGATCGACGAACTCATCGCTCAGGACACCTTCATTAACACCACCTACCTGGAATTCAAATACGACCGGTACCTGCCCTTGGTCACCAAAGTCAAGTACGACGCGTACTACCAGCTCGGCTCGCAAGGCAAGGGCAAGCGCGACCAGCGCTCCTTTGGCCTGATCAACAAGGCAGACTACACCCTCAAGGCGCAGGGCTGGACCTTCTGGCCGCGCTGGAAGCAGCTTTTTAGCCGCACCGTGCCCACCCGGCCCGAAGCCCTCGAAATCCGGGAACTGTCCGAGATCTTCTCCTTCGTCGTGACCCGGCCGCTCAACGGCAACCTCAACTTCATCGCCGGGACGGAATACGAGATCTTCAGCAACCTGATCAAGAGGCCCGACCCGGTCCCGGCCGAGTACACCGACGACTCCACTACCCTGATCCTGGCCAGCCAGCTCACCAACACCTCGGCGTACCAGGGGTATCGCCTCACCACCAACATCGGCCTGAACTGGCAGCGCCAGGACTTTGAGACCGGAGTCAACACCAATCTGATGGCCTTCGTCAACGTCTTCGCAGGACTGGGGGATTGATGGACACTGTGCGCCAGAATTTGCTGCCAGGACAGCCCGGCAACCGGCTGTTGTGGGCCTTTTTGGGCCTGGCCTTGTCAGCCGGCCCCTCGTTGTCCCAGCTCCAACCCATGGCTGGCTTTACCGCTGCTCGGAGCGAGGCGCAGCTGCAGATGGAAAAGCATCTGCAGGAACTACCCGCTCCCGATGCCTTCCGCCGCCACCTGGAAATCCTCACGGCCACCCCCCATCCGGCCGGCTCCGCGGCCAATGCCCGCGCCGCCCAATACATCGCCGGGGTGATGGAGCAAGCCGGCCTGGCGGTGGAGCGCCATGAATACGACGTGTACCTGCCGCGCCCCGCCCCAGAGGTGTCTGTCGCCCTGGTCACCCCGATCCGCCTGCCCCTCAACAACCAGGAGTACATCCTCAAGGAAGACCCGTACTCTGCCCATCCTGACCTGGGGCCGGCCTGGAACGCCTTTTCTGCCTCGGGGGACGTGACTGCCGAGGTTGTGTACGTCAACTACGGCCGCAAGGAGGACTTCGAGCAACTGCGCCAGCTAGGGGTCTCGCTGCAGGGCAAGATCGCCGTGGCCCGCTATGGCGGGAACTACCGGGGCTTCAAGGCGAAATACGCCCAGGAGAGCGGAGCTGTGGGCCTGGTCATCTACACCGATCCGGCCGACGGCGGGTACGTCTCGGGCCTTCCCTATCCCGAGGGGCAGTTCCTCACCGAGAGTACGGTCCAGCGCGGCTCCCTGCTCGTCCTGGGGTACACCGGCGATCCGCTCACCCCCTTTGCGCCGGCCCTGCCCCTGGACAGCGGCAGGAAAGTCAAACGCCTGGACCCCGCCCAGGTCCCCTTTACCACCATCCCGGTGACGCCCCTGCCCTACGGCTCGGCCGTGGAGATTCTGGAGAGGATGCAGGGCCAGCCGGTGCCCGCCGGCTGGCAGGGAGGTCTGCCTTTTGCCTATCGGATCGGCGGCGGCCCGGACCTGACCGTGCGGCTGCGGGTTGAGCAGCCCAAGGGGCTGACCCGGATCATGGATGTCGTGGGCACGCTGGAAGGTGCTGAGTTCCCGGACGAGTGGGTCATCCTCGGCTGCCACTACGACGCCTGGTCCTTCGGCGCCGAGGACCCCAACGGCGGCACGGCCATGCTCCTGACCCTGGCCGAGGCCCTGGGGCAACTGGCCCGGGAGGGTTTCCGGCCGCGCCGCACGGTGAAGATCGCCCACTGGGACGCTGAGGAACTGGGGATGATCGGCTCAGCCGAATGGGTGGAGGAATTCCGGGCGGAGCTGAGCGCCAGGGCCGTCGCGTACATCAACGCCGACGTGGCGGTTTCCGGCCCCCACTTCGGAGCTGCTTCGAGCCCTACCCTGAAAGGGGTGATCATCGCCGCCACCCAGGCAGTGGCCCACCCCGATACCGCGCTGAGTGTATATGCGTCCTGGAGTCCGCCCAAAGCCGAAGAACCGGGGATCGGCACCCTGGGAGGGGGCTCAGACCACCTCGGCTTTTGTGCCCATCTGGGCATCCCCGCCGCCGCGCTCTCCATGGGCGGGGCCTCGCTCTACCATACCAACTACGACGACTTCGCCTTTTTCTCCCGGTTCTGCGATCCCCACTTTGTCTACGGTCCAGCCATGGCCCGTATCGATGGGGTAATGGCCCTGCGCTTGGCCAACGCCGATCTGCTCCCCTACGACCTGGGCCGCTACCCCACTGACCTCCAGGCACACCTGAAAGCCCTGGCGGATCGGGCCGGCCAGCTCGGACTGACCATCGACCTGAACCGCCTGACGACCACTCTGGCCCCGTTGGCCGAAGCCGCCGCCGCCTGCGCTGCCAGGCGCGACCAGCGCCTGGCGACCGGTGAGCTAACCGCTGCCTTCCTGCGACCGCTCAACCGCCAGCTCATCGGGCTGGAGCGGGCCTTCCTCTATCTCCCCGGCCTGCAAGACCGTCCCTGGAACCGCTCCCTGTACGCCAGCCCAGACCCTTTCAGCGGGTACGATGCATGGCCCCTTCCAGGGTTGCGCTACCAGGTGGAGACCCGGGATTTGGAAGGCCTGCCCGTCTGGGAGAGTACCTACGTGCAAGCGATGGAGGATTTGACGCGGCGGCTGCAGGCCCTCACCGCGGCTCTGCAATAGGGGGAAGCGCGACCCAACCCTTCGATGTAGCGGAAGAATTGCTGCCGCGCCTGGGGCTGGGTGTGAAAGGATCTCCGGTCGATCCGTTCGCATTCGAGCGTCGCGAAGAAGCTCTCGCACAGGAGGAAACCAGGTGATGTCGGCCACTCCTCAGCCCGGGGCCGCGCCGACGGCTGGTGCCGACACCAGGCGTAATCGCCTCCTTCGGGGGTTTTGTTGCCTCACCGGCTCCCGACGGCTCCGGTTACCGCCCCTCCCCCTCCCCCACCGGGCCAAGACCATACCACTGGCGGAGCCGACTGCTGCGGAAAACCAGCGCCGACGCCCCGGTCACCAAGGCCACCCCGACGAGGATGAGCAGCATACGCAACACCGGTTGTCCGGCCTCGGCGCGCAGGGCGGCCAGACCAGCCAGGGTGCGCACCCATTCGGCGGTCCCCAGAAAGAGCGCCGCCTGCACCACCCGCGCCGCCCAGGGCCGGCGCACCGCCAAGAGGCAGAGCATCACCAGACTCAGCAGGAGCATCGCCATGTTGCCGGCGCGCAGGAAGTGAGCGCCCAGCACGAGCAGACTGAGTATCGCGGGAAGCAACTGTAATCCAACCACCACCGACCTCCATTATGACCGCCCGGAGCCCATGTTGCCGGACAGATTTGGTGTTTGCCTACCCAGCCGCCTGCCGCATCGCCGCGCTGAGCAACCCCGCTTTCTCGGCGGGCCGCAGATCGATATAGTCCGCCTCCCAGAACAGGATCTGCGCCGCGTCTAGGCGCTGGGCCAGCGCCAGGTCGCGGACCAGATCCGCCTCCTCCTGCGGCACCCACGCGTACAACCACAGCGGCACCCGACCCTCCGTCTCCTCAGCCAGCCAGCGGTAGCCCGCCTCCGGGGTGCCCCCATCGCGGTAATAGCCGGCGGCGACCAACTCGTCCACCAGCCCCTCGCGGGCCCAGGTGCGGATATCACACAGGATGCCGCGCAGCGAACCATCGATGGGACCCTCGGCCGGCAGGCCCCGGTACGCCCAGCGGTGATGGACCATCGCCGCCAGGCGGGGCCGGCGGGCATGCTCTTGCACCTCGTGCCGCACCCCGCGCATGAACGCGGTGATCGGCTCGGCGCGCCAGCGGACCCAGTCCTCCTCACCGTTGGCCCCGTCGCGCGGGTCTCTGACGTGATGGGCGCGGTAGGACTCGACCAGCGGGGCCTCGTACCCATAATCGGCCACCCCGTCCTGGTCGTTCTGCGGGTTGTCGCGGATATCGCCGGTGCGAATCCAGTCGAGCAGCAGGCCATCCACCGGGTAGGCCAGCAGCTCCCGCACCAGTTCCAGTTTGTACTGCTGCACCTCGGCAAAGGCGAAGCTGAGCTGGGAGTGGTACCGTCGGCCGTCGCGCCGCACCCAGCGGCACTCGGGATGCGCCACCGTGAAACGGCTGGGCCAACCCCAACCGTGGTCGTCTTCGTTGATCGTCAACCAGGCGTGCACCTCCAGCCCCAGTTCGTGGCCGATACGCACTGCGTCGGCCAGGGTGTCGGTGCCGGCGTAGTCCAGCGCCATGGCCCGCGCCACCAGGTCGGGCGGGGCCTGGGCGGCCAGTTCGCCGGTGGTCAGGCAGTTGGGATCGGGATCGGTGGCGTACTTCATCGGGTCCAGGAGCCGGCTGTGGTACAGGGCCCGACCGCAGTCGAAGACGCGCCAGTAGATGCGCGACCAGCCCCAGTCGCGGCAGCGCTCGAGCATGGTGCGGATGCCTGCCGCGCCCCAGGCCGGCGCCTCGGCGTGCATCAACCAGTCGGAATGGGTCAGGGGCGACGAGAGCAACATGGTTTCCTCCATTGACCCAAAAGGGCGCTCAGGGACAGGGTTCGAGGGTGACTTCGACCCCACTCAGGCCGGGCTACCCGTTTCCAGTTCTTCGCGGCGGATGATCTCGTCCTGCGCGTTTTTGTCCATATCCACAAAGGCCGCGCTGTACCCGGTGATACGCACCATCAGGTCCCGGTGCTCTTCGGGGTACTGCTGTGCCCGGCGCAGCTCGTGGCTTTCCGCCATCGAGAGCTGGAGCTGCAGGCCTCCCAGGTCGAAATAGGCGCGCAGCAGGGCCATCAGGTTGGCCAGTCCTTCCTCCCCGCCCACCAGTCTGGGGGAGAGGCGCACATTGAGCGCCCCGGAGTTGATGCGGTCGAGCGGCAATTTGGCCTCCGAATTGAACATCGCCGTCACCCCGCGGGTGCAGGAACCCGGATAGGGCGAGGTATTCTCGGAGGTGGGTTGGCCGGCGTGCCGCCCGTCCGGGGTGGCCCCGGTCCGGGCGCCGATGCCGAGGTGGCGCATATCGGTCTCGAGGCAGCGGAACACCGTCACCTGGTCGGCGGCGCCCAGGTGGCAGGCCCGGTCGAGTTCGTCGAGCACGGTGTGCAGCAGGCGCACCGCATGGCGGTCGGCCCGCTCGTCGCCCTGCCCGAACTTGGGCGCCCGCAGGCAGCGGCGGCGCAGCAACTCCTCGCCGGCAAAGTCGCTCTTCAAGGCCTTGCGCAACCCATCCAGTTCGACCTGCCTGCCGGCGAATACCAGTTCCTCGACCGCGGCGAAGCAGTCGGCCGCCGTGGCCAGCGAACTGATGGCGCAGGTGAGGGTGGGAAACTTCACCCCGCCCAACTGCCACGACCGGGCCTGGTCGATGGGTCCGGCGAGGAAAGAGTCGTCCACCCGCAAGAGGCCCGGCCCCCGCTCGGTCCAGGTCCGACGTTCCTGCCGGAAGCGCTCGCACTGGGCCCGGGCCTCCTCGCGGCAGCGGGCGGCGAAACGCGCATGTAGCTCGTCGATGCTGGCCAGGGGTTCGCCGACCTCACCCAGGGCGTCGAGGAAATACTGGGGCAGTACCGCCTGGTACCCCATCACCTCGCGCTGGTGACCCGGGATGTCGGGCCAGTTGCAGCCGTGCATGGTATAGGTGCTTGCCGCCGCGGCGGGAATGCCGCAGTGGACCATCGCCGGGATGATCCGGTGGTCGTTGTAGACCATGAAGCTGGAATTGGCGCGCATCGCGGCCACCGCCAGGCGCCAGGTCGGGGCGGGCAGGTTGTCGGTGTAGCGCAACACCACCACCGGGTTTTCGAAACGCGGCACCACCCTTTCGAGGAAAAGGTCGGTCAACTCGTTGGCCACCGGGGAGCCGTCGGCGCGGCAGCCGCCGAGGACAATGTACTGCGGCGCGTCGTAGGTGAGATTCCGCTGCCAGCCCGTGGCCTTGGCCGAGTTGCCGCTCATCTGGTGTTCGCCGCGGCCGAGGATGAGGTTGTTCTTGCAGTAGAAGTCCTCGATCAGGTCGCCGGCTTCCTCGCGGCACAGGCGGCCGCTGGCCAGGTCGGCGCGGTACCGGCTCAGCAGCAACTCGTCGAGGCGGCCGAAGGTGAGGGTGGGGTTGGCGGCCAGCATGGTGCAGTACACGTGCCCCACCAGCCACAGCAATTGCAGCCCCTCGGCAAAGGTGGATGGCGGCCCTTCGGCGAGGGCTTCACAGCGCCGGGCCGCCGCCTCCAGGCCAACACGACGGGCCGCGGCCGCATACCGCTGCGCATAATGGCGGAAGGCCTCGTAGATCCGGACCGCACCCCGCAGATAATCGAGGGTGGCCTGGCTCTCGCCGGCGGCAACGCGCCTGGCGAGTTCGGTCCGCGCCGCCACCTCCAGCCCGCTCAGGCCGACCTCCAGCAGGCGTTCCCAGGCAAAACACTCGTGCCCCCCGTCGGGCATCCACGGCGGGATGGCCCGGCCCTGCCAGGCAGCCACTGTCGCCGCAAAGAAGGCCTCACCTGCCGCGTCGGGGATCTCTTCCTCGATCCGCCCCAGGAGCAGGTCGGCGGGGTCCACGGGCACGGCGATGGTATCGAGCAGGTGATAGACGCCCTCCCCCAGTTGCAGGCACTGCGGCAAACCCTGGACCGCCTGGTCTGCCTCCCAGGTCCGGCGCAGGCGTTCGAGGGTGGTGCTGCGCACGTCTTTGTGGCGCAGGATCCTCACTGCCTCTTCGACCCGCGGACTCCAGACCGCGGCGCTGCGGTCGATCTCTGCTTTCACCATGTCGATTCTCTGTCCTGTGGCGGTTGTTGCGTGTCGGTGCCCCGGTGGCCCGCTGGCACCGCGCCCAATATAACCGGGCGGGCTGCCGGCGCAAGGTGCTCCTGATTGCCGGCGGCGGGTTTTTGCATTTGGCTGGCGGGCTAGCTAGATTGGTAGGCCGCACCGGCGATTCCGCCAACCCTCCCAGACAAGGATTGCCCCATGGCGCTGCTGAGCATGCAGGAGGTCAGCATCGCGTTCGGCGGACCGCCCGTCCTCGACCGCGCCACCTTTGCCATCGAGCGCGGGGAACGGGTCTGCCTGCTGGGCCGCAACGGCGCCGGCAAGAGCACCCTGATGAAACTGCTGGACGGCACCCTGACGCCGGGCGGCGGGGAGGTGGTGCGCCAGAGCGGGGTGAGTGTCGCCCGCCTGGAACAGGAGGTGCCCCAGGACCTGGAGGGCACCACCTACGAGGTGGTCGCCGCCGGCCTGGGCGAGACCGGCCGCCTGCTGGCCCGCTACCACCAGGCCAGTCTGCAGGTGGAGAGCGCCGGCAGCGAGGAAGCCCTGCGCGACCTGGACCGGCTCCACCACGCCCTCGACACCGCCGGCGCCTGGCAGGTGAAGACCCGGGTCGAGACCGCCCTGCTGCATCTGGGCCTCGACGCCGAGGCTCCTGTCGCCGAGGCCTCGGGCGGGCGTAAACGGCAGATCCTGCTGGCCCGCGCCCTGGTGATGATGCCCGACCTGCTGCTGCTGGACGAGCCCACCAACCACCTGGACCTCGAAGCCGTCGAATGGCTCGAAGGGTTCCTCATCGAGCGCAAGGTCACCCTGCTCTTCGTCACCCACGACCGGGCTTTCCTGCGCCGGGTGGCCACCCGCATCGCCGAATTGGACCGGGGCCGGCTGGTGGACTGGGGCGGCGCCTACGATACCTACCTCGAACGCAAGGAGGCCGCCCTAGCCGTCGAGGAAAGGGAATGGGCCGAGTTCGACAAAAAGCTGGCGCGGGAGGAGGCCTGGATCCGCACTGGCATCAAGGCCCGCCGCACCCGCAACGAAGGCCGGGTGCGCGCCCTGGAGGTGCTGCGGCGCGAGCGCGGGGCGCGGCGGGAGCGGACCGGGGCCGCCAAATTGCAGGCCCAGGAGTCGGACCGTTCGGGCCGCCTGGTGATCGAGGCGCGCGGGGTCAGCTTCTCGCGGGGCAACCGGGCGATCATCCACAGCTTCGACACCCTGATCATGCGCGGCGACCGGGTGGGTCTGATCGGCCCCAACGGCTCGGGCAAGACCACCCTGCTGCGCCTCTTGCTGGGCGAGTTGCCCCCGGACAGTGGCTCGGTCCGCCTGGGTGTGGGTCTCGAGGTCGCCTACTTCGACCAGTTACGCGCCCAGCTCGACCCCGAGCGCACCGTCTTCGACAGCGTCGCCGACGGCCATGATTTTGTCGAGATCCAGGGGAAACAAAAACACGTTCTCGGATATTTACAGGATTTCCTCTTCTCCGCCGACCGGGCCCGCACCCCGGTGCACGTACTCTCGGGGGGCGAGCGCAACCGCCTGCTCCTGGCCCGCCTCTTCACCCGCAGCTTCAACCTGCTGGTCCTCGACGAGCCCACCAACGACCTGGACCTGGAAACCCTGGAGTTGCTGGAGGAGTTGCTGACCGCCTTCTCGGGCACCCTGCTGCTGGTCAGCCACGACCGCGCCTTCCTCGACAACCTGGTCACCAGCACCCTGGTCCTGGAGGGCGGCGGCCGGGTGGGTGAATACGTGGGCGGGTACTCCGACTGGATGCGCCAGAAACCCGCTCCCGCTGCCCCGCCGCCCCCGGCCAAAAGCGAAGCTGCCGCGCCCACTGCCAGCCGCAACAGCCGCAGACGGCGCCTCAGCTTCAAAGAGGCCGCCGAGTTGGCCGCCCTGCCCGAACAGATCGACACCCTCGAACAGGAACGCGCCCAGCTCTACGCCTCCCTGGCTGACCCGGCGCTATTGCGCCAGGGCGCGGCCGTGGCCGTGGCGCGGGTGCGCCTGGCGGCCCTCGAAACCGAGATCGCCGAAAAAACCGCCCGCTGGGAGCTGCTGGCGACCATCGAGGCCGAGGGCTAGGCTACCCACCCTTCAGAGCTGCACAAAACGCTCCAGCGCCGCCGGCTCGGCCGCCGCATCGAGGATGCGGCGGATGGCCAGGGTCTCGTGCCGGTCGATGGCGGCCTTGCCGCTGGCAAAGAGATCGAGCATGGCCGCAGCGGTGTCGCGGAAGATCGCACTGCTGTCCACCGCCACATATTCGGTGGCCGCGCCCGTGCTCAGCGTGGCGGCGAAGGGGGTGTTACCCTTGGTGTACACGTTGACCACCGCCGTGCGCCCGCCCCAGAAGTCCAACAGCAGCTGGCTCTGATCCCCGGTTCCCCGCCGCATCAGCCGCTCCACCTCCGGTCCCATACAACTGACCACCAACTCCACCGGGTGGATGGCGTATTCCCCAAAGGAGGAGCCACCGCCCCAGGCTACCATGTGCCGCAGGTGCGCCCCGCCCAGTTCGGCGAGGCGGCGCTGCACATTGGTGTAGCGCAGGGCCGAGGAGGTCTGCATCGCCACCCCGTGCCGGTCCGCCAGGGCAAAGAGGCGTTCGGCAGCGGCCAGATCCGGGGTGAAGGTCTTGTCCACGTAGGTCGCTTTGCCGCAGGGGAAGACTTGCCCGCACAACTGCTCGTGCACCTCGGGATTGGAGGGCGCCAGCACGGCATAGAAGTCCACGTGGCCGTCCAATTCGGCGACCGTGGCGAAATAGGGCACCTCGTTCTTGGCGGCCCAGGCCCGGCTCTCCGCTTCCTTCAGTCCGGTACATCCGGCCACCACAAAACCCCGCTCCTGCAGCTCCCTGCGCAGCAACTTCAGATATACGTCGGCATGGAAGTTCTCCAGGTTCAAATCGACGAACCCGATCCGCTTGCCCATCGCCCTTGTCCTTTCGTTGTCCACCGTGGAGGTCCTCACCTAGTAACAATACTCCAGCACCGGGCATCCAATCAAGGACGGCTTAGCGGTCTCGCGCACCTGGAGCGCGACCACCGCGACGGCTGAGACCGGGCTCAGTGCTCGCCGCTGCAATCGCAGGGCGGGCAGCCCTTGTCGAAGACGATGCGCCAGACCCCATCGGCCTCGAGCCGCCAGATGGAGGTGAAGGTGCCCACCTGGTGGCCGTCGGGGTCGAATACGGGGCCGCTGCTCAGCGCCAGCGCGCCGGAATCCAGCACCTCCACCTGCGCCGGGGCCCAGGAGAAAGGCGGGTCGGCGTCGGCGTCCTCGAAATAGGGCCTCCACGCTGCGGCCACCGCCTCGGCCCCGCGCAGCGCCCCCTGGCGGGTGAAGAACACCGCCTCGGACGAAAGGTGACTGGAAAACGCGGCGAAGTCGCGCTCGGCCATGGTCTGGGCAAAGGCGGTTTCGACCTCGCGGACCTGCTTGGCCAATTCCTCGGTGCTCTGCGCGGACGCCGGGGCCACAGCAAACACCCCGCAGAGGGCGGCGGCAATCAAGATGGCTTGGTACATCGTGGCACCTCCGGGGTCGGGTTGGTGGGCTCAGCTCCGCCAGGGCAACAACAGGTCCGGGGCGTCGCGGTGCAGGCTAGCCCCGCAGGGCCGCGTGCCGCGCGGCCGTTCGGGCAGGGTGGTGTAGGACTGATACGGGAGGACCAGCCAGGGGGTTTCGATGCGGCGGTGCCCCTCGTAGCGCGAGTTCATGGCCGCGTCGATGATGCCGGTGGCCAGCAGGGTGCGTTCGGGCGGATAGGGCGCCTGCCCGGTCTGGAAGAAGCGCTGGATATTGCGGCTCAGATAACCGAAACTGGCGCCGGGCCCGTCGGGCTGCAAAAAGGTCTCGGTGGCCAGGACCTGCCCCTGGCTGCGGCAGGCATAGGACCACTGCTGCACGTACCCGTCGAGCATCAGCGCCGCGCTCCTCAGCCCATCGGCGTGTTCGATGAGAAACACCGCCGGTTTGGCGACCACCTCCTCGATGCGCCCGGCCCGGTGGTCCACCACCGCATGGGCAGCGGCTTCACCCAGCTCCCCCGACCACTGCCCGCGCTGCCTGGCGGCCCACACCTCCTCCCCTTCCAGGCACTGCACCGCCACCACCCCGCTTTCGCCGCCCCGCCGCCGTTCGATCATACAGAGCAGGGTCTCGATGGTGTGGTACCCGTACGCCTCGATACCGCCGAAACCCACGGCCACGGCCTCCTCGATGGGGGTGCCCAGCTCGTGTTCGAGCCAGGGGTTGCGCCAGGCCAGGGGCAGGCAGGAGCCGGCCATCAAGGGGATCTTCAGCTCCTGAGCCCGATCCCACATCCACCGGGCGTCGGCAAAATCGTAGGCGAGGTGTTTATCGTTGAAGACCGGCACCACCCGCCCGCTTTCGGCGAAGACCCCGGCGATCTGCTCGAAGAAGTAGCGGCGCGGGTACATGTGCCGGCCCCGCTCGTTCCAGGGATAATCCCCGTGCTCCCCGATCAGCAGCACCGCATCGACGTTGAGTTTGTTGTCGCCCGCATGCAGGGCGCGGCGGATGCTGGGGTACCGGGTCACCCCGTGCTGGGCAGCGAGTTGCAGCCCGATGTCGTTTTCGAGCACGTGGTCCAGGTACAGGGAGACCAGCTCGACCTCGGGAGGGAAAAAACCCTCGTCGGTGGACATGCCCTTCATGAATTTGGTGAGGATGGCGTCGGCGTGGGACCAGGCGTGGTAGATGGTGGTGATGGCGGCGACGCGCAGCGCAGTGCCCATGGCAACCTCCTTGAGTGTCTACTTTGCCCACGATACACAAACCCCCTGCCGCCGGCAAGGCGGGTCGCGCCTTGCCGGGGTTCGGACGGCACAGTACTGTAATACCACCGTGACCTCCAACCCCTACCCGACCCAGCTAGCAGCATGAGCAAGAGCCACCTCGAAATCCTCGCCCAGGGTGTTTCCTTCTGGAACCGCTGGCGCAAGGACCGTCCCCAGGCCGAGCCCGAACTCGCCGGGACCAGCCTGCGGGGGCAGGACCTCAGCGGGGTGGACTTACACGGCGCCGACCTGCGCGAGGCCAACCTGGTCAAGGCCTACCTCTCCAAGGCCGACTTCCGCGAGGCCAACCTGCGCGAGGCCGACCTGGCCGAGGCCAATCTCACCGAGGCCTGCCTGGCCAAGGCCTATCTCTTCAAGGCCCATCTCGGCGCCGCCAACCTCACCCGCGCCGACCTGAGCGGCGCCGAACTCTTCGGGGCCAATCTCTCCGAAGCCAACCTGCGCGAGGCCAAGCTGGGCGCTGCCTTTCTCAGCCGGGCCGCCCTGCGGGGGGCCAATCTCAACCGCGCCGACCTGCGCGGGGCCGATCTGCGGGGTGCGGATCTGCGGGACGCCAACCTGAGCCGCGCCGACCTGAGCCAGGCCAACCTCAGCACCGCCGATCTGGGCGGGGCCAATCTCACCCACGCCATCCTCAACCACGCCCAGCTCACCGGGGCGGTGTTGTGGGAAACCCAGCGGGCCGGCTGGTCGGTGTTCGAGGTCTCCTGTGAATACGCCTTCTGGGAACTCAACGGCCGGCGGCGGCTCAATTACGCGCCGGGCGAATTCGAGCGTCTGAACACCACCCGCACCCAGATCGAGCTGCATTACCCCGAGGGACTCTCGGCCCGCGAGCTGGCCACCCTGCCCCTGCTGCTGCGCGCCCTGCAGCGCGCCCTGCCCGACCACCCCTTCCAGCTCCGCCATCTGGAAGAGGAGGCCGGCGGCACCCGGCTGGTGATCGAGTTCGAGGATGAATCGGCCATCGCCCCGGAGTTGCGCCCCCACCTCAAGGAGTTGGCCGAGGAACGCGGCGCCGAGCTGATCGGCCAGCAGCGAGAGGCGCTGTCGGGCGAGGGGGTGGCCCAGATCGACACCCGGCTCGAGCTGATCGAGTTCCAGCTTTTCCCGCCGGAACAGGGGGCGACCGACCTGGCGGAATCGGCAGTACCGGCAGACCCAATCCCGCCCCTTGAGATTGCGGCCCTGCCCGCGCCTTTCGCCTAGCTCGGAAAACCAGTCTCCCTCTTCCTCGATCTGGACACCCACCCCGAACCAGAGGCGCCGGGTGAGGTGGTGGACGACCCGGCGCACGGTTTGACCGACGAGTTGCTGCACCAGGTGCCCCGCGCTTTTTCGCCGGACGGGGGCGAGTCGGCCGTCATCGGCTTCGACTCGCCGCTGGGCGGCATCCGCTTCGCCCTCGAGTACCTCGAATCGGTGCGCCAGCGCCGGCATCAGACCCCGGTCCCCTCCGGTGAGGGGTCGGCCCTGGTTTCCTATCACCAGCTGGCCGATGCCGCAACTCCGACCGATCCAGCGCCGGCAGCAGCCGACGAGGTGCTGATCTCCGAGGCCCTGCGCCACCACCCCGACGTGGCCGAGGCCCCGGGCCTGACCTTTGTGCCGGTGGAGCGGCGGGTAAGGCAAGCCTTTGGCGACAAACAGGCCGGCGACACCATCCGGTGTTTTCAGGTCCGGACCTGAACCTGCACCCACCCAAGAGGAGTCCCCTATGGAAACACCCCGGATCGGCGTCGTCGGCATGGGTGGTTTTGCCCAGACCCACCGCCGCTATGTCGCCCAGGTGGAGGAAGCGGCCCTGGGCCGCCAGGTGGCCCAGGTGGCCATACCCGCCGACCAGGAACTCTACGCCGCCGACCTGGAGGCGCTGCGGGCGCGCCAGGTGCAGGTCTTCGCTTCCCTGCGCGAGATGCTGGCCGGCCTGCACGGCCAGCTCGACATCGTCTGTATCCCCACCGGCATCCCGCTCCACCGGCCGATGACGGTCATGGCCCTGGAGGCCGGCTGCCACGTGCTGGTCGAGAAACCGGCCGCCGGCTCCATCCAGGACTTCGACGCCATGGAAGCGGCCCGCCGTCGCGCCGGCCGTTTTTGCGCCGTGGGGTACCAGCATCTGTACCGCGCCGATGTGCGTCTGCTCAAGGAGTGGATCTGCGCCGGCAGGTTGGGGAAGATCCAGTGGGTCCGGGCCTGCGGCGGCTGGCCGCGCGACCCGGCCTATTATGCCCGCAACAGCTGGGCGGGTCGCCTGGCCGTGGGGGACGCCTGGGCCCTGGACAGCCCGCACAACAACGCCCTGGCCCACGCGGTCAACGCCCTGTGTTACCTGGGCAGCGATCAGCCGGGCGCCGCCCTGGTCCCGCGGCGCCTGCAGGCCGAGTTGTACCGGGCCAACCCCATCGAATCCGCCGATACCGCCGTGTTCCGCGCCACCTCCGCCGAAGGGGTCGGGATCTTCTTTGCCGTCAGCCACGCCAGCGACGAGCGCTTCGATCCGGTGTTCGAGGTGAGCGGCGAATTGGGCCGGGCCGAGCTGGATTACCACGGGGGGTTCAAGGTATGGTGGGCCGATGGCAGCCACGAAGAGCACCTGCACCAGGGTGAGCCGCGGGTGCTGGAGGACCTGGCGGAGGTGGTGACCGGCCGCCGTGACGCGCTGGCCTGTCCGCTGGCGCTGACCCGCAGCCAGACCCTCTGCGTCTGTGGCACCTTCGAATCCTCCGCCATCCACGAACTGCCGGCCGCGCTGCGCCGGGTGGACCCGAAAAATCAGGGCGTCACCGTCGAAGGGCTGGGCGAGCTGGTGCGGCGGGCCTGCCGCGCACGGGCGCTCTTCTCGGAGCTTGGGGTGGCCTGGGCGCAACCGGGCGAGCAGATCGACCTGGACGCCTACCCCTACTTCCCCGGTTTCCGCCGCTGAACGGCCAGCCCTGGTTGGCGCCGCAAAAAAAGCTCCCCGGTCATTGGCCGGGGAGCCGCTTTTTTGAATCGGGCGCTGCGGGTTGGGGGTTAGCCCCGCTCAGCCGCCAAAGGTCTGACGCATGCGTTCGCAGTAATACTGGACGTTCTCCCAGACCGCGTCGCCGGCGATGCGGTGGTCGGGGCAGGGCAGGTATCCGCCCAGGTCCACCAGCCCCTTGAGGCGCTCCACCTCCGCGTCGACAGCCGCGTAGTCGCGCGAGAAGACCCTTTTATCCATGCCGCCCACCCCGCGCAGTTCCCGGCCGTACTGCTCGCGCCAGGGCTTGAAGCTGGCCTGCCAGGTGCCCACCTCGATGGGGAACATCACGTTGACCCCCACCTCGAGCCAGACCGGCACTAGGCTGTCGATATTGCCGTCGCAGTCGAGGGAGACCAACTCCACGCCGTGGCGGCGCAAGAGGTCGACGATGCGCCGGTAATGCGGTCCCACCTTGGCGGCCAACAGCGCCGGGTTGACCAGCGGGCCGTTCTTGAAGGCGATATCCTCCCAGAAATGGCCCAGATCGAAGGAAATGCCGCTGGCCAGCGCCACCTCGGTGCACTGATAACACAGGTCGGCGTTGACCCGGATCATCTCGTCGGCCAGACCTTCGTCGTCGGCCAGCAGATAACACAGGTTCTCGATGCCGAGGTAATCGCGCAGCACCCCGTAGAGGCTGCCGGCGTGCATCAGGATATGGGTGGGCCGGTCCGGCCGGAGCAGGTACTCGCGGCCGCCCTCGGCAAAGCTGCACATACGCCCGCCGGCGTTGACCCCCGCCCCGTTGACGCGCTGGGCCGAGTACTGCAGGCGCGGCAGGAACTCGCGCTCCCAATCCTGCCGGGTCTTGAGGATGTGATCCACATGCGGGGCGATGCTCTGGTTGTCGTCGCTTTCGATGACAATGGCGCCACTGCCGGTGAGCACCTTGCGGTGGCCCTCGGGCAGCACCTCGAGGACGCAGTGCTCGAAGGAGGGATCGAGCCGGCTGTTGGGCCCGAAGACCCGGTGGTAGTTGCAGTCGAAACCCAGGCGGCGCGACAACTCGTCCTCGCCGACACTGGCATCGCCGATGGGCGGCAGTTGCGCCAGGTCGAGGTGCCCCTCGTTTTCCCACTTTTTCAGGGTGTCGCTGAGAAAGCCGAAATGCACCACGGGCAGCCGGTCGTACGGCTGATAATTCAACACTGCTTTGATTCGCTCCCGGTCGTTCATACCACCGCCCCTCCTGTTTATCCCTGCGCCTTGAGCCACAAACCGCCGTCCACCCGCATCACCTCGCCCGTAACATAGTCGGCCGCATCCGAACAGAGGAAGGTGGCGGCCCGGCCCAGATCCTCGATGGTGCCCAGTCGGCCCCAGGGCAGCTTCTTGCCGCCCTCGCGGATCTGCTCTTCCGAGGCAAATTGCCGTTCCCCCGGGGTGTCGATCCAGCCGGGCTCGATCACGTTGGCCCGGATGCGGTGTTCGAGCAACTCGGCGGCGATGGTGGCGGCCATGTGGTTCATACCCGCCTTGGCGGTGTTGTAGGCCAGGGCCGTGGGCCCCGGGATGAAGGCATGCACCGAACTGATGAAGAGCATGGCCCCCCCCTTCCCCTGCCGGACCATCTGCCTGGCCCCCAACTGGGCGACGTGAAAAGCCCCCCACAGACTCACCTCAAGGGTGCGCCGCATACCGTCCAGGCCGATTTCCAGGAAAGGCTCGCGTTTGCTGTAGTAGGCGTTGCAGACCAGGATATCCAGATGCCCGAGGCGCTGCACCGCGGCGGCGACCATCTCCTCGACCGCCTGGCGGTCGGCCACGTCGGCCTGCCAGACCAGCGCCTGGCGGCCCAGGCTGCGGACCTCGGCCGCCACGGCTTCGGCGTCGTCGGCGTGACTGTGGTAGTTGACCACCACGTCGGCCCCGGCGCGGGCCATCTCGATGGCGCACCCCCGGCCGATGCCGCGCGAGGCGCCGGTGATCAGCGCCACCTTGCCTTTCAGGTCGATCATCTTGCTTCCTCCAAAGGTCCTAGGGCGACACAGCAATCGAGCGCAGCGCGGTCCAGTCGCTGTACCGCTCGTCCACGTCGCGCGACCGGACCCGGTAATAGTAGGTTCCCCCGCGAGTAACGGTATCGTCCTGCCGGCTGGTGTTGACATCGTTGGGCAGGACACTGACGAAATCGGCGTCCCTGGTGCTGTTGGCCACGGTGGTGCGCTGCACCTCGTACTGCACGATGGCCCCAGTCGCCGCATCCCAGGCGATGGTGACCACCGGCGGTCTGGTGGCATCCGAGGGGGTGCTAGCGGAGAGCCGCACGTTCTTGGGCATATCCACCCCGCCCGAGGTCAGGGCCGCCACCGAGGAGAGCGGCCCGATATTGCCGCTGGCATCCTGGGCCTCAACCTCATAGTAATAGGTGGTCTTGGCGGTGAGGCCGGTATCCACGAAGGCGGCGCGGGTCGAAGAGCCCACCAGGGTAAAGGGCCCGGTCGCCGCCGCACTCCGGTAGATCTGGTACCGGCTGACCCCGGTCAGGTCCGCCCCGCCGATATCCGTGGTCGGCGCCTTCCAGCTGACGCTGAGTTTTTTCGGCTCCCCCACCACCGGAGCACCGGTAAGCAGGGTGGGCGCTCCGGGCGGGCGGATATCGAAGAGCACGGTGGCCCCGCCAAAGTCCGACCGGCCGCTCTCGCCGCTGGTGGTCACCGCGGTCACCTGGTAGTAGTAGGCCGTGCCGCCGGTCACTGCGGTATCGAGGTAGGCCGTCTGACCGGTGGTGAAGCTCAGCCCTTCCTTGCCGCTGAGGCGGCTATAGCCCTGGTCCGGGCGCAAGGACCGATACACGTTATAACCCCGGAGGCTCTCCTCGGCGCTGGCGCTCCAGCTCAAATTCACCTGGCCGATGCCCCCGGTCACGGCCAGGTTGCCCGGTACGGCAATGCCCCAGACCTCGAGCCCAACCGCCGCCGAGCGGGCGCCTTCGTTGCCGGCCCCGTCGATGCCGCTCACCGCGTAGTAATACACCGCCCCACCCTCCAAACCCACATCCCGGTAACTACGCTCCTCCACCCCCACCGTGTCCACCGGCAACAGCCCCTCGCTGTCGCCCTTGCTCCGGTAGACCACGTACCGGCTGAGCCCGGTCAGTACACCTCCATCTGCATCGCGGCTCGGAGCGCTCCAGCGCAGGTCAGCCGCAGCGATACCATCCGGGGCAACGGCACTCAAGCCCACCGGCGACCCCGGTCCCACCTGGTCCTTGCCCACCTGAGCCCCCGCAAACACCGACCGGCTGCTCTCCCCACGACCCGTCACCGCACTCACCGCGTAGTAATACGTCTCCCCACCCACCACCGCGCTGTCCACATACACCGTCTGACCCGTCGTCACCAACAGCCCCTCCGTGCCGCTCAGCCGAGTATACCCCTGATCCGGACGCAACGAGCGATACACGTTATACCCCTGCAACTCCTC
>JADZBP010000075.1 GCA_020852055.1 Candidatus Latescibacterota bacterium
AAACCCTCGGGCTTTTCGGAGCTGGCCTGGGGCAGCCGCGGGGTGGCCATCGGCCACGACCTGCCCGAGGATGAGTGGGCCAGCCGGGTGCAGGAGGCGCTGGACCACTTCGGCCAGACCCCCTCGGTCTTGCAGCGCTTCAACAAGGCCGCCCGGGTCGAGGCGCGGTTTTACGATTTTGCCACCGACACCCTGCGCCCCATGCACGGCCGCGCCCTGGTGCGCCCCTACTACTACTTGAGCGGGGAAACCCCTGCCCTGGCCGGCGTGCAGGTCATCCTCTGCCCGCAGGACAAAAAGATCCTGCACGGCATGACCGACGCCATCATCGCCCCCGGTGCCGAGGGCGGCCCTTCCCTCCCCTGAGCTGCGAGTTTGTGTGATGACTGCCATTGCGACGGCCGAAGAGCAACACACCACCCTGGACGAAAAACTCGAGCGCCTCGATGGCCTGCTGCGCTCCATGGGCCGGGTGCTCATCGGCTATTCGGGCGGGGTGGATAGCGCCATGCTGGCGGTGGCCGCCCATCGGGTGCTGGGTGAGAACGCCATCGCCGTGACCGCCGACTCCGAGAGTTACGCCACCGGCGAGTTGGAACGGGCCACGGAGATCACCCGCCGCTTCGGCATCCACCACGTGGTGGTGCGCACCGCCGAGTTGGATAACCCCGAATACGCGGCCAATCCATCCAACCGTTGTTATTTCTGCAAACAGGAGCTCTTCACCCATATGCAGCGCCTGGCCGCCGAGTTGAAGGTGGAGCACATCCTCTACGGCCAGAACGCCGACGACGTGGGCGATTTCCGCCCCGGTTCCCAGGCCGCCCGCGATTACGGGGCTCGCGCCCCGCTGATGGAGGCGGGCCTCACCAAGGCCGATATCCGCGAACTGGCCCACCGCTGGGAGGTGCCGGTCTGGAACCGGCCGGCCATGGCCTGCCTCTCCTCGCGTTTCCCCTATGGCACCGCCATCACCGCCGAAGGTCTGCGTATGGTGGACCAGGCCGAGAAATACCTGCGCGATGACGGCTACACCCAGTTGCGGGTGCGCCACCACGGGGACCTGGCCCGCATCGAGTTTCCCGCCGCCGACCTCGACGGCCTGCTGGCCGATCCGCCGTTGCGGGCGCGGATCAGCGCCGCCTTTTCCAGCTATGGGTACCAGCACATCACCGCCGACCTGCGCGGCTTCCGCTCGGGCAGCATGAACGAGGCCCTGCTGCCTTCCGGGGCCCGAGCTGAGGAAACCCTCGCCCGGGCCCGAGAGATCCTCGGCGACCTGGGTCCCTGCCAACTGGAGGGCCGCGACCAGATGCTCTGCCTGCAACTGGCACCCGCGGCCATCGCCGCCCTGGCCGACCCGGCCCGGCGCCAACCCCTGGTGTCCCACCTCGAAGATCTGGGCTTCCGCTACCTGGCCCTCGACCTCAACCCCTTGGCCTAAGGCATGGTGCGCGAAATCGTCCGATACGGCGCCCAGGTTCTGCGCCAACCCTGCGCCCCCATCACCCAGATCGATCCTTCGGTGAAGGCGCTGGTGCGCGATCTTTTCGATTCGATGAAAGCCGCCGAAGGCGTGGGCCTGGCAGCGCCGCAACTGGGGGTGTTGCGGCGGGTGGTGGTGGTCGACGTGTCCCGGCAGCACCCCGAGATCCTGCCGGTCTCCCTGATCAACCCCCGCATCGTTTCGGCCGAGGGCCGCGAGGTGGGTGAGGAGGGATGCCTCAGTTTCCCCGACCTCTACGGCCCGGTCCCCCGGCACTCGCGGGTGCGCGTCGAAGCCCTCGACATCAACGGCAAACAGTTCACCATCGACGCCGAGGGGTTCTTTGCCCGGGCCCTGCAACACGAACTGGACCACCTCGAAGGCAAACTCTTCGTGGACTATCTCAGCCCGCTCAAACGCCAGTTGATGCGCGGCCGGCTCAAGGCGCTCAAGGCCGAAGGCGAAGCCTGGGACGCGGCCCATCCGCAGGCCTGAAGGGCTATTGACAAGATATGCCTGAGCAGTTAGATTTCTTCGCGATGATTGCGGGATCGTAGTTCAGCTGGTTAGAACGCCGCCCTGTCACGGCGGAGGTCGCGAGTTCGAGTCTCGTCGGTCCCGCCAGCTAAAAAACCCCGGAGGAGTGAAGCCACTCCACCGGGGTTTTGTTTTTCCTCGCTCTAATTCCCTGTTTAATATTAATTTACAACCCTTTAGCACACTGCGCCCTGGATTTTCCGATTGACTTTGTGCCTCTTGCCGCGCTAATTTCGCCCCATACACATCGCCACCGATTGGTACCGAATCGGGCAGGTGAATACCCACCGCGATTGTTACAACGATTGTTACAGCGCTTGCTTGGGAGGAAGAATCTATGGCCTCGATCAGCAAGTACGCGCCGCGCGATTGCTGGCGCGTCTCCTATCTTATCACCCTCCAAAAAAACAAAATCCAACGGGCTAAATACGCCAAGACCAAACCCGAGGCTCGGGTGTTGGCGACACGCCTTGAGCAGTTGGAGGCGGCTACGCGTTCAGGGGTGGTAGCGGACCGCAACATCGAGGATTGGATCGACCGGGGCTGGTTGAAGGAGGAGGAGGCTGCCAGGGCCTTTCCTGGGTACGCGGAAACGGTGGAACGAAAACGTCGGCTGCAGCCCCGGCCTACCGACTACCAGAAAATCCTGGATGCTTACGAGCGTTACGCGATTGAAAACAGCAAAAGCAAGAGCCCGGACCGGAAGACCCACAAGAACCACATGAGTTACGCCCGGCAGGTCGTCTCCTGGCTGGAATCGGCGGTGCCCAACCTCAAGGACCTGACTCCGGAGCTGGTGCGGGAGTACCAAAACCAGCTCCAGGGCCAGTTCGCCAGCTGGACCGTTTTCGGTCGCCTCACCAAGCTGCGCCTGCTGGTGGACCAGGCCGTGGGATTGGGTATGATCGCCGACAATCCTGCCCGCCAGCTCAGCCTGCGCCAGCCCAAGACCCTGGAGCCTCGCCGGATCTTGACCGAGGCGGAGATCCACTCCTTGTTGGAAGTCTCGCTGCGCCACCGGCACTGGATCAACGGCGGCCTGCCCACAGTTGTGCGCCTGGGGCTGTATGCGGGTCTGCGCAACGAGGAGATGTGCTGGCTCAAATGGCATGGGGTGGATTTCGATCAGCGGATCATCACCATCAAGGAATCGGTCTGCGAGGTGACCGGGCAGGTGTGGGCGCCCAAGGATTACGAGATGCGCCGGATCGACGTCAAGCCGGCCTGCATCGACTACCTGGCGGAGGAACAACAGCGACAGCAGGAGGGGGAACTGCTGGGGCCTTTTGTGCTGCCGGGCGGGGGCTCGCGCCGACCAGGATTCCGCGAAAAGCCCCTATCCCAGGACGCCCCACAAAAAGCCTTTGCCAAGATGACCCAAGCCGAGGGCATGGCGGCGGATATCACCATCTATTCCCTGCGCCACTCCTATGCGACCATGGCGCTGCGCAGCGGTGTAGACCTGCGCACGCTGCAGAAACGCATGGGGCATTCGGATCTGAAGACGACGATGGAGTATTTGCACTTCATCGAGCCGGAGGCGCATCCGATGGACAAGTTACCTTACTGACAGACTGCCGCGGGGATTCCGGTGCTTGGACTCCATATTGCCGGTGGGTCTACATTCCTTTTGCCTCCCGTTTTCGGAGAAAACCATGTCTCTGCCGATCAACATCCGCGACCTACTGCGCGGCAAACCCGTGGAATGGGAACGCCTTGAGTTCAAGTCCGGCTGGAATCCGCTCGACACCCTGCACACCATTTGTGCCTTTGCCAACGACTTCCACAACCTCGGCGGCGGATATATCATCGTCGGTGTCCAGGAACAGGACGGCCAGCCCGTGTTGCCCCCTGCTGGGCTGGAGAGTAGCCAGCTCGACGCGATCCAGAAGGAAATCCTCCAACTGGGGCACACTGCCATCCAACCCTTCTACCACCCCGTAGTGGTGCCGGCGGAAATCGACGGAAGGCAAATCCTGGTGATCTGGGTACTGGGAGGTCAGACCCGTCCGTATAAAGCCAAGCGCAGCCTCAACAGGGACAACAGAGACTTTGGCTATTTCATCCGCAAGGGTTCCAGCACGGTCCGGGCCAGGGGTGCAGATGAGACCGAACTGCTCTCCCTGGCCGCCACGGTCCCCTTTGACGACCGCATCAACCAGCGGGCCAAGGTGGAGGACCTCTCCCGCGAGTTGATGCAAGACTATCTGGAGCAAGTCAACAGCGAGCTGGCCGCACAAGCGGCAACCTTGCCGCTCCTGGAGCTAGGCCGGCAGATGGGGGTGATCGGCGGTGCTGAGGAAGCACCCTTTCCGCTCAATATCGGCCTGATGATGTTCAACCCCGAGCCGCACCGTTTCTTCCCGGTCATGCAGATCGATGTGGTGTGGTTCCCCAAGGAAGGACCAGGCGGCGACAAGTTCTCAGAAAAGATCTTCCAGGGGCCACTGCCGCGCATGACCCGCGACGCGCTGGACTATATCCGGCGCAATTTCCTCAGCGAAACCATCATCAAACACCCGGGCCGCGCCGAAGCCACCCGGGTGGAGAACTTCCCGTACACCGCCATCGAGGAGGCGGTGGTCAATGCTGTGTACCACCGCGGCTACGACACGCGCGAACCCGTGGAAGTCCGCATCATGCACGACGAGTGGGTGGTACTCAGCTACCCTGGTCCGGATCGTTCGGTGCGCCTGGAGCAACTGCGCGCCGGCCGGGCGCTGCCCCGCCGGTACCGCAACCGACGCATCGGCGAGTTCCTGAAGGAACTGGAGTTCACCGAAGGCCGTTCCACCGGCATCCCGAAGATCCTCGGCGCCATGCGGGAGAACGGCTCACCGCCGCCTGAGTTCGAGTTTGACGAGGACCATAGCTATTTCATGGTTCGCCTGCCCATTCACCCAGCGGCGCTGGAAGTGGCTGAGTCGGTGACGGGGGAAGCCACTGGCGCGGTCGTTACTCCACCAGTTACCCCACCAGTCACCCCACCAGTTAGAAGGTTGTTGGCGTTGTTGTCGGCAAAAGGGGATCTGGGAAATGCACAGATCAGGGGGGAGCTCGGGCTCAAGGACCGGAAGCATCTGCGGGAAGTCTATATCGAACCAGCACTTGTAGCCGGCCTGATCGAATACACGGTCCCTGCCAAACCCAACAGCCGCCTGCAGCAATACCACCTCACCCCCCAGGGCCGCGCCTGGCTGGCTACCCACCAAGGGCGGGGCGCCCCTTGAGTGTCCGTCATCCGCTTCGAGGCGATGAATACCTCCACCAGGCACACAGTACACGTCGCTGGGGGAACCAAGAGGCACTGCGGATCACCATCTACTCCATGCGCCATACCTACGCCACCATGGCCCTGCACAGCGGTGTGGACCTGCGCACGCTGCAGAAACGCATGGGGCACTCGGACCTGAGGACGACGATGGAGTACCTGCATTATATTGAGCCGGAGGCGCATCCGATGGACAAGTTGCCCTACGGATACGATGGCGGTGGCCGAGTAGACCTTGGGAGCGTAGCTAGGGCGGGAGGTTCGGCCCGGGGATGCCGGCATGGAAAACAGCCGGCCATCTCCATAGGGCGATCGCGCCCTATCGGCCACCCAGCCTTTTCACTCTGCCCCAGCCCAGGGCCTCTACATTCGCCCCCACCACCGCCGGTGCCGCCGGCACCGCCCATACCGGGTTGTTGCCTTCGGTTAACTCGCGCAGGCCGGTTCCGTCGGTGTGGATGATCCATATCTTGGTTTTGTTCGAGCCCATCCAATCCCGCACCTGAAAAGCGATCCGGTCACCCTCGGGGGACCACGCCGCCGCACCTGGCGCCGCTTCCCCGCGCCCAGGGACCAACTCCTGGACCCAGGTCCCTGCTGCATCGGCCAGGAACAACCCACCCATGCCCTCGAGGGTTTCGAAGGTGATCTGCCGTCCGTCCGGGGACCAGGCCGGCCGCTGGGCCCCACCGCGGTCCCCAAAGGGGCCGATAGGGATCAGCTCCCCGGTGGCCAGGACCAGGACCTGCACGCAGAACGAGCCGTCCCCGCAACTGGACACCAGCAGGCGGGTGCCGTCGGGCGAGAAGGGGAAGACCACCGGCTGGAGGTAGGTCAACTCTAGCAATCGCTCGACCACTCCGGTCTCCGTGCTGGCCCGATACAGGTCCGTGGCGTCCATGCTCTCGGGCCGGGTCCGGTTAAAGTACACCCACCGCGGATCACTGGGCCACCAGTGGGGGTTCGAGCCCTCTTCGGTTACCACCCGCTCGCCGGACCCGTCGGGGTCCATCGTGTGCACCCCGCCGTCCCGATGGAAGAGGATCCGCCGGCCATCCGGCGACCATTCGCTGCGGGACGCATAGGCCCCCAGGGACAGGAACGAGCCATCCGCCCCGATCCGTTCCAGGTCCCGGCCGTTCTGCACCAGCACGTACTGCCCATCGGGAGACGGGGCAGGCCGGTAGCCGTCGGCCACCTTGCGCAAGCCAGTCCCATCGGGGTTGATGGCGTAGACCGTGTTTTCCAGCTCCCGCTCGAAATAGATGGGCTCCTCCGCATTGCACCGGGCTGCGGGCGCCCCAAACCCCAGGAGCGCCACCACCAAAGGCACCAAAACCGACCGCCTGCTCATCGCCTCCCTCCCAGGCCTTTGATCATTCCCCAGTTCGATGGCGCGACCATCGTCGCCGGGTCTTCTACTGGCGT
The DNA here is from genome assembly GCA_020852055.1 of Candidatus Latescibacterota bacterium. Taxonomy (GTDB): domain Bacteria; phylum Latescibacterota; class UBA2968; order UBA8231; family UBA8231; genus SICG01. Next base: position 6,723 of record JADZBP010000075.1, read on the forward strand.
GATCGCCGAATGGTACTCCACCCCATCGCGGAGCACGAAAGCCGAAACACCCCACTGGGCGGGGATTCCATCCAGGCTCATCAAGACCACGCGGACCTCTAACCCATCAGAGCTGACATCAGCTCTGGCCCAGGGAATCCAATGCTCCTCGGGTGGGTCCAGCCGCACCCGTTCTCCCGACGCATCAAGGCCATACTCCGCCCTGATCAGGCGCCAGAACCGGTACCCAGAAACCCCCGGTACCGATGGCCACCGGAGCAGGAGCCCACTGCCCAGGACCCCGTCCCCGGCAAAGGGCTCGGCGGTAATCGCTGTGGGTGCCGGGATCGTCTCGTCAGTGTTGGTGATCTCAGCAATGCTGCCAAACAACCCGATGCCCAACCCGCCGTCTGCCGTTGCGGTACCCACCCATAACACCAGGGCGGCACCCAGCGATAGGAAGACCATAGGACACCTCCACAACAACCGGTGGCTCAGGAGGGTACCGAGGACCTCCGGCCCCCTGGAACCCAAGGGGTGGCGCTCAGGTTACCCGTCTGTTGACGAATTTTGTTCCCATCATCCCCCCAGTACCCTGGAAACCCACCAAAGACGATCCCCGGACTGACACTGAAAAACGCGATTTAGTTCGAACGGGGATTGACGAGGGTATTGGCTGCCGGCGGAAGTACCCTACGGGTGTCGCTGCGGCCCTCCTCGTCCGGCAGCCCGTCGAGATTCGCGCGGCCACCCAGCGGAACCTGGCCAACACGACCAGGAACCGGAGCCTGTTCCGCTTGGCCTGCTCGCCTTTGCGCAAAAACTGGCTGGAGTTCTCGTCGGTCTCGGAAGGGTCCATGTCCCACACCTGATCAGCGGGCGTTCGAGCCCCTGGCCACCGGACCAGGGTTGGGCACAGCGAGCGAAGCGCGCCAGGCCGGCACCCCGGTATTACCTGTAGCTGGTCTTTATTCGCCCAAACCCTATCGGCTGTACCGCCGTAGCGTCTACAGGTTGTATCACCTGACCGCCAATTCTTGCTTCAGCTAGCTCTAGGTGAACCCCCTGGAGTTCTGTCATGTCCGTAGCGATCGGTATCCATACAGGACCAATCCCCGTGAGGAATACCGCTGCTGCGCCGTTTTCCCTACCCTGTATATTGACCAGCTGGTGAAGGGATGCTGCAGATAGACCCGGAATAAACCTCCGTGCCTGAGCCACGAACACCTCGCCCCCCCCGAGTACGATCCCAGATCACCGCCAATCCAAAGCTCCGAATGGGTCGCAGACAACTCAAAGTCCTGGCCAATCCACTGCTTTCGCGCATATACATTGGCGAAGTCCTCCTGATCCAACCTGCATTCCCACTTCCATGGACCTACTGCAAGTAGCCAGGGTTGTTCCTGGACGACAACACGGATGGTGTTCTTGAGGATATACCCTCGACTCCAGATCCCCCCTTGTTGATCCATGTTCACCAAGAGGGTCTCCGGCGGGGCGTAATGGAACAACCTGACGCCCCTGGCGATGGCGAGTTTGAAATACTCATCCCCTCGGTCGCCAAAGGCCTTTTGGGGATCGCTCCAGAAGGTATCCGCCGAAACGGGGAGCACTCTCACCTTGTCACAGACCTCCAACCGGCCAGCAAACGAGCGCGTCTCCCCCAGCACCCTATCGAAGGCCCAGTAATTGCCGACCTCCAGTGGCAGCGGCGAAGGCTGAGCATACAGCATCTAGCAACCGAGGGTACACAACCCCCATACGATGGTGCGAAAGTGCGGGTGCATACGGGTACCCTTGGTTTCGGGCCGGTTCTCGCCAACCTCTTCGGGTTGGGCCGAGGGAGCGAGGCGACTGGAGCCGACAGACTGGTGTTAGATGAAGGGCAACCTACCGGGCTTGCCTGGATGGCAAGCCCGGTGCTCCCGAGCCACTACGTTGCTACCGCGATCCCTGAACGTCTGTCATTCCGAATGATGCCTTGATCCGTCCCCACGAAGTAGCTGTTATAGCAGTAGACCTCGATGGGCCGAGGAGACGACCATCGACGAATCGTTCTGCATAACGCCACGTGGATGCTTGCTGCGAAAGAGTGTAATAGTTCATCAACTCCGTCGTACTGCCCGCAGAATCCCAATCAGGCAACGACACCTCGAAGCCAATGATCTTGCCCGGCGACAGCATGGACACCTTACCACGCTCCGGCGCCTCCCATACCAGACTGTCGAAGGGAGTGACAAAGAATTCGATGACTGAAGAAGTAGGACCTTTACCAAGTGAGGTCCCACCCGCATCGGCATAGGGCCAAGAGGTAGCTGGACTCGGTGCGAACGAAGCTCCCCCATAACCCACGTACCCAAGATGCTGCTGATCTGGTGCATCAGCGATGGCCAGATAATGCTGCGCTTGACTATCGTGGACGCGACGCCATGCCTCCTGGGTGTCACAGCAGTCGGGAGCAAAGCCATATTCTCCACCACTGTGATCCCCATCGACCATGAATTCGATGATATCGTTCCCAGGAAACTGAAAAGGATTTCCAAGGGCAAACTCATTCATGTACTCGTTATCGACCTTCTCGATAGCGACATAGAGCCGGCCGGTGGATGAACTCCAGCCTAACCACATACTCCAGGTCAGGTCGGCCGCGTCATACGACCCATCCCACGGTATGGTCGGGCTATTGCTGAAATCCGCAGCCTGCAACGTCGGTGGCCCAAGGATGGCCTTCCACTCGGCAACCGACCCATCCTGCAGATCGATGGTCGATAGCTCCACGTCGGGAACCTCCCAGATTGGGTAGATTCGGCTACCGATGTGCGCGTCCCCTACTCCTACCTCCAGAGTCAGGAACACCACAACTCCCAAAAACACTGGCCTAACCATCTCAGCCTTCGGTTGAAGTTCGCGCTACCCTGACATGGCGCGGCCAGGGATGGCCGCGCTCTGATTTTGGTTGCCTTTCATCTAACGTTTCGGGTTGCCGAACCCACCGTAAGCGCAGGCCGTTTGCGCAAGCAAATGGCATGACGGGCCAAGGGTTGGGCGAAGTGAGCGTAGCGAACGAAGCCGGCAACCCGGTATTAGCTGAAGATGCCCTTCGAGCAAAGCGACCACCAAAAACATCACCTAAGCAACAATAGCTTCCGAGTCTCCACCTGGGCGCCGGCCTGTAGGCGGTAGAAGTAGACCCCGCTGGCCAGCTCCCTCCCCTGATCGTCCCGGCCGTTCCACTGGAGGACGTGGGAGCCGGCTTCTTGTACTCCGCGCACCAGGGTAGCCACCCGCTGGCCCAGCAGGTTGTAAATGGCCAGTTCCGCCTCGCCGGCCTGGGGCAGGCTGAAGCGGATCGTGGTGGTCGGGTTGAAGGGGTTGGGGTAGTTGGGGGAGAGGGTAAAACCCTGCGGCCTGGTCGCCTCTTCCTCGGCCACAGCGGTGGTTGCGCCTGCCAGGTCGATATCCCAGCGCATGTCTCGGTCGATGGACACGGAACCGGCTTCGTAGACTTCCTGGAATCCACCCACCGGACCCAGCCGGCCGGCGCGCACCTGGTAGTGGCCTGCTGGGATTTCCGCCCCATAGCCCCTGAAGCCCATATCACTGAACTGCGCAATGACACCGGCCTTTGGGTCGAGGAATTGCAGGACGATCTCCCCTCCCGGCGTATCCGGCTCCTCCAGGATCTGTCCGTATACCTGATAGACTCTCTCTGCGGTGGACAGGACCAGTTCCTGGGTGCGTTCACCGGCAAGCTCGACGCTTCTCAGCAGCCGGCCCACCCCCATACCATATGCTGGCAGGACGATCAGATCATAGGTCCCAGGCTGACTGTGCAACAGGTACGCCCCTTTGTCACCGCTGAGGACTGCGGCGGCCAAGCCGCCGCTCTGGAAAAACTGGGGTACTCCGAAGTAGTAGGCAAAGGCTCTGGCCAAGATGCGCTCATCGCGGGTGAGGACCACCAGGGCCTGTTCAATGGGGTGGCCCTGGGCGTCGACCACTTGTCCCCGGAGTCTTCCTCCGGCGGGCTGCTGAAGCTCCAGCGTATCCACGAAGGGGGCGTCCACCGACCCCAGGTCAAAGAAGGTCGAAGTGCCCTCGATCCCCGTGAGCTCGTAGGTGCCAGGCTGCAGGTAGAGTCTGAAAACCCCCTCCTCCTGGGTGCGCCCAGAGTAAGCGACTCTGGCCTCTGCGGAGAACGCCTGTACCTCCACACCAGCCCGTCCCTTCCCCCCCTGATCTGTCAGCCGGCCGATGACCAACTCTCCGCGCGGCACCTGCACGTCAAAAACACCATCTTTCACTGCGGTATACTCCCCTACTGACTGCCGAAGCATCCGCCCTTGGTCTCCTCCCCCAAAAACCACCTGGCTATGACTGGGGGGTAGGTAGGCCCTATAGGTCCCATCGTCGGCGATGGTTCCCCAGCTCTGGTTATAAGGAGCCGGGGGGGTGAAGATGAGGTAGGAGTTGAGGAAAGGCTCCGCAGTTTCGTCTTCCACACGACCAATAATGCTGACCGCTTGCTGCTGGACAACGCGAACCGCCGTGTCCGTGAACACCGGCAAGAACAGGGTGAACATTGGGAAGGTTGCCAGGTAAGCGCCTGGGATTATCTCGGCAGACCCTCTCCCTTCGATATCGGTTTGCAGGTACGACGAGCGCATAAGGCCCGATCCCCAATACAGCGCCCGGTAGAGACGGGCAGATAGAGACTGCCCTTTGCCCTGCTCGTCGGCGACCTGAACGCTGAGGCGCACCCCTTTTTTCAGGTCGATATCCAGGGTCTGGGGACCATCCACCCGGACATCCAGCAGCGATTGATCAGGCAGGCCTTTGGCGGTGACCGAGATACTGTAGGTGCCTTTGGCCAACTGTAGCGAATAGGTGCCATCCCTGGCAGAAGGAGCATAACCGAACCCCCTGAAGGAGTAGCTGCCGACCGATTTTGCCATGTCCGCATAGACAGACGCATTGGGGATGGGCTGGCCTTGGGGGTCGCGGACCGTGCCAGAGACCGGATAGGTGGCATCCAGGACCCACTCAGAGTATCGGTCTGCGGCCAAGTCCAAAGTGAAGCTTTGCTGAAATGAACCGGTGGCATTCCACGCAGAGACAGAATATGACCCTGGCACCAGATCGAGCTGGAATGCCCCGTCTCGCGCCGTGGTAACCGAGTATTGGCTCGATCCACTGATCCTGATCTTGATCCCCTCCACGCCCTTCCCCTCCTCATCCCTGACCTGGCCTGACCACTGGAAGGTGGAGGCGATCGGCAGGTTGAATTCGTGCTGGTTCAGGAGGGTTTCGCCGGCAAACACCTCCAGCGCCATTTTCAGCTGCCGGTTGCTTTTGGGGTCCTCCTTCAGCGAGACCTGGGGGAATTCCTCCCCTGGCAAGAGCCGCGCACGCGGCACGAGTTCCACGACGCCGAACTGCGCTTCGGGCCCTTCAATGCGCAGCAGCGAATCCGCGGTAGACAAGACAACCCTCACTCCGCGCAGGGTCAGCCCTCCCGGATTGGCCAGCCAGAACTGGAGGGTAGCCTTCTCACCGGGGCTCAATACCCCGTTGCCATCCGGATCGCGCAGGCGCACCGCGCCTACTTCCAGGCGGGCTGAATCGGTCCGCACCTGGGCGATTGCCTGTCCAGCCTCGAGGTGAATCCCCTCGATCCGCACGCTGCGCGTCCCATCCAGGCTGTAGCTGGCGGGGTTGGTCTGCGGGGTGAAATCCCGGAATTGAACGCCATCAAAAGGATCGGTTACATCCCCCAGATTGCCCTGGTGAATCTGGGTGTAGGGCTCGTCGTGCGCCCAGAAATCCAGGTTGTCGTTGCCGGCTTTTAGATCTGGTTCGCTTCCCAGCGGATATCCTGCATCCCGCCATTTTCCGTCCGCACACGCCAGGTCCACGATGCCTTTCAGGGCGGCAATATGCCAGATTAGCAGCCCCTCGCCTGGCAGATGCCGGTCGTAGTAGCTCCCAGCCTTCGTCCGGTACTCCAGTAGGAAATATTCCCTGTTGTCCAGTGGGATCTTATAGAGATCACCGGTCTTCCCTACGTCACCCAGGCGCAACGCCTCCTGCGGCTGAGCGGCCTCTTCCACCTTCGCCCATCCCAGTTGCGCCCGACTCCAGGCGCAGAAGCTGTTCGGACCATCGTTGCCATTCCAGCCCGTCGCTCCCCAGCCCATAAGGCACCAGGCCCCGACCCCGGCGCTGTCCTCTTCGGGACCCGCGCCGGGTTTGCGGAAAAACTCGGTATCGTACAGATCCGGCAAGCCCAGGAGGTGCCCATACTCGTGGCAGATGGACCCCACGGCTTCAGCGAAGAAGCGGCCCTGTTGGATGGTACCCTGCGTGGGGTGGATTTGGATCACCTGCCCCTTTGCCCCAGCATCGGGAGTGGCCAGGGGATCATCAAAGCCCAGGTTGCTGATGCCCGTGGCCTCCGCAAGCAGGAACCCCGTCGGCACGCGGTCCATCACGATGAACACCACATCCACCACCCCATCGTCGTCCCCGGAGTTGGGTACCTCATCTGGGCCGTCGTTGTCAAACTGGGCGAGGTCGATGTCTTGGTCCGCCTGGCGCAGGATCTCCAGGCTGAAACGGCCAAAGTCCTCCTCCGGGGTCTGGTCGTCCTCCAGGTACGCCGAGGCCGGCTGCGAGGACTCGTACACCCTCGGTGCGACCTCACCCCGCACCTGCAACTTGCCAAAGGACATGGTGTCGTAGAAGTGAGAGAAGCTGCCAGGCAGGTCGGGGTTGAAGATATCACCGGCCCAGGAGGGCACCGGATTGCCCGGATCGCCCTTGAAACGGGCGAAGAGCACCAGGGCCCGGCGGGTGCCAGTGGTGTTGGCCGCGATGCGGGTGGGTTTGGCGGCTACACCTGCAGGAAGGGCTTCTTCGGTCGGGGCGCCTTGGCTGCCGGCGCAGCGGAACTCACCCTGGGCCGGAGTAACCAGCCAGAGTAAAGCGACCAACAGCGCGAAGGGCATCGGCATTCTTCCTGTGCGGATTGGGGGTGCCGTGGAACCACGAAGCCTCCCCCTTCCGGGAATAGTACCTGACAACCTAGTCCGACACCAAACGGTTTTTTCTCCACTCCCCTTGTGGGCTTCCGACTGGCCGCAGGGTGGGGTGGAACACCTGGCCGTTTGGCCCAAAAACCGATGAGAACGGGTTTTTTCCGCTGGGCAAGCGAACGGGTTCGGGTCCGATGCTGGCTGAACGATATGCTTTCCCGATGGCCATCGTGTTTTCACAACGAGGGGGGCAACGAGAGGAGCCGGAGAAGGCGAGTTATCTCCTGGCTACCGTGCGCGCCCCCTTGCTCAGTTCGCCCGGATCAACCGCTGGGTCAGGGAGCCCTCTTGGGTAAGGGCATAGATGACGACATTGATTGCGAACATCAGATCATGAGTGGCATTCATCGGGTTGCTGTGGTCAACCCACCGCCAGCTTTCGACTGGGTCAATGCCAACCAGCCGTCCCTTGAGGTAATACCCAACCATACAATCCACCACTTTGGTCACGACTCTGCCGTCGGCATTTTCCTTTTGCAGGGATCGACTCCCTAACCCCCCGGGGATATCGAAGAAGGTCCGATAGAGCAGATGGTCCTTGGGTAGTACCTGGCTGTAGAAATCCCTCCCGCGAACCAGACCGCCATATTTCTCCA
>JADZBP010000076.1 GCA_020852055.1 Candidatus Latescibacterota bacterium
CCCTGGTCTACGAGGTGCAGCAGCCCAGCGACCTGACCTTCAGGCTCTACGACTACAAGCGGCCGGGCCTGGACGGCAAGCCGCGCCAGTTGCACCTGGCTCAGGGGTTGGCGGTGACCGATTTTGCGCAGCCCGCGCCGCCGCCTTTCGACTGGCAGCAGGGCGCCGGCGGGCTACTGGTCGAGTCCGAACACTTCACCCTGCGCCGGTACGGGCCCTGCAGGACCGCGATGGCTCACCCGGCGAGCCCGGTATTTGCCGCCCTCACCCTGATCAGCGGGGCGGCTCAGGTGCGGGCAGAGGGGGTGGAGTGTGCACTGCGCGCCGGCGAGACGGTGCTGGTGCCGGCGGGTTGCCCGGTGGCGGTGCTGCCGGTCCCTGAATGTGAGTACCTGTTGGCCGCACCGCAGTTCAACGGAGACCGAGGAAACGGATGAAATACGTCATTCGGGCCGGCGGGGTGGGCACCCGCCTGTGGCCCTACAGCCGCGCCCTGAAGCCCAAGCAGTTCCACGCCCTGGCCGGTCCGCGCACCATGCTACAAGAGTCGGTGGAGCGCCTGGAACCGGTGGCCGGCCCCGAGGACATCTATATCTCCACCGGGGCGCAGATGGTGGACCTGGTCCGCGCCCAGTTGCCGCAGTTGCCCGCCGATCACCTGATCGTCGAGCCGGCCCTGCGCAACACCGGGCCGGCGGTGGGCCTGGAGTGCGCCCTTTTGGAAGCCCGCCATCCGGGCTGCACCATCGCCAGCCTGGGCTCGGACCACTATATCGGCAAGGGGGCGGAGTTCTGCCGCCTGCTGCGGGTGGCCGAGGCAGCGGCCCAGCGGCATCCGGAGTACCTCTTCACCATCGGGGTGAAGCCGGTGCGGGTGGAGACGGGTTATGGGCATATCCGCAAGGGCGCGGTGCTGGACCAGGTGCAGGGTGAGGCGGTGTACCAGGTGGAGGCCTTCACCGAGAAGCCGGATGCCGAACGGGCGAAGCAGTACACCGAGAGCGGGCATTATCTGTGGAACGCCAACCAGTTCGTGTGGAAGGCCTCGGCGGTGCTCGACCTCTTTGCCCGTTTTGAGCCCCGGCTGCACGAGGGGCTGATGAAGATCAAGGCGGCGGTGGGCACGGCCCGCGAGGCGGAGGTGATCGCCGCCGAATATCCTCAACTGGAATCGGTGGCGGTGGACAACGCCCTCCTGGAGCGCGCCCCTAAGGTGGCCACCCTGGAGGGGGACCTGGAGTGGGGCGATATCGGCAGCTGGGGCACCCTCACCGACGTGTTGCCGGCCGATGCGCAGGGCAATCTGTTTTCGGGCCAGGTGCTGGCCATCGACGCCCGTCAGGTGACGGCGTACGGCCCACCGGGCAAGATGATCGCCCTGGTGGGGGTGGAGGATCTGGTGATCGTCGATACCCCGGACGCGCTGCTGGTCTGCCGGCGCGACCAGGCGCAGCGGGTGCGCGAGGTGATGGAGAAGCTGAAGGCGGAGGAGCAGTACCGGAAGTACACCTGAGGGTAGCGTCGGGGAGCAGTCCCTTCGCTCATTCTCGCCGGCCATCCCTGGCCGGCTCCGAGGTCTGTCCTCCGGGGCGCAATCCTGCGCCCCTTGGAGGACCGAAATCCGCTTCGGGACTACTCCCCGCCGCCCTATCGTTACCCTGAAGCTACTGTAGCTCTGGGAAAGACCTGCGGGATCATCTCCCCGCCACGCGGACTTCCCTTCCCGGCCACTCCCCTGGGAAAAGTCTCCGGGGTGCTCCCCGGCCCGGCTAGGCCAACGCAGTTCACGCATTTCGCAGAAGGAGAGGAGTATGAAACTCACCGCAGAAGGGTGTCGCGCCAGGCAGAAACGGCTGGTGGAGGTGCTGGCGGAGCAGAAACTGGATGGGGCCATCCTCTCGCGCCGCGAACATGTGTACTACTTCACCGGTTTTCTGCACGGCCGTTTCCACGGTGCCGCGGTGTACCTCGGGGCGGACGGCAGGGCGAGTGTGGTTGGCGCCGGGGTTCCCGAGGAGGTCGCGGCCGACCAGATCATCCAATACGAAGGTGGGTACCACGCCACCATGCACAGCCGGCAGTTCGAGACGGTGGCCGAGAAGCTGGCGCCGGTGCTGCCCAAGGGCGCCCGGCTCGGCGCGGATCTGGGGGGGGGTATAGCCTGTGTGGCAGCCCTGGCCGGCGCCGGGGTGGTGGACCTGACCCGGCAGATCTACCGGCTGCGCAAGCGCAAACACGCCGACGAGGTCGCTGCCATCCGCGCTGCCATCCGTATCGCCGAGGTGATGTACGCCACCGCCAAGGCCGCCATCCATCCCGGCGCCGACGAGGTGGAGATCCTGGCCTGCCTGCGCGCCGAAGCCACCAAGGCCGCCGGCGAGGACCTGGAACACTTCGGCAACGATTTCCGCGCCAACGATCTGGGCGGCGCCGCCCGGCGGCGGCGTATGGAAGCCGGCGAACTCTACATCCTCGACGCCGGCCCCTCGCTGCATGGGTACTTTGCCGACAACTGCCGCACCTTTGCGGTGGACCGCGCCCCCAGCGCCGCGCAGCAGCAGGCCTGGGAGCACATCGACCGCCTCTTCCCCCAACTGGAGGCGGCCATCAAACCGGGGTTGAAGGCCGCCGACCTGTTCCGCCAGGCCGACGCGTACTTCAAAGGCAAAGGCTACCAGGGCATGATTCACCACCTGGGCCACGGCCTGGGCATGTGCCCGCACGAGACCCCCGAACTCAATCCCCATTACGACGCAGTCTTCGAGGTGGGGGATGTGTTCACCATGGAGCCCGGCGTGTACCGGGGGGAGCTGAAGGCGGGCATCCGCCTCGAGGAGAACTATCTGCTCACCGAGCAGGGGCTGGAGAAGTTGACCAGCTTCCCGCGCTCCCTGGTTTGAGCAGGGGGAGGGGCGCCTGAGGGGCGCCCCTCAGCGCACCAGCAGGAGTTTGCCCTGCAGCACCCGGCCGCCGGTCTCCAGGCGGTAGAGGTACACCCCCGTACCCACCGGCCGGCCCAGTTCATCCCTGCCATCCCACGCAGCCCTGTAGACCCCAGCCGACTGCCACCCTTCCACTAGCGTGCGGGTCCGCTGACCCAGCAGATCCCAGAGCGTCAGCCGCACCGGCCCATCCTCGTCGAGGCTATAGGCCAGGGTGGTGGTCGGGTTGGCGGGGTTGGGGAAGGCGGTGAGGCCCAGGGTGTCGGCCATCGCCGCCGCTTTGGCCGTCGCGTCGTCGTTGCGGATGGTGCCGGTGGCGCGGGCCCGGCCCAGGGTGCCGTTGAGCGGCGCGCTCAGCAACACGGCGAAGGCCTCGTCGGGTTCCCGCAGGAGGTCTCCCCTGATGCCCACATTGAGGGTTCTGCGGGTCTGGCCGGGGTTGAATACCACCTTGCCGCGGCCGGTCAGAAAGTCGGTGCTGGCCGTGGCGGTGCCGCCGAGGGTGGTGAAGGAGACGGTGACCGGCTGGCTGCTGGGGTTGGAGAGGTTCAGCGCAAAGGCCAGGGCCCGGATGCCGCTGTGGCCTTCGGCGGCGGCGGTGTCGACGATGGTGATGGCGGGCAGGGGGTCGTCGTTGAGCAGGGTGCCGGTCACCCGGGGGGTGGTCAGGATGAGGTTGACCGGATCGCTGAACACGAGAAAAAGGGTCTCATCCGGCTCGTAGACCTGGTCTCCCAGTACGGCCACACTGAGGGTCTTGCGGGTCTCGCCGGGCCTGAAGGTCAGCCGGCCTTTGTTGGACACGTAGTCGCTGTCGGCCCGGGCGCTGCCGTCGAGGGTGGTGTAGGCGACGGTGGCGGTCTGCGACAGGGGGGCGGCAAGGGTGGCGACAAAGGTGAGCGGCCGGACGCTGCGATGGCCTTCATTGGTTGCGGGAACCGACAGGGTCAGGGTTGGCGGCTGGTCGTCGTTGCGCAGGGTGGCGGTGGCGACCGCCTGGCCCAGG
>JADZBP010000077.1 GCA_020852055.1 Candidatus Latescibacterota bacterium
ATCATGTGGTTCAATTCGATTCTAACCGAGAAACCTCACCAGGGCTTGAAATCCAGTGGAAATCCCCGGGAAACCAGGGACCCCGAAAGGCCGCTGGACAGGTGCTGCACGGCTGTCGTCAGCTCGTGTCGTGAGATGTTGGGTTAAGTCCCGCAACGAGCGCAACCCTTGTCCTTAGTTGCCAACAGGTAATGCTGGGAACTCTAAGGAGACTGCCGGTGATAAGCCGGAGGAAGGTGGGGATGACGTCAAGTCCTCATGGCCCTTACGCCTAGGGCTGCACACGTGCTACAATGGCCGGTACAGTGGGCTGCGATACCGCGAGGTGGAGCCAATCCCTAAAAACCGGTCTCAGTTGGAATTGCAGTCTGCAACTCGACTGCATGAACCTGGAATTGCTAGTAATCGCGGATCAGCATGCCGCGGTGAATACGTTCCCGGGTCTTGTACACACCGCCCGTCAAGCTAGGAAAGCCGGAAATACCTGAAGTCGTGGCCCTAACCGCAAGGAGGGGAGCGCCGAGGGTAGAGCTGGCGATTCGAGCTAAGTCGTAACAAGGTAGCCGTACCGGAAGGTGCGGCTGGATCACCTCCTTTCTAAGGAGCATGCGGAATCTTCGGATTCTGCCATCTCCCAGGTCATCCTCTCTGATTCATACCTCTATGCACGTTATTTGATTTTCACGGTTTCAGTCAGAGTGCGTTAAGCGCTCGGGACTATAGCTCAGACGGTTAGAGCGCACGCCTGATAAGCGTGAGGTCGGTGGTTCGATTCCACCTAGTCCCACCATTATTAGGCTTCTGATCTTTGACAATCGAATATAGATCTGCCACTGAAGATACTGCCTAGTGTATTTGAGTCTCTTCGATACAGAAGCATAGAGTATCGTAGGTAGATTTTTCGGTCAAGCTACTAAGAGCATACGGTGGATGCCTTGGCACGAGAAGGCGATGAAGGACGTGGTAAGCTGCGATAAGCCTCGGGGAGGTGCAAACAACCTTTGATCCGGGGATTTCCGAATGGGGCAACCCGATGCGGGTCATGCTGCATCATCCTCAGGTGAATACATAGCCTGAGCGAAGCTAACGGAGCGAACTGAACCATCTAAGTAGCTCCAGGAAGAGAAAGCAAACGCGATTCCCCTAGTAGTGGCGAGCGAAAAGGGAACAGCTCAAACCGTCTGTATGTTAAAGCCTGTGCGCGTTGTGCAGACGGGGTTGTGGGACCTGTTGGGTAAGGGTACAGCCTTACCGGGAAGTTACAAAACGGCGCTATAGTCGAAGTGTTCTGGAAAGTTCAACCATAGAGGGTGATAGTCCTGTAGACGAAATAGCCGCCGACTTCCCGAACAGTGTTCCCGAGTACTACGGGACACGTGAAATCCTGTAGGAATCCGGAGGGACCATCCTCCAAAGCTAAATACTCTCTCGTGACCGATAGCGCAATAGTACCGGTGAGGGAAAGGTGAAAAGCACTCCAAGAAGGAGAGTGAAATAGTTCCTGAAACCGTATGCTTACAAGCAGTCGGAGGGCGCTTCGGCGCCTGACGGCGTGCCTTTTGCATAATGAGCCGGCGAGTTACTGTATGCAGCAAGGTTAACTTACTAAGTAAGGAAGCCGTAGCGAAAGCGAGTCTGAATAGGGCGCTTGAGTTGCATGCAGTAGACCCGAAGCTAGGTGATCTACCCATGGTCAGGATGAAGCGGGAGTAACATCTCGTGGAGGTCCGAACTGGTGAATGTTGAAAAATTCTCGGATGAACTGTGGGTAGGAGTGAAAGGCCAATCAAACCTAGAGATAGCTGGTTCTCCCCGAAATAGCTTTAGGGCTAGCCTCTTGGCAAGAGTCGTGGAGGTAGAGCACTGGATCGGCTAGGGGCCCTACAAGGTTACCAAACCGAACCAAACTCCGAATGCCATTGACTTGTTCCAAGGGAGTCAGCTTGCGAGGGATAAACTCCGTAGGCAAGAGGGAAACAACCCAGACCGCCAGCTAAGGTCCCAAAGTCTGAGCTAAGTGACCATAAGGATGTGAGATTGCATAGACAGCTAGGATGTTGGCTTAGAAGCAGCCATCATTTAAAGAGTGCGTAATTGCTCACTAGTCGAGTGGTTTTGCGCCGATAATGTATCGGGGCTAAGCTCAGCACCGAAGCTGCGGACTCCGCACTTCGTTCGCGAAGTGCGGTTTGGTAGGGGAGCGTTCCATAGTAGGATGAAGGTGGACCGACAAGGTCTGCTGGACGAGATGGAAGTGATAATGTCGGCATGAGTAGCGAAAAGCAGGTGAGAATCCTGCTCACCGAAAATCTAAGGTTTCCCGGGCCAGGTTCGTCCTCCTGGGGTTAGTCGGGACCTAAGCCGAGGCCGAAAGGCGTAGGTGATGGACAACAGGTCAAAATTCCTGTACCACCGGCGGGGCGTTTGAGCTATGGGGTGACGCAGGAGTGAAAGGTCAGCCAGCGACTGGAAATGCTGGTCCAAGCCCGTAGGAGGGTTGCTCAGGCAAATCCGAGCGACCACTACTCCGAGAGGTGATGGGGAGCTGCTCAGCAGCATAAACTGACCCTAATCATACTGCCGAGAAAAACCTCTATGTTAGCACCGCAGGTGCCCGTACCGCAAACCGACACAGGTAGATGAGGAGAGTATCCAAAGGTGAGCGAGAGAACCCTCGTTAAGGAACTCGGCAAAATGATCCCGTAACTTCGGAAGAAGGGATGCCTTGAGTAGGTGAAGCCCCTCGCGGGTGGAGCCCAAAGAGGCCACAGATAATCGGGCTGGGCGACTGTTTACCAAAAACACAGGTCTCTGCTAAGCCGTAAGGCAAAGTATAGGGACTGACACGTGCCCGGTGCGGGTAAGTTAAAAGGAGGGGTTAGCCGCAAGGCGAAGCTCCGAATTGAAGCTCCCGTAAACGGCGGCCGTAACTATAACGGTCCTAAGGTAGCGAAATTCCTCGTCGGCCAAAAACCGACCTGCACGAATCGTGTAACGACTTGGCCGCTGTCTCAACGAGGGACTCGGTGAAATTGTAGTTCCAGTGAAGATGCTGGATACCCGCGGCAGGACAGAAAGACCCCGTGAACCTTCACTATAGCCTGGCATTGGATTTTGACACTGCATGTGTAGGATAGGTGGGAGGCTTTGAAGTGGGGACGTCAGTCTCCATGGAGCCGTCGTTGAAATACCACCCTTGTTTTGTTAAGATTCTAACCTTGGTCCTTGAATCAGGATCGGGGACAGTACCAGGTGGGTAGTTTGACTGGGGCGGTCGCCTCCTAAAAGGTAACGGAGGCGCCCAATGGTTCCCTCAGCGCGGTCGGTAATCGCGCGTAGAGTGTAAACGCATACAGGGAGCTTGACTGCGAGACCTACAAGTCGAGCAGGTACGAAAGTAGGGGTTAGTGATCCGACGGTTGCACATGGAAGCGCCGAAGCTCAACGGATAAAAGGTACTCCGGGGATAACAGGCTTATCGCGCCCAAGCGCTCATAGCGACGGCGCGGTTTGGCACCTCGATGTCGGCTCATCGCATCCTGGGGCTGGAGAAGGTCCCAAGGGTTGGGCTGTTCGCCCATTAAAGCGATACGCGAGCTGGGTTCAGAACGTCGTGAGACAGTTCGGTCCCTATCCGCCGTGGGTGTAGGATATTTGAGGAGATCTGTCCCTAGTACGAGAGGACCGGGATGGACGGACCTCTGGTGTACCAGCTGTTCCGCCAGGAGCATCGCTGGGTAGCTACGTTCGGAAGGGATAAACGCTGAATGCATCTAAGCGTCAAGCCCACTCCAAAACTAGATATCCCGTGGGGTAACCCACCTAAAGGCCCCTCGTAGACTACGAGGTTGATAGGCTGCAAGTGGAAGCGCAGTAATGCGTGGAGCTGAGCAGTACTAATTGGCCGTGAGGCTTGACCGATCATAATCTTCCTACGGTATTTTGAGTTTCTCGGAGAGACTCAACTAGACTAGGTAGCTCTTCAGTACAGATCTGTATTCGATAACTTAATTTTCCGGTGGCTATAGCGGAGGGGAAACACCTCTTCCCATTCCGAACAGAGAAGTTAAGCCCTCCTGCGCCGATGGTACTGCTGGGGACACCTGGTGGGAGAGTAGGACGCTGCCGGATTTTTAATTTTGCTTCACCCGGTGGACCCATCCTAATGGATGGGTCCTTTTTTTTTGGTCTGTGTTGACATGCACTAGGCATCGGTGTAACTTAAGCCGCAATGCGCGCCTCTGGCGCGATGGTTCCCAATAACCTGCAGCGGTTTTGATTTTCGGAGGGGATACACGTGGCGTATAACACCGCTCAAGTCAGAAATGTCGCTTTGACCGGCCACAGCGGAGCTGGTAAGACGGCGCTGGCCGAGGCCATGCTTTTCGCCGCCGGTCAGCTCAAACGATTGGGTCGGGTCGAAGATGGGACAACGGTTTCCGACTACACCAAGGAAGAGGTTGAGCGCAAGATTTCGTTGACGGCGACCGTGCTCAACTGTCAGTGGAACGGCCACCTGCTGAATATTCTCGATGCACCGGGCTATGCGGATTTTTTCGGCGAGACGCAGTCGGTATTGCGAGCAGTGGATGCCGCGGTGGTGGTGGTTGATGCACCGTCTGGGGCGCAGATCGGTACGGAACGTGCCTGGGGCTTGGCCCAGGAGGCCAAACTGCCCCGCCTGGTTTTTGCGAACAAGCTGGACCACACAGATCTGGATCTCGAAGAGTTGCAGGCGCAACTGAAGGACCGGTTGGGTCGGCAGGTGGTGCCGCTACAGTTGCCGGTGAATCCTGGACCTGGCTTCAACCAACTGATCGACCTGGTCCAGATGCGGTTGTTCACCTATGCCAACGGTGCCTCGGAGCAGGGAGCAGTACCCGCCCAGTTCGAGGCGCGGGCCAATGAACTTCACCAGCAATTGGTGGAGGCGGTTGCCGAGACCGACGAGATGCTAATGGAGAAGTATTTCAGCGAGGGCGAACTGACCCCGGAAGAATTGGCTGCGGGGCTGAGTCGGGCGGTCGTGCAAGCGCAGTTGTTCCCTCTCTGTTTTGGCGACGCATACAACAGTGTAGGGGCCGACCGCCTGCTGGATACCCTGGTGCAGTACTGCCCTTCACCTGAGGAGGCCGTCAGCTTGCAGGTCGTTCAGGACGGATCTGTCGTCCAGTTGGAGGCCAAGGCCGAGGCGCCACTGGTGGCCTTTGTCTTCAAGACCGTGGGTGAGCAGCACGTGGGTGAGTTGACCCTGTTGCGCCTTTTCGCCGGTCGGCTCAAGCCCGGGGACGAGGTGATCAATTCCGCCAAAAATGCCACTGAGCGTATCGGTCAGATCTTTCAGCTAAACGGCCATGGCCGCACCGAGGTAACCGAGGCCAAGGCTGGCGATATCGTGGCACTGGTGAAGCTGAAGGACACCCATACAGGGAACACCCTCTGTGGCAAAGGCAAAGCGGTGGTACTGCCGGTGGTTGGCTTTTCCGAGCCGCTTATTCGGGTGGCAGTTTCGGCCAAAGAGAAAGGCGGCGAGGATCGCCTGGCGCTAGGGATGGCTCGACTCCATGAGGAGGATCCGAGCTTCGTTTTCAGGTTCGACGGCGAGGTTCACCAGTCCCTGCTCCTGACCCAGGGAGATATCCACCTGAGCACGTTGCTCCAGCGACTCAAGGCGCGTTTTGGCGTTGAGGTCAATATCGAGGCCCCCAAGATCCCCTACCGGGAAACTATCAAGGGCAGGGCCGAAGGCCACTATCGCCACAAAAAGCAGAGTGGCGGGCGCGGGCAGTTTGGCGAGGTATCCCTGCGCATCGCGCCCAAGGCTCGGGGAGAGGGTTTCGAGTTCATCGATGAAGTGGTGGGTGGGGCCATTCCCCACAACTTCATTCCGGCCGTCGAGAAGGGGTTGCTGGAGTCGTTGGGCGAGGGGCCGCTGTCGGCCTGTCAGGTGGTTGATGTCGCGGTGACGCTGTATGATGGCAAGTATCACGACGTCGATTCGGACGAAGTCTCCTTCAAAATCGCCGCGTCACTGGCGTTCAAAGACGCATTTCTCAAGGCCAAACCCATCCTGCTTGAGCCTATCTATAGCCTGAGTATCACCGTGCCTGAAGAATATATGGGCGACGTGATGGGCGACCTTTCGGCGCGTCGCGGCCGCATCAGCGGTATGGACACCGAGGAGCATCACCAGATCATCCACGCCGAGGCCCCTCTGGCCGAGATCGACCGCTATGCCACCGCCCTGCGCTCGATGACCCAGGGCCGAGGAATGCACGCCCAGAAGTTCGAGCGTTACGAGGAAGTGCCTGCGGCCATCGTCGATCGCGTCCTGGCGGAGACCAAACGCCCGGCCGCCTGATCCACCGGACCGCGCAACACCTGGGAGCGCCCTCGCCGACGCGGGGGGGCTCCTCTTTTTTTCGGGTGTTTCTCCAGGCACAGCGCGGCGGCGCTTCTCTTGCCTTGGCCCTGGAATTGTGATACATTTTCATAGATTTTCCCCAAATTTACCGCGTCGCGCAGGGAGAGTACCAGATATGTCAGGCCACTCCAAATGGAGTACGATCAAGAGGAAAAAAGGGGCCAAGGATGCGGAGCGGGGCAAGCTCTTCACCAAGCTGATCAAGGAAATCACCGTGGCGGCCCGCAGCGGTGGCGATGAGTCGGGGAACTCCCGGTTGCGCACCGCGATCCTGAACGCCAGGTCTGCGAATATGCCCAACGCCACTATCGAACGGGCGGTCCGCAGAGGCACGGGTGAGGAGCCAGGGGTGGTTTACGAGGAGGTGCTCTACGAGGGCTACGGGCCAGGTGGCGTGGCGGTCATCGTCGAGGGACTCACCGACAACAAGAACCGCACGGTATCCGACGTTCGCCACATCTTCAGCAAGTACAACGGCAACCTGGCGGAGAAGGGGTCGGTGGCCTGGATGTTCGCCCAGAAAGGGGTCATCGAGGTCGACAAGAATGCCATCGGCGAGGACGATCTGATGCTGCTGGTGCTCGACGCCGGGGCCGAGGATATACAGGACGGGGGCGAGGTCCACGAGATCGTGTCCCCGCTGCCGAGTTTCGAGGCAGTGAAACAAGCCCTCGAGGAAAAGCAGGTCGCCAGCAACCAGGCCTCGCTGGCCTGGCTGCCGCAGAACATGCTGGCGGTGGAATCGAAGGACGTGGAGTCCATCATCAATCTGCTTGAAGCGCTCGAGGAGAACGACGACGTGCAGAAGGTGTACTCCAATTTCGATATGCCGGATGAGGATCTGCAGAAACTGCTGGAATCGGCCTGACCCACCCCCTGGTTTCTTTCTCCAGCTCTATGGAGCGCTTTGATCGTTCTCGGCATCGATCCCAGCAGCACCAGTACCGGCTATGGACTGATTGAGGAGGTGCGGCAGCGCCAGTACCGCTATCTGGACTGCGGCTGCATACGCCCCGGCGCCGGCTTGGCCTTTGAGGACAGGCTGGTTTTTATTTATGACCAGTTGGTCCAACTCCTGACCCAATGTACCCCTGATGCGGTGGCGGTGGAGAGTACCTTTTTCGGCAAGGATGCCGATGCTGCCGCCAAGCTGGGCCAGGCCCGCGGGGTGATCCTGCTGGCGGCCCGCAAGGCCGGCCATCCGGTGGCCCATTATCCGCCGGCCGAGGTGAAGAAGGCGGTGGTTGGGCATGGGCGGGCCACCAAGGAACAGGTGCGTTTCATGGTTTGCCGCCTGCTGGCGCTCAAGGAATTGCCCCGGCCCCTCGATGCCTCGGATGCGTTGGCTATCGCCCTGTGCCACTGTTTCCAGCCGGGGCGCCACCTGCCGCCGCCATCGACACGGCGCCGGCCCGAGGTGGAAGCCCTCTTGCAACGGGTAGTCAAACGATGATCACGTACGTACGGGGCCGGTTGGTGGACAAGGCGCCGACCCGGGCGGTGGTGGAGGCCGGCGGGATCGGCTACGAGCTGGCCATCTCCCTGGCTACCTATGGGCAGTTGCCTGCCGCCGGGGCCGAGGTGCAACTCCTGACCCATCACCATGTGCGCGAAGACCGCCAGGATCTCTTCGGTTTTGCCGACGAGGCCGAGCGCGAGATGTTCCGCATGCTGATCGGGGTTTCGGGCATCGGCCCGGTGCTGGCGCAGACCGTGCTTTCGGGCATGGCGGTGCGGGACTTGCAGGAGGCGATCTTCCACGAGCGGGTGCGGGAACTGACCGGGATCAAGGGCATCGGCAAGAAGACCGCCGAGCGGGTGATCATCGAGTTGAAGGACAGGGTCCAGCTGGCTGGTGCGGCAGTGGCGCCCGGCGCTCCGGCGCCGCCCCGGGCGATAGAGGAAGCGGTGCTGGCCCTTAGCGCGCTGGGCATCACCTCGCTGGCAGCGCGCCAGGCCGTGCAGCGGGTGGTCGAGAAAGAAGGTTCGGATCTGAGTGTGCAGCAACTGATCAAGCGCGCCCTCCAGGAACGCTGAAGCCCCGAGCAGGCCAAAGATGGCAGCCCGAATCGTGGAACCGCAGGCAGACGGAGAGGAGCGGGAGTTCGACCAGGCCCTGCGCCCCAGCTCGCTAGACGAGATGATGGGCCAGGCCAAGGTCAAGGAACAGCTGCGGATCGGTATCGAGGCGGCCAAGCAGCGCGGCGAGGCCATGGATCACGTGTTGCTCTACGGGCCGCCGGGGTTGGGCAAGACTACCATCTCCTATGTGATTGCCCGCGAGTTGGGGGTGCAGATCCACCCAACCTCGGGGCCCTTGCTCGAAAGGCCGGGGGATCTGGTCGGGGTGCTCACCAACCTCGGGGCGCGGGACGTACTTTTCATCGACGAGATCCACCGGGTCAATCGGGTGGTGGAGGAGTATCTCTACTCGGCGATGGAGGACTACCGCATCGACATCATGATCGATCAGGGGCCGCAGGCCCGTTCGGTGAACATCCCCCTCGAACCCTTCACCCTGGTAGGCGCCACCACCAGGCAGGGGTTGTTGACCTCACCCATGCGGGCGCGTTTCGGGATCACCGGGTACCTCGATTATTATACGGTGGAAGAACTGGCCCAGATCGTCAGGCGGGACGCCCGCCTGCTCAAGTTCCGGGTCGATGAACAGGGGGCTGCGGAGATCGCCCGGCGCTCGCGGGGCACGGCGCGATTGGCCAAACGCTGGTTGCGGCGGGTGCGCGACTACGCCCAGGTGGAGGGCGACGGCACCATCGACGCGCCGGTGGTGGGCAAGGCCCTCGACCTGCTCAACGTCGACGCCACCGGTCTGGACGAGATCGACATCAAGTTGCTGCGGGCGGTCATCGACAAGTTCAACGGTGGGCCGGTGGGCCTGAGCAATCTAGCGGCGGTGATCGGCGAGGACGAGGAAACCCTCGAAGAGGTCTACGAACCTTACCTGATCAAGGAGGGTTTCCTCAAGCGCACCCCCCGGGGGCGGCAGGCCATGGCGCGGGCGTACGAACACCTGGGAAAGGCGCTGCCCGAAGGGCCGCAGCTGAATCTGCTGTGAAGGGGCCGTTGGTTCTTGCTTTCGACACGGCCACCCCGGCCGGCAGTGTGGCTTTGGTGGACGGGGAGCGCACCCTGGTCAGCCGGTACTTCGACGTGGGGCTGCAGCACGGCCAGCGGCTTTTCCTCGAGGTGGAAGACGCCCTCAAGGTAGCCGCCTGCACCTTCGACCAGCTGAGCGCCATCGCCGTGACCATCGGCCCGGGTTCCTTCACCGGCCTGCGCTTGGGCCTGAGCGCGGCCAAAGGGTTCTGCCTGGCTCGCGACCTGCCCCTGGTGACCATCTCGACTCTGGAGGTGTTGGCCGCTCGCCTGCCCTTTGCGCTGTGCCCGGTCTGCCCCATGCTGGACGCACGCAAAGGCGAGGTATACACCGCTTTGTACGATACCAGCGCTGGCCGGCCCCGCCTGCTGGAGGGGCCGCGGGCCCTGGTTCCTCAGGCGCTGCTGGCGGAGCGGGCGGGTATTCCCACCCTTTTTACCGGGGATGGCGTGCTGGCCTACCAGGATCTGGTGGCGGCCTGTGCTCAGGCCCGGCAGGCGCCTTTCCCCTGTTCCCGGCCCGAGGCCGGGGCGCTGGCTTGGCTGGCCCTGGCCAGGCTCGAAGCCGGAGAGGTGGCGGACCTGGCGTCGGTGGAGCCCGAATACCTGCGCGGGCCGGGGGTTGGAGTCTGAAACCGGGAGGCCGAGTATGGGTTGTGCTGCCGCCATGGCCGAGGGCACTGCACTAGCGCCAACCCGGTTTGCCTTGCTGCAAGGGGAAGACCTGGGGGCGGTGAGGGCCATCGAGCAGATGTCCTTTGCCAATCCGTGGTCGGTGGAGGAACTGGGCTGGCTGGTGCAGGAGGAGGAGGGGCTCTGTTTGGGGGTATGGGTGGGAGACGAGTTGATCGGCTATGGCCTGGGTCAGGTGGCGGAGGGATGTTTCCATCTGGCCAGCCTGGCCACGGCTCCCGCCTGGCGCCGCCAGGGTTGGGGTGGGCGCCTGCTGCAGGAGTTGCTGGGTTGGGCCGGCCAGCGGGGCTGCCGAGCATGCCGGCTGGAGGTGCGGACCAGCAACCGGGCCGCCCTCAGCCTGTACCGCAATTGGGGCTTCAGGGAGGTGGGGCGATTGGAGCGATTTTATACCCGGCCGGTGGAAGACGGACTGGTCATGCATCGCGAGTTATCGTGATTGTCAACCCGGGCAGGAGGAGGCCATGGCCGAAGTAGTCCTCAAGAGCGTGCGCAAGGTCTATGACAAAAACGTGGTGGCAGTGGATGGCGCCAACATCGAGATCAAGGACAAGGAGTTCGTGGTCCTGGTCGGGCCCTCCGGATGTGGCAAGTCCACCACCTTGCGGATGGTGGCCGGCTTGGAGGAGATCACCAGCGGTGAGATATATATCGACGGGGTGCTGGTCAATGACATCCCGCCCAAGGATCGGGATATCGCCATGGTCTTCCAGAACTACGCGCTCTACCCCCACATGACCGTGTACCAGAACATGGCCTTCGGCCTGAAGCTGCGCAAATACCCCAAGGAGGAGATCGACGCCCGGGTGCGCGAGGCGGCCGATATCCTCGGCATCCAGGAGTTGCTGGAGCGCAAGCCCAAGGCCCTTTCGGGCGGCCAGCGGCAGCGGGTGGCGGTGGGGCGGGCCATCGTGCGCAAACCCAAGGTCTTTCTCTTCGACGAGCCCCTGTCCAACCTCGACGCCAAGCTGCGGGTGCAGATGCGCACCGAGATCAGCAAGCTGCACTCGCGCCTGGGGGCGACGATGATCTACGTGACCCACGACCAGACCGAAGCCATGACCATGGGCGACCGCATCGTGGTGATGAAGGACGGCCGCATCCACCAGATCGACACTCCGCTCAACCTGTACAACAACCCGGTGGACCAGTTCGTCGCCGGCTTCATCGGCAGCCCGGCGATGAACTTCATTCCCGGCAGCCTGGTCAGGGACGGCGGCCTGGTTTTCGACGAAGGCAATGTGCGTATTCCCCTGCCGGCCAGCTACGACCAGTGGCTGAGCCAGCACACCGGCAAAGAGGTGATTTTCGGCATCCGCCCGGAGGATATCCACGACCCGGCCACCCTGGGCGGCAGTATGAACACGGTGCAGATCACCGCCCGCGTCGAGGTGGTGGAGCCCATGGGCAGCGAGGTGTTCCTCTATCTGACCACTGGCAAGACCTCATTTGTCGCCCGCGTCGATCCCCTGCACATGCCGGTGGTCGATCAGGAAGTGAAGCTGGCCGTGGAGATCGAAAAGGCCCACTTCTTCGACAAGGACAGCGACACCAGCCTGGTCCATCGCAACTGAAGGCCCACTAGGGAGCCCCTCCTTGTCCTATGCGCGCATTTGCGGCCAAGACCGCGCCAAGGCCCTGACTTCTGCCTGGCTGCGGCACGGGCGCGTGCCGCACGCGGTGCTGGTGAGCGGCCCTCCCGGCATCGGCAAGCGCTTCCTGGCCCTCGAACTGGCCATGGCGCTGAATTGTCAGGCTGGGGGCGAGGTGGCCTGCGGGCGCTGTGTCCCCTGCCGCAAGATGGCCGAACTGGCCCACCCGGATCTGTGTGTTCTGCTGCCGCTAAAGAAAAAAGAGGAGGAGGATCGCCAATCTCCTCCCTGGGACGAGGTATGGGCCGAAGTCAGGCCGCCTGCCCGGGAATACCTGGAGCAGGAGCTTTCGCTCACCCGCAGCCGCATCAATATTCCCAAAAAACATCTGCTGGCCCTGCAGCGCGAACTGAGCTATGCGCCGGCAGAGGCGCCCTGGAAGGTGGCGCTGATCTTCGAAGCCGAGTGTATGCACCCGGCCGGGGCCAACGCCTTGCTCAAGGTTATAGAGGAACCCCCCGGGCACGCCTGTTTCATCCTGGTCTCCTCGGCCCCGCAGCGCTTGCTGCCCACGGTGGTGTCGCGCTGCCAGCGCCTGCCCCTGCAGCGCCTGGGGCAGGATTTGTTGGCCGCCCAGTTGGAGCAGGAGGGGGTCGAGCCGCAGCGGGCCGGCGTGGCTGCCCGTCTTGGGGAGGGCAGTCTGCAGCGGGCCAGGCAGGTGGCTGCCGGCGAATTGGACGGCATCAGTGGGCAGGTAGAGCGGTTTTTGCAGGCCGGGGTCGAAGGTCAGGATGGAGTGTACTGGGAATTGGTGGACGAGTTGAGCACCGACCGGCTGCGGCTGGAGCAGTTCCTGTCCCTGAGCAGCCACTATCTGCGCGACGTGTTTCTGCTCTCCTGCCAGCGGCCCGGTGATGTGGCGCGCACCGATCGGCTGGAACTCCTCCAGCAACTGCAGGCGAAGTTGCCGGTGGAACGGGTCGAGGAATTGGCGGTGGAACTCGATCGGGGTTTCCGCTGTCTGGGGCGCAATGTGCACGTTCCGCTGGTGCTGGCCGAACTGTGGCGGCAGTTGCGCCAGGGCAGTCAGGCAAAAGCCAGAGCATGAGT
Organism: Candidatus Latescibacterota bacterium; assembly: GCA_020852055.1. Lineage (GTDB taxonomy): Bacteria > Latescibacterota > UBA2968 > UBA8231 > UBA8231 > SICG01. The sequence continues at coordinate 12,937 of JADZBP010000077.1, forward strand.
ACCGGCCAGCTGCCGCGTGCGCGCAAGCGTTTTGGCCAGCACTTTCTGGCCGACCAGTCCATCGCCGACCGCATCGTGGCCCTGGTGCGGCCCCAGCCCGGAGACCTGGTCCTGGAGATCGGTCCGGGCCGCGGGGTGCTCACCCAGAGGTTGGCGGCCCGGGGCGGGCGCCTGGTGGCGGTGGAGATCGACCGGGATCTGGTCGCGTACCTGCGCCAACGCCTGACCGGCCCTGACTTCCGCCTGATCGAAGGCGATGTGCTCGACCTGGACCTGGCGCAGTTGCTGCGCGAGGAGGGCCGGGAACGGCTGCTGGTGGTGGGCAACCTGCCCTACAATATCACCGCACCGCTGCTCTTTGGCATGCTGGAGCGGGCCGACCATATCCGCAGCGCCGTGCTGATGGTGCAGCAGGAGGTGGCGCGCCGCCTGGCGGCGAGGCCGGGCACCAAAGACTACAGCCTGTTGACGGTGCTCCTGAGCATGCGCGCCCAGGTCCATACCCGCATCCAGGTGGCCCCCGGCGCCTTCAGGCCGGTGCCCCAGGTCCATTCCACGGTGGTGGAGGTCGAGTTCGAGCCGGCGCGTTACCCGGTGCAGGACGAGAAACTTTTCGGGCGTTTGGTGCGCACCGCCTTTGGCCAGCGGCGCAAGATGCTGCGCAACTCGCTGTTGGGCATGGGCGATGGCCAGCGGGAGGGGCTGGAGGAGTTGGCCGCCGCTGCGGGCATCGATCTGACCCGAAGGCCCGAGACCCTGAGCCTGGAGGAGTTCGGCCGTCTCAGCGACGCTTTTTCGGGGGCCCGGAACACCGCGGAGGCCTGAGCCATGCGCCCGGTGAACTGCCTGCTGGTCCTGGCGGTGGTCCTGGCCGCTGCCACGGGGGCTACCGGCGAGTCGTACAGCCTGAACTTCAGCAAGAGCAGCGATCGCTTGAGCTGGCAACCCAGCCTGCCCAGCATGAGTTGGGCTTTTCCCGTGGCATTGTCCTCCGGGGCGGATTCGATGCGGATTTCGCTTTCCACCGATCTGGGGTATACCCTCGACCAGCGGGACGGTGCAAACGTCTGGCAGGACAACGCCTCGGTGCGGTCCTCGGTCAACTATCCCATCCTGGGGCCGCGGGCATCGATCGGTATCCAGGCCAGTGCCTCGAGCCGCAGTTCCACCCTGCAGAAGCAGAAGATTCGCAGCCAGACTTACGGGTTCAGCTTTCAGTACAAACCGCTCCAGAGTGGGGCTTTCCGCAGCCTGAGCGCCAGTGTGACGCCGGGGGCGATCACTGCCCGGCGGGCCAGCCGCGCCAAGATCGACAGCACCATCGAGGAAAAGGGGGTGCAGTACAACGCCTCCCTGCGGGTGTCGCCGGATCTGGAGGTGAAGGGGGAAAAGCTGAACTCCTCGCTGAGTGTGTCGAAGCGGGACAACACCCTGAAGAACAACAAGGACCGCAACGAGAGCCTGAGCATGAACCTGGGTTATGTCTTTCCGCACCAACTGCGCACCAATTTCAGCCTGTCGCAGAACCGGTCGGAGCTGGGTGTGACCCGGGCCAAGATCAGCGAGACGGCAACCGAGGAGGCGGTGCATCGGGACACGGCGGTGGTGGCCGAACTGTCCCTTACCGAGGGAACCAGCCTCTCGTCCGACCTTTCCCTGAAGCTGGGGCGCTTCGATCTCAATGGCCGGGCCGGATTCAACGAGAGCCGCAATACCAATACCGCCAATGCCGACAACGACCCGCGCAACCAGTTCTTCGCCAAGGGCCATGAGAACCGGAAGTGGAACCTCAGCACCAGCGTGTCGGGCAAGATCGTCGACTGGTTGACCAGCAGCGCCTCGTTCAAGTACGACGTCGATGACGCCCGCCGGCTGGAGGTGGAGTTGCCCAGCGGGGAGACCTTCCGCGATTCCACGGACGACCGGCAGAGCACCGATATGTCGCTCAGCGGCCGGCTGGGCTGGCAGGTGCGGGAGGACCACAGCGTGGAGTTTTCCAGCCAGGCCAGCACCGGCCGGGACGACAACCCCGGCGCCGCGGAGCAGAACCGCGACACCTTCACCAGCAATACCCGGCTGAAGTACAGCGGCAAATTCGCCAGCGGCTTCGATCTGGACGCGGAGTTGACCAACAACTATTCACACAAGGTGAACCTCGACGCCCGCAGCGCCAGCGACAACTCGCGCAACCGGGACCTGAAGCTGAACGTCGGCACCCGCTACGAGCGCCTGGGGGCCTCTTTCACCCACAGCTTCGATATCTCGGCGCGGCGCACGGTTTTTGATTTCGACCGGCTGCTCTACAGCCGGCCGGAGAACCGCAAGAGCAATATCCGCCGGGGCTGGGGCATGAGCCATGGCGTGCAGCGGCGCTTCTTCGACGCCCTGCAGCTGAACGGCCGCTACGCCTATACCGCCGAGGATTTCGGTCTGCTGGTCGTCGAAGACCAGTCGCAACTGGTCAAGGAGGAGGACGCCGACCATACCCTCAGCGGCGGATTGTCTTATAGCCTGGCCAAGGCGGTGTCCCTGGGGTCCAATTACAGTTACCGCGTGGACCGGCAGTGGGCCTACGAGTACCGGCAGGGCCGGGAGGAGCGGCTGTTGAATCGCTGCAGCCGGCACCGCACGCTGGGCGTGAATCTCAATTACAACGGCAAGTCCGACGACCCCAAGTCGGAGGTCTCGACCAGCATCACCCTGGGGGTGAGCCGCGCGCACCAGGAAGACTGCAAAGCAGCGGCCGGCGCGAGCACGGGCCGGGATTTTGACAGCTTCAGGATTGCCCTGAAAAAGACCCTGTAAATCTGAAAACCCCCGCCAGGGGGACCCTAAAACCGTCCGAGGAGAGCGCCCCGATGGAAAGTGAGAAGATCTGGTTCAACGGCAAACTGGTTCCCTGGAACGACGCCAAGATCCATGTGTTATCCCATGTGGTCCACTATGGCTCCAGCGTCTTCGAGGGGGTCCGCTGCTACAATACCCGCAAGGGGCCGGCGGTGTTCCGCCTGCAGGACCACATCAACCGCCTCTTCGACTCGGCCAAGATCTATCGCATGGATATCCCCTACACCCGCGAAGAACTGTGCGCCGCCTCGCTGGAGACCATCCGCGTCAACAAGCTCAAGGAGTGTTATATCCGGCCCGTGGTTTTCCGCGGCTACGGCTCGCGCGGGGTCAATCCCCTCGATTGCCCGGTGGATTCGGTGATCGCGGTGTGGGAGTGGGGCCAGTACCTGGGGCCCGAGGCGCTGGAGAAGGGGGTTTCGGTGTGCACCGCCTCGTGGAACCGGGTGGCCCCCAACACCCTGCCCTTCCTGGCCAAGGCCGGCGGCAAGTACCTCAACTCGCAGTTGGTCAAGATGGAGGCCAAGCTGAACGGGTACGACGAGGGCATCGTGCTGGGCACCGACGGCATGGTCAGCGAGGGCAGCGGGGAGAATATCTTCGCCATCAAAAACGAGGTCATCTACACCCCCTCCTCGCATTTCTCCATCCTACCGGGCATCACCCGGCACACGGTCATCACCCTGGCCGAAGAACTGGGCATGCGGGTGGAGCGGCGGGCCATTCCGCGCGAGTTCCTCTATATCGCCGACGAGGTCTTCTTCACCGGCACGGCCGCCGAGATCACCCCGGTGCGGGCCATCGACCTGATCCCCATCGGCAGCGGCAAATGCGGACCGGTCACCCGCCGCCTGCAGGATGCCTTCTTCAAGGTGGTCAATGCCGAGGTCGAGGATCGCCGCGGCTGGCTGACTGTGGTCTGAGGAGATGAGGGTGATGAAGAAGACGAGTGCATTCTGGGCTCTGGCCGCCCTGGGGGCGCTGGCCGTCTCGGCTGGGGCGGATGAGGTCTGGAGCAAGGTGCAGGCCATTCTGTCCGGCACCCGCGACATCGTGGTGCTCGACGGCACCACCCCGGCGCCCCTGCGCCAGCCCAAGGGTGCGGCGCCCGAGTACGGGGACTGGATGGTGGAGCACATGCTCTCCGATCCGGAGAACCTCAACCCCTACACCTCGACCGATGCGGGGGCCTCGTCCATCCACCGCTTTGTCTTCGAGTCGCTGCTCTATCCCGACAACGAGCCGCCCTATGCACTCAAGGGACTGGTGGCCAAGGCCTATCCGACCATCTCGGCCGACAAACTGTCTTATACCTTTGAGCTGCGGCCGGACGTGAAATTCGCCGACGGCCACCCACTCACCGCCGCCGACGTGCTCTTCAGCATGAAGGTGATCCAGAACCCCCAGGTGATGGCGGCCCATCTGCGCAACTACTACGAGGCGGTCAAGGATGTGCGGCTGGATGGAGAGTACCGCATCACCTTCCTGTGCAGCGAGCCGTACTTTCGCAACGACATGATGCTGGGGGGGTTTGAGATCCTGCCCCGGCATTTCTACGACCCCGAGGGGCTGATGGCGCCGGTGCCCCTGCGCAGCCTGGTGGACGGCTCCTGGGAGCAGGGACCCAACGCGGCGGCGGTGAAGAAGTTCGCCGAGCAGTTCAACCAGAACTTCAACCGCAAGCTGATGGGCTCGGGGCCCTACCTGATCGCCGACCCCGAGCGGGACGTGGTCACCCAGCAGAAGGTGGTGCTCACCCGCAGCGCCAACTACTGGGGCAAAGGCAAGGAGGGTTTGCCGCCCACCGGGTACGTGGACAAGATCGTCTTCAAGATCATCAACAACATGGATGCCGCCTTTATCGAGCTGACCAACGGCCAGCTCGACATGCACACCCTGCAGCCCCTGGAGTTCAAGGAAAAGAGCTGGTCGTCCGACTTCAACCAGCGTTTCCTCAAAGGCATCGAGTATTCGAGTGGCTACGCCTATGTCGGCTGGAACAACCAGCACCCCATCTTCCGCGACAAGCTGGTGCGCCAGGCCATGACCTGCCTCACCAACCGCGAGGAGATGATCCGCAGCCTGCTTTTCGGGTTGGGCGAGACCATCGAGAGCCCGATCCACAAGTTTCGCCCCGAGTACAACAACAATCTCAAGCCCTACCCCTACAGCCCGGAGCGCGCCGCCGAGTTGCTGACCCAGGCCGGCTGGTCCGACAGCGACGGGGACGGCATCCTCGACAAAAACATCGACGGCAAACAGACGCCCTTTTCCTTCGAGATCCTGGTCAATTCGGGCAACCAGTTGCGCAAGGACGTGGCCCTCATCTTGCAGAACGAGCTGAAGGACGCCGGCATCAACTGCCAGGTGCGCGAGTTGGACTGGTCCATCTTGCTGCAGCGGGTCAAAGGCCAGGATTTTGCCGCCGTGGTGCTGGGCTGGACCGGCAGCATGCGCTTCCCGCCCGACAACTACCAGATCTGGCATTCCTCCCAATCAGCGGGACGGGGCTCGAACCACATCGGTTTTGCCAACGCCGAGGTGGACAAGATCCTCGAGGACTACCGCCGCGAATTCGATCCGAAAAAACGCATCGCCATGTACCAGCGCTACCAGGAGATCCTCCACGAGGAGCAGCCCTATACCTTCCTGTGGATGAGCCGGCTCGCCCGCGCCTACAGCCGCCGTTTCCAGGGGGTCAACTGGTACCCGATGGGGGCCGACACCCAGGAATGGTGGGTCCGCACGGCCGACCGGATGTATAATTGAGATGGAAAGGGGTGGGGAGGTACCGGGGGCAGCCGGCCTGGGCTGGACCGTCCACCCGCTGAGGGAGGAGCCCTGGCCCAAGTCGGCGGCTCTGGGCGGGGTGGTGGCAGGGGTGGCGGCGGTGGCGGCTCTCAGTTTCGAGGGGGTCGAATACGGCCTGCTCTCCCTGGGTGTGCTGCTGGCCTCTCTCTCTTCCTACTTCTGTCCCACCCACTACCAACTCGACGAGGCCGGGGTGCAGGTCCGCCACCTGGGCCGCAGCCGGCAGCGGCCCTGGGCGCAATTCTGCCGCATCGACCGCTGCCGCGAGGGGGTCTTCCTCAGCCCCTTTGCCCGCCCCAGCCGCCTGGATTCCTTCCGGGGTTGTTTGTTGCGCTCCCCCCGCGACCCGGAGCGAGTCCGCCATTTTGCCCAGCGCCATGTCGGCCCTGCAGCGCCTTAGCGCCTGGTGCGCCCACGCCTTTGCGGTGGAGGGGCAGGCCGAGGAACCCGACCCCCGGGAACGCGAGGTGGCGGCCCGGCTGGCCCAGTTCGTGGCCCGGCGCCAGCTGGTGACCCCGGCCCTGATGTTGCTGGAATCCGGCAGACCCCTCAATTTTGTCGGCAGCCAGGTGCTGGCGTTTCTGGCTCCCTTTGCCACCCTGATCTTTTCGCCGGAGGAGTACGAGGTGCTGGTCCGGCTACTGGAGAGGCGCCAGGGAATCGACGTACTGATCGAGGCCCTGACCGAAGCGCAGGAGACCCATGCCCGAACTTGAAGTGATCATCGCCACCGACTGCGGCAGCACCACCACCAAAGCCATCCTCATCGAGAAGAAGGACGGCGTGTACCGCCAGACCTTCCGCGGCGAGGCGCCCACCACGGTGGAGGCGCCCTTCGAGGATGTCACCCGCGGGGTGCTCAACGCCATCCAGGAGGTGGAGGAGCTGTCGGGCCGCCAGATCCTCGACGGGGAGCGGATCATCACCCCGGCGCAGGGCCAGCGAGGGGTGGATATCTACATTTCCACCAGCAGCGCCGGCGGCGGGTTGCAGATGATGGTGGGCGGAGTGGTGCAGTCGATGACCGCCGAAAGCGCCCAGCGCTGTGCCCTGGGCGCCGGGGCCATTGTTATGGATGTGCTGGCCGCCAACGATGGCCGGCTGCCGCACCAGAAGATCGAGCGCATCCGCCAGCTGCGCCCCGACATGGTGTTGCTTTCGGGCGGCACTGACGGGGGCACGGTAAGCCACGTGGTGGAACTGGCCGAGTTCATCGCCGCTGCCGACCCGCGCCCCCGCTTCGGGGTGGGCTTCAAGCTGCCGGTGATCTACGCCGGCAACCGCGAGGCCCAGGGGGCGGTGCAAGAGGTTTTGGGCGGGAAGACGGCCCTGACGGTGACGGAGAATATCCGCCCGGTGCTCGAACGGGAAAACCTGGGGCCGGCCCGCCAGGCCATCCACGACCTCTTCCTCGAACATGTGATGGCCGAGGCGCCCGGGTACCGCAAGCTGATGGAGTGGACTGGGGCGCCGGTGATGCCCACCCCGGCAGCGGTGGGCCAGATCATCCAGACCATCGCCAGACAGCAGGGCATCAACGTGGTGGGAGTGGATATCGGCGGGGCCACTACCGACGTGTTCAGCGTCTTCGGCGAGGTGTTCAACCGCACGGTGAGCGCCAATCTGGGCATGTCCTACAGCATCGGCAACGTGCTGGCTTCCGCCGGCCTGGAGAATATCCTGCGCTGGGCGCCTTTCGATATCGAGGAGGCCGCCCTGCGCGACCGCATCAAGAACAAGATGATCCGCCCCACCACTATTCCCCAGTTGCTCGAAGAGTTGCAGCTCGAACAGGCCATTGCCCGCGAGGCGCTGCGCCTGGCCTTTGTGCAGCACCGCGAGCTGGCGGTGGAGCTGAAGGGGGTGCAGGCCGAGCGCACCCTGTCGGACGTGTTTTCGCAGAGCGGCGGCGGCGAGAGTCTGGTCAGCATGATGGCCCTCGACCTGTTGGTGGGCAGCGGTGGGGTGCTCTCCCACGCCCCGCGCCGCGCCCAGACCGCGGCCATGCTCATCGACGCCTTCCAGCCCGAGGGGGTGACCCGGCTGGCAGTGGACAGCATCTTCATGATGCCCCACCTGGGGGTGCTGAGCACCGTGTCCGAGCGGGCGGCCACCGAGGTTTTCGAGCGCGACTGTCTCATCTATCTGGGCACCTGCATCGCGCCCAAGGGCAGCGGCAAACCCGGCGAGGTCTGCGCCACCTATGAGTTATCACTGCCCCGGGGCCCACAGGCCGGCGAGCTGCGGGTGGGCCAGCTCCTGCGTTTCTCCCTGGAGGGCGAGGCCGAGGTGGTGCTGCGCCCCGGACGGAACTGGGATGTGGGTGCTGGCCCGGGCCAGGAAGTGCGGACCCGGGTTCGGGGCGGGGAGACGGGGCTGGTGCTGGACGGCCGCGGCCGCCCCATTCGTTTTGCCGAGCATAGCGCCGAACGGGTGGCCCAGATCAAGGCCTGGGATCAGGCGCTGGAGGTGTACTGAAATGGCGCATGCTTATACCCCGGGGCTGCGGGTTACCCGCCACGCCGTGGTCCACAAACAGCGGCGTCTGCCCCTCAAGGGTCAGGTGCTGGTCGAGGTGGGCCAAGCGGTGCGGCGCGACCAGGTGGTGGCCCGCACCGAACTGCCCGGCGAGGTGAGTATCCTCAATCTGGTCAACCGCCTGGGGGTGACCCCGGCGGAATTGCCCGGCTACATGCTCAAGAAGGAAGGGGAGGCGGTGGCCGCCGGCGAGCCCCTGGCCGAGACCCGGCCCTTGCTCAAGTGGTTCAAGACCACGGTCGAGTCGCCGGTGGCCGGCACGGTGGAGAGTATTTCGGGGGTCACCGGGCAGGTGATGATCCGCCAGGCCCCCAGCCCGGTTGAGGTACATGCCTACGTGGACGGCAAGGTGGTGGAGGTGCTGGCGGGGGAAGGGGTGAACGTGGAGGTGCGCGGAGCCCTGGTACAGGGTATCTTTGGCGTGGGCGGCGAGTATTGGGGCACGGTGCACCTGGCAGTGGCGGATCCAGGCGAGGCGCTGGAGCGGGTAGGGCCCGAATGCCAGGGCAAGATCGTGGTGGGCGGCAGCCTGATCACCAGCCAGGCCATCCGCCAGGCGCGGGAGGCCGGAGCGGTGGGGGTGATCGGGGGCGGCATCCGCGACCAGGACCTGCGCCAGTTGCTGGGTTACGATCTGGGGGTGGCCATCACCGGGGCCGAGGATCTGGGGCTGGCGGTGATCGCCACCGAGGGGTTTGGCGAGATCGCCATGGCTCGCAAGACCTTCGAGTTGCTGCGCGCCTGCCAGGGTCGGGAGGCCTCGCTGTGCGGGGCCACCCAGATCCGCGCCGGGGTGCTGCGGCCCGAGATCATCGTGCCGGGAGAGGTGGGGGGAGGCGCGCCCGCCCCGCCCCACGAGGCCGGTTTGCAGGTCGGGGATGTGGTGCGGCTGATCCGGTTGCCCTACTTTGGCCGCCTGGGCAAGGTGAGCGCGCTGCCCGCCGAACTGCAGCAGATGGAGTCAGAGACCTGGGTGCGGGCCCTGGAAGTGGAGTTCGAGGACGGTGCCCGGGCGCTGGTACCCAGGGCCAATGTCGAGGCCATTGAGGAATGAGGATAAAGCGGATCGCAATCTGCCTGCTGCTGACCGCTTCCTGGGCCGGGGCCCTGGAAGCGCCGGCGAGTGTGGAGGCCTTCGACACCCCGGACGACGCCGGCGGCAGTATCACCGTGCGCTGGCCCAGGGTTGCCGACGAGGAGGGGGTGGTCTACCAGGTGGCCGTGGCCCTGGCGCCCGAGGGCCCCTTCTATCAGGTGGCCGGGGTGAATGCCGCGCCCGCGGCAGAGCCCCTCTACCAACTCCAGGCCAGCCAGTACACCATCCCGGATTCATCCGGCACCGTGCCCATCGAGAACGACCGCACCTATTATTTCCACGTGGACGGCTGGCGGGGTGAGGCCGTGGCCGAAGGGCAGTTGACGGTGCCGGCGCGGGCCGAGGAGAACCTGTTCAACTGGACCAAGCTGAACAACCTGGTCATCGGTTCGGGGTTTTCCCTCATGATCCTGGGTTGCATCGCCCTGGCCCGCCGCCGCGACCTCTATATCCGGCGTATCGCCGGGCTCGAGGCCCTCGACCAGGCCCTGGGCCGGGCCACCGAGATGGGCAAGCCGGTGCTCTTCATGCACGGGCTGAATACCATGGACAGTGTCTCCACCATCGCCGCGGTCAATATCCTCGGGCGGGTGGCGCGGCGCACCGCCGCCTACGACACCGCCCTGCGGGTGGCCAACAACGACCCGGTGGTGATGGCCGTCAGCCAGGAGGTGGTGAAGGAGGCCTACCTGGAGGCGGGCCGGCCCGACGCCTACAATCCCGACAGCGTGTACCTGGCGGCCACCGAGCAGTTTGCCTACGCCGCCGCCCTCGAAGGGGTCATGGTCCGCGACCGGCCGGCGGCCCATATCATGATGGGCTACTTCTACGGTGAGGCGCTGCTGCTGGCCGAGACCGGCAGCACCACCGGGGCCATCCAGATCGCCGGCACGGATTCCTATACCCAGCTCCCCTTCTTTGTGACCACCTGCGACTATACCCTGATGGGCGAGGAACTCTACGCGGCCAGCGCCTACCTGTCCCGCGAGCCCCGGCTGCTGGGCAGCCTCAAGGGGCAGGACTTCGGGAAGGCCGTCCTGATTGCGGTGCTCCTGGGCGGGGCGCTGCTGGCCACCTTCGGGGTGCAGGCACTGACCCTGGCCTTTACTGCTCACTGAGGATTAATCATGCTCTTCCTGCGCCGCACCCTCCCCCTGACCATCGCGCTGGTTTTTGGCCTGCTCGGGATTGCCATCTACTATATCCCTCACAGCGGCGCCCAGCGGATGGAGCAGGAGCTGTCGCTGTGGCTGCGCATCGTCTCGGCCTTCGCCTTTTTCCTCGGGCTGATGAGCCTGCTCAGTTTCCACTGGCAGCGCGTCCGCCAGCGGCAGGCCGGGTGGGGGTACAGCCTGGTCGCCTATCTCAGCTTCGGGCTGACCTTCCTGTGCACCCTCTACAACGTCGGCAAAGGTCCCTTTGTCCCTCAGGCCGAGACCGGCGCGTACCAGTGGCTCTATCAGAACGTACAGGTGCCCTGCGGGGCCACCATGTTCTCCATCCTGGCCTTTTTTATCGCCTCGGCGGCGTACCGCACCTTCAGGGCGCGCACCAGCGAGGCGACCATCCTGCTGGTGGCGGCGGTGGTGGTGATGCTGGGACGGGTGCCCATCGGCGCCTTGATCTCCGACTACCTGCCCCTGGCGGCCCAGTGGCTGATGGACGTGCCCAACCTGGCGGCCAAACGCGGCATCCTCCTGGGGGTTAGCCTGGGGGCCATCGCCACGGCGCTGCGCATCATCTTCGGCATCGAGCGCTCCTATCTGGGCGGGGAGGAGTCATGAAGTTCTCACTCTACAACCTCGACCGCCGCATCATCTTTGTCTGCGTTTTCCTGGGGGTGGCCATCCCCCTGCTCTTCCCTTTTCCCCTGCCGGTGAAGGTCACCCCTCCGGTCGAGGCGGTGTACCGGGAGGTGGAGCGGGTGGCCGCTGCCAAAGGCACGGTGCTGGTGGCCTTTGACTACGGCCCCGGCTCCGAGGCCGAGCTGCAGCCCATGGCCAAAGCCCTGCTGCGCCACTGCTTCTCCCGCCAGGTCAAGGTGGTGGCCATCTGCCTGTGGCCCGATGCCCCCGGCCTGGCACAGGAGGCGCTGCAACTGACCGCCGCCGAGAACAAGATGATTTACGGGGTCGATTACGCCTACATGGGTTACAAACCCGGCGGGGCCAGCGTGGTGCTCAACATGGGGCAGGAGTTGCGCAGCGCCTTTGGCCAGGATGCCTGGGGCGCCCCGGCCGACAGCCTGGCGGTGTTGCATGGCCTGCATTCGCTCAAGGATTTTGGCCTGGTCTTCGACCTGGCTGCCGGCAGCACCATCGACCAGGTGTGGATTCCCTATGGCCAGGAGAAATACCGCTTTCCGCTGGCCGCCGGCTGTACCGCGGTGATGGCTCCCGACCTGTTCCCCTTCCTGCAATCTGGCCAGATCTCGGGCCTGATCGGGGGGCTGGCCGGGGCCGCTGAATACGAGAAGCTGGTGGGCCGGCTCGATTCGGCCACCGCCGGCATGCAGGCCCAGTCCATCACCCACCTGGTGATCATCGCCTTCATCATCCTGGGGAATATCCTCTACTTCCTCTCGCGCCGGCAGGGTCAGAGGAGGGGGCAATGAAGGGGGATCGGCTGCTCTTCGCGGGGTTTTTCCTGCTTTTTGCGCTGGTCAACCTCTTCTTGCTGGCCAGTGGCAAATTAAACGCCGACTGGAGCGGCTTCGGGGTGATCACCGCCGCCGGCCTGAGCCTGGCGCTGTACAGCTTTCTCTATAAAGACAACCCCCTCTTCAAGCTCGCCGAACACGTGTTCGTCGGGGTTGCCGCGGCCTATACCTTCGGGCAGGTCTGGTTCCCGACCCTCTATGGCGAGATTATCGCCCCCCTGTTCAACGCAGCGCCCGAAGCCGCCGGGCAGGGTTGGCTCCTGCTGGTCCCCACCGTGCTGGGCCTGCTGATGCTGACGCGGGTTTCCCGCCGTCTGGGCTGGCTCAGCCGTTATGCCTTTGCCTTTGTCGTGGGCCTGGGCGCCGGCCTGACCATCCCTCGCTCGATCTCCTCTTTTCTGCTGGCCCAGATCGAGCCGACGATCCGGCCGCTGACCTGGAGCCTCGACGGGCTCAACCTGGCCATCATCCTGGTGGGGGTGGTCAGTGTGCTGATCTACTTCTTCTTTTCGGTGGAACACACCGGGATAGTGGGCCGCGTTTCCCGGGTGGGGATCTGGTTCCTGATGGTCTCCTTCGGGGCTTCCTTCGGCTACACCATCATGGCGCGGCTTTCCCTGCTCATCGGCCGGGTCTATTTCCTCTTCTCCGACTGGCTGCACCTGATCAAGTAGCACCAACCCCCTCCTCCTCCTCGCATCTTCCCTTCCCGGGCGCTCGCTGTCCCACGCCCAGACTGCACATCTGTGCCGGTTATCCGCACAAAAATCGCCTTCAGACGCCCGAAACCGGCGAAAGTTTCAAAAAAAAGTTGCAATCGGGTGAGATCTTCGCAATAATAAGGCACTATGAACCAAGGCATTCCAAGCAGTTCCTCACCAAGGAGGAGATGATGAAGGATCATCTGTTTTGGCGGACAATGTTGGTCCTGGGGGTACTGGGGGCGTTGGCGATCGGGCCAGCCGGGGCAGGTGGCGAGGGCAAGATCGCCGGAACCGTGAAGGACGCCAAGAGCGGCGAGGCGCTGGTCGGCGCCAATATCAGCCTGGTGGACACCAAGCTGGGCACCACCGCCGACGCCAAGGGGCGTTTTTTCATTCTCAATGTCCCCCCCGGAGTCTACAGCCTGAAAATCAGCTACATCGGCTATGCCTCTTACTTATTAGAAGAGGTGCGGGTCTCCGCCGACCTAACCACCAACCTGGAGGCCAAGCTGAGCTCGGCGGATATCCAGGTCAAAGAGATGGTGGTCAAGGCCGAAAAGCCGATCATCGATAAAAACGCCACCAACGCCGTGCGCATCGTCGGCACCGAGGATCTCGAGATCATGCCTTTCCGCGGGGTTCAGAATGTGTTTGCCCTGCAGGCCGGCGTGGTCGAGGACGAGGGCGCCCTGCACGTGCGCGGCTCGCGCGAGGACGAGATCGGCTACTATGTCGAGGGCGCCAATGTGCGCAACGTGGTCACCGGCACCACCGCGATAGGCCTGATCGACGAAGCGGTCGAGGAAGTCCAGTTGCAGGCGGGCGGCTTCAACGCCGAATACGGCGGGGCCAACGCCGGCATCATCCTCCAGGAATTGCGCACCGGCGGCAACCAGTGGCATGTGGGGGTGTTGACCGAAGGCGACAATTTTACCTCCAAATACAAGAAGGGCCTGGGCACCTATTCCTACGGCTACAGCAACCAGGTGCTGACCCTGAGCGGGCCCCTGCTGGGCAGCAACAAGGTCCGCACCTTCCTGGCCACCCAGCGCCGGGTCCGCGACTCTGATCCGGTGTTCTGGGACGGCTTCGACTTCAAGAACCTGGTGGATACCGGCAACCGCGGCGGCCGGGTACATTGGGCCGACCGCAACGGCGACGGCACGCCGGATCCGGATACCCTGGCCGACCTGCGGCTGCAGCCGGGCAACATCGATCACACCGGCCGTACGGCCTACGATTTCAACGGTACCCTGCTCTTCGACTACAACCCCATCCAGTTGCGGGTCACCGGGCTGTACACCGCCGAGAACCGCGAGTACAATGCGGCGCCCATCCGCAACATGCTCAACCTGGATCGCCTGCCCGAAGCGGACCGGACCTCCGGGTTGCTCAACGTGAAGGCCACCCATATCCTCGATCCCAGCCTCTTCTACGAGCTGAACGCCAGCCTGTACACGCAGGACCGCACCTTCTTCGATCCGGTCTTCGACGACAACTTCATCGTCTACGACGACAGTGTGGCTGCCGCCCGCGCCGACGAATCCTTCACCCGCTTCTCCAGCCAGGGCAGCGTACCCGAGGCCTACGACTTTGCCGGTTTCCCCTTCCACCGGCCGGGCACGCCCACCTACTATGTGGACGGCGATTCGCGCTTCAGCTTCTACAGCAAGGAGAACGACCAGTACCTGGGCCTGGCCGGCAGCGTCACCAAGCAGACCCAGGTCCACCAGTTCAAGGCTGGTTTCGATGTGCAGAAGTGGACCTCGCGGCGCTTCCAGTTCTTCTCCAACAATATGCGCAGCGCCATCCAGTCCCGTTATCCGCAGTTGGACGGGGTGTTCCAGGATTATTATGCTGGCAAGATCGCCCAGGACGATCTGCTCGACGCGCTGATCGCCAAGGCCGAGACCATCAAGGAAACCGGCAAGGGGACCATCGATGAGCTCAGGGTCCTCGTCCGCAACACCAGCCGCGGGGACTTCTACGGCTACGACGAGTTTGGCCGCGAGCAGGAAGGCAGCGGGCTCGAAGGGCCGCGCAAACCCACCTTGGGTTCGGGTTATCTGCAGGACAAGATCGAATACCGCGACCTGGTCATCAACGCTGGCTTGCGCTGGGACTACTTTGCCGCCAACAGCTGGCGCTTCAAAGACCAGTCGGCCCCGGTGCTCGACGACAACAAGTACACCATCGACATCAACTCGATGCGCAAGACCCGCGTCTTCAACGAACTCAGCCCGCGCCTGGGTCTCTCCTTCCCGGTCTCCGACCTGACGGTTTTCCACGTGCAGTACGGCCGCTTTTCGCAGATGCCGGCCCTGCGCGATATGTTCACCGGCGGGGCGCGGCTGGCGGTGGAGATGGGCGGGCAGAACTTCATCCGCTTCCCGACGGCTTTTGACATCGAGCCCATCCGCACCACCCAGTACGAGATCGGCTTCGAGCGCCAGTTCACCGAAGCCGCCTCCTTCGACATCACCGGTTTTTACCGCGACGTAAAGGGGCAGTTGCAGATCCGCAAGCAGGATCTGAGCCCGGCCGCCGTGGGGGTGGGGGCCTTCAACTACCTGCAGAACGGCGACTTCGCCACCACCAAGGGCCTCGAGTTCGTCTTCAAGCTGCGGCGCATCAACCGGATGCGGGCCGAAATGAACTACACCCTGTCCGACGCCCGCGGCACCGGTTCCTCGCTCAGCAGCGCGGTCTCGGGGGTGGAGAACAACACCAACCTGCCGACCATCATCTCGCCGCTGGATTTCAACGAGACCCACCGCGGCTCGCTTTACCTCGACTACCGCTTCGCCGAGAACGAGGGCGGTCCCATCCTGGAGCGGCTGGGTGCCAACCTGCTCTTCCGCTTCTCCAGCGGTCATAACTTCACCCTGGTCGGCGGCTCCATCGGCCAGCGCGGTCCCGAAGAAGGCGGCATCCTGGCCAGCGACGATCCGCGCAGCCGCAAGCCCCTGGAGGCGATCAACACCTCCACCACGCCCTGGACCTTCCAGACCGACCTGCGGGTGGACCGCGGCTTCACCCTCTTCGGGGTGAATGCCCAGGTCTACATGTATGTCCAGAACCTCTTCAATCGCCAGAACGTGATCAACGTCTACGGCCGCACCGGTAATGCCAAGGACGACGGCTTCCTGACCAACCCCGAGTTGAGCGAGAAGATCGTCGAGGCCAACGGCGGCTTGGAGTACCAGCAGCTCTACGAGGCCATCAACGTCGCCAATCGTCAGAACTACTGGTTCTCCGAGGGCGGGGATATCTACGACGAGCCGCGCCAGCTCCGCTTTGGCCTGAAGTTCGGGCTCTAAACCAGAGCATTCAAAACAGACGAGGAAGGCACAATGAGAAAGATCAATTACCTGCTCTGTGCTGCAGCGCTCGGGCTCCTGTGCGGCGCGGCGGAAAGCCGCCAAGACCGCCCGGTGAGGGCGGCCAAGGTCGCCCAGGATGCGGCCTTCGGCGAAAGAGCCTTGATCAATATCAACAACATGTCCATGTGGTTCAGGCGGGACGGGTACTCGGGCGGCAACCCCTTCACCGACAACTCGGGTATCACCTATCCGCGCTCCACCGACAAGATCATCTACCGCGACGGTCTGATCTGGGGCGGCCGGGTCTTTGACGGCGACCCGCAGGAGCTGCGGGTCGGCGGGCATACCTACGAAATCGGCACCGCGCCGGGCCGCATCCTCTCCAAGGGCGTGGCCGAGGATGCCGATGACCCCTCGGTGCGCATCTACCGCGTCCGGCGGGACTACCGCACCGCCGATCTGCGCCTAGATGCGGCCGAGATGCTCAACGAGGGCCTGGGCGACGTCACCGACGCCGATGTGGTCGCCCTGCGCGCCCAGTCCGAGAAGGACTGGAAGGAATGGCCGGTGGCCAAAGGTGCGCCCTACTACGACCGGAACGGCAACGGGCAGTACGACCCCAAGTTCGATGCCCAGGGCAACCCGGATCTGAGCGCCGATGAGCCGGGTATTGCCGGCGCCGACCAGGTGGCCTGGTACGTGCTCAACGACCTCGATGCCGGGGCGGTGGCTTCGCTCTACGGTTCCAACCCAATTGGGATGGAATTGCAGGTGACCCTGTGGGGCTACGCCCGCACCGATGCACTGGGCGAGGTGATCTTCAAGAAATACAAGACCATCTACAAAGGCCGCAGCGAAACCCCGGACAACGCCACGATCAAGGACATGTACTTCGCCCAGTGGTCCGATCCCGATCTGGGAGACTCGGGTGACGACTTTGCCGGCTGCGACGTGGAGCTGAGCCTGGGCTACATCTACAACTCGATCACCGCCGACGCCAACTACAGCAAGTTCGACCTGGCGCCGCCGGCAGCGGGGTACGACTTCCTCCAGGGCCCCATCGTGCCGGTGTACACCACCGACGCCGAGGGCAACCAGGTGCTGGACGAAAACGCCGAGGCGATCTACAACGGCGGCCTGCGCAAGGGTTACAAGAACCTGCCCATGACCTCCTTTGTGTATTTTGCCGCTGGGTCTTCGGTCAACGATCCGGAGTTGGGGGCGTACAACGGCACCAAGGAATGGTATAACCTGCTGCGCGGCTTCCAGCCCCAGCCCGACGTGGAAAACCCGGTGCCCTACACCGACGAAATAACCAAAGCGGAGACGAAGTTTACGCTCAATGGCGACCCGGTGCGGGGCACAGGCTGGAACGATGGGGCACCGCTGCCGGCCGGGGATCGGCGCATCGTGCTCAATACCGGCCCCTTCGAGATGGCCCTGGGCGACACCCAGGAGGTGGTGGTGGCTCTGGTGGCCGGCATCGGCACCGACCGGTTGCGCAGTGTATCCAAGATGAAGTTCAACGACAAATTCGTGCAAGGAGCGTACAACAGCTTCTTCCAGGTGGCCTCGCCGCCGGCGGCCCCCGACGTGCGGGTGGCCCAGCTGGACCGGGCTGTCGTGCTGGACTGGGGCTGGAACAAGGATGCCGTGGCCAAGACCGAAGGAGCGGGCTCTCCTGGGTTCGAATTCGAAGGGTACAACCTCTACCAGTTGCCCTCACCCCAGGCTTCTCTGGCCCAGGGCAAGAAGCTAGCCACCTTCGACAAGGATAACGGAATTGCCACCATCCTGGGCATAGACTTGGATGAGGAGTCCGGGGTGATTCTCGATGTGCCCAAGCAGATTGGCAGGGATTTTGGCTTGGTATGGTCTGCCACCATCGAACAGGATGCCCTGCGTGGCACCCCCCTGGTCAATGGGCAGCGTTACTACTTTGCGGTAACCGCATATAGTCGCAATACGGTAGAAGGTGCCCCAGTGGCTAGCCTGGAGAGCAAGCATTTGGTGATTGAGGCTATTCCGCAGATGCCAAACCCAGGCGTAAGGTATCCAATGGCACGCAATGATACTCTCCTGGTCAACCACCGCACGGGGAGTGGTGACGCCACGATATACCCTGTTGTTATCGATCCTTCAGAAACCAAAGATGCGACCTATTCCATCTCGTTCAATGAAGACCAGTCGTGGAGGCTATCGCGGAATGGTGAGAAGGTTCTCGATAACCAGAAGGACTATTTGCTGGACGATTCGTATTATTCCGTCGACGGCGTTTGGGTGAAGATTGGAGACCTGGTTTTCACGCCACCTACCACCTACCTCAAGACTAAGGTGGTGAAAGATGCAAACCCCAAAGACGGTGACCTGGCGTTTTGGGGTGATGGGTTGGTATTTGGCAATCCGGATGGGTATGCATCCACCTTCTGGGGTGAAGGAGGTACTCAGGACGAAACTCTCCTGTCCAAGGATCTGGAATTCCGGTTTACAGGGGTGTGGAATTCAGATTCTACTGAAGTTGTTTCCGGAGGATCGATTGCCACGCTGGCAGCTATTAGCAAGGGGTCAGGTGAGCGCAGCATCGATTCACATCCATTCCGTCCCGCTGCTGCGCCTGCTACGGGACCATTCCTGCAGCGCATTCCCTTTGAGGTGTGGGACGTTGACGATCCAAGCAAACCGCGCCAGCTAAATGTGGCTTTCCAGGATCGTGGAGCAGATGGGTCTCGTGAAGGGAACATCTACCACAAAACCTATAATATGGCTGGGCGAGATTACATCACGGTGATTGCCTCAGATTACGACTCAACCGCAATCCATGAATTGACAGATCCCAATGCTACCTGGGTTCTATTCTTTGAGGCAGGTGGGGAGTCGGTCTGGTCGACCGGGGATATATTGAGTGTCAAGTACGCCAACAGGATAATTCCAGGTAAGGATGAATTTCAGTTTTCCACCAGCGCACAGACCTTCTCTTCTGAAGGCGCTGGGGAAGATGCCAAGCAGATCAATGTCTTCCCCAATCCCTACTATGGGGTCAACCAGGCCGAGACCAGCCGCTACACGCACTTCGTGACCTTCAGCCATCTGCCCAAGAAGGCCACCATTCGGATCTTCGACCTGGCCGGCACCCTGGTGCGGACCATCGAGAAGGACAGTGCGGAGCAATTCGAGCAGTGGGATCTGAATAATGAGGAAGAACTGCCGGTGGCCAGCGGCCTGTACATCGCGCATGTCGAGATGCCCGATGTCGGCAAGACCAAGATCCTGAAAGTGGCCGTCATCCAGGAAGAGCAGTTCCTGGAGCGCTATTGAGACGCGAACCCCGGACGCTCAAAAAAAAGGGAGATACCTCCATGCGATTTCCTTTCTCTTCCATCTTCACTCTGGCAGCCCTCTGCCTCGGCTGCCTGGCCGGCCAGGCCGGGGCCGACGGCCAGAACCGCGCCGGCACCGCCTCGGGTATGGAATTACTCATCCCGGTCGGCGCCCGCGACATGGCCCTGGGTGGCGCTTCCATCGCCACCACCTCGGGCATCGAGGCCCTGCACTGGAACCCGGCGGGGCTGTCCCGCTCGAAATCCAATGCGAATCTGATGTTCTCCACCATGTCGTACCTGGCTGATATACGGGTCAACTATGTCGCCACCAGCGCTCGTTTCGGGCAGTTGGGCAGCCTGGCCCTCAGCCTCAAGACCCTGGACTTCGGCGATATTCCCGTCACCACCGAGGCGGCCCCGGACGGCACCGGCGGCACCTTCTCCCCCACCTTCTTCACCCTGGGGGTGACCTACGGGCGGGCGCTGACCGACCGCATCAGTGTCGGCAGCACCCTGCACTACCTGGTCAACCGCATCGAGCGGGTCGACGCCACCGCCACCGCGCTCAGCGTTGGCCTGCAGTACGCCAACCTGGGCAATGTCGACGGCCTCGATATGGGGGTGGCCGTCAAGAACATCGGCACCCGCATGCAGTTCGACGGGCCGGGCCTGTTGCGTTCGGGCCAGATCGACGGGGTGCGGCGGCCGGGTTCCATCTACAAGGTGGAGACCAGTTCGGCCGACCTGCCTTCGACCTTCGAGATCGGGCTGGGCTACCGCTACACGCCGGCCACCTCGAACCAGCTCAACCTGTCGTCCATCTTCCAGCACAACAATTTTGCGCGCGACCAGTGGAAGGTGGGCGCCGAGTACAAATACAGCGACTTCCTCGCGC
The DNA here is from genome assembly GCA_020852055.1 of Candidatus Latescibacterota bacterium. Taxonomy (GTDB): domain Bacteria; phylum Latescibacterota; class UBA2968; order UBA8231; family UBA8231; genus SICG01. Next base: position 33,130 of record JADZBP010000077.1, read on the forward strand.
TGCGCGGCGGTTTCGACTACGCCCCCGACGCGCAGGGCGACGAACAGATCTTCGGCACCAGCTTCGGTTTTGGCCTGAAACTGGGTCTGGGCGGGCTGAAGGACGTGCGCGTCGACTACGCCTACACCTCGGCGGATTTCTTCGATGCGATGAACACCTTCACCTTCCAGATGGGTTTCTGATCTTGGTTGATTGACGGCGGCGGGGCGGCGTTCGCGCCCCCCCGCCGAGGTGATGCGGAACAAGGCCAGGACCTGTTCCAGGCGGTATATTATCCCTGCCTCCTGGAGGGGGTACTGGCCATGTTTTTTGCGCGAAGGTGAAACGATGGCGATGAGAAGGATGCTACCCGGCTTGCTCTGCCTCGCGTTCCTGTGCGGCTGCCAGAGCACGGCGCTGACGGCCGCCAAACTCTATATCCAGCAGAACGAGTCCCAGAAGGCCGAAGAGCAGTTGCATCAGGCCCTGCAGACCGAACCGCTCAACCCCGAGGCCCATTTCCTGCTGGGCCGCCTCTACGCTGACCAGGGCAAGTACCCGGAGATGGCCGCTGCGTTCGGGCGTTCGCTGGAGTTGAGCCCCAAGTTCGCTCCCCAGATCCAGGAACTGCGCCAGCACTACTGGGCCCGGGAGTACAACGAGGGCGTGCGTCAGGCCGCCACCCAGCCGGCCCAGTTCACCGGCGCCCTGGCCGCCTTCCAGCGCGCCACGGTGATCGACTCGACACGCCTGGAAAGCTGGCGCAATCTCGCCTACGTGTATTACCAGCTCGACAGCCTCGATACCACCATCCGCACCTACCACCACATCCTCAACCTGGCCCCCGGCGACACCTCGACCCTGTACAGCATCGGCGTGCTCTGCCTCAAACAGGGGCGGGCCCGCGAGGCGGTGCCGGCCCTGGCCGAATTCAACCGGCTCAAGCCGGGCAATGTCGAAGGGTTGGTCAATCTGGGGGTGGCCCACGTTGAACTGGGTGAGCTGGCCGAGGCCGAACAACTCTACCTGCAGGCCGCCGCCGCCGACCCCAAGGATCACCGGCCCCAGTACAACCTGGGCAATCTCTACTTCACCCAGAAGAATTACCCGGCAGCCCTGGCAGCCTATCAGCAGGCGGTCGCCCTGGCGCCCGGCGACCTGGATTCGCGCTACAACCTGGCCGTGGCGTACCTGGCCCTGGAACAGGTGGACAACGCTTTCCCCCTCCTCCAGCAACTGGCTGAGCAGGATGCCAACAACGCGGCGGTCTGGCGCGAGCTGGGCCGCATCCACGCCATCAAGGGCCGGGTGGAGGAGAGCAAACAAGCCTACGCCAGGGCAGATTCGCTCGGGAACTGAGCATGTGGCAGTACACGGTCCAGCGCGCCCTGCTGGCCATCCCCACCCTGCTGGGCATCTCGCTGATCTCCTTCTTCATCATGCGCCTGGCCCCCGGCGACCCGGTCGACCTTTTCCTGGGCGGGGCCGCCGGCAGCGAGGGCATCTCCACCGACAAACAGGCCGACCGGGAGCAGACCCGCCAGCAGTTGCGCCGGCAGTTGGGGCTGGACCAGTCGCTGCCCAGGCAATACTTCAACTGGCTCACCAAGCTGGTGCTGCGGGTGGAGCCGGTGGCTGCGGACGAACCCACCTACCAGGGCACCGGCCTCGAACTCTTCCGCCTGGGCGACCACCGCTTTGTCACCCTCGATTTCGGCCGTTCCTTCAAGGACCAGCAACCGGTCATCGGCCACATCCTCAAGCGCCTGCCCCTCACCCTCGAGATCAACTTCCTCAGCCTGCTCTTCGCCTACCTGGTGGGCATCCCCCTGGGGGTGCTGCTGGCGGTCAGGCAGAACACCTGGCTGGACCGGGTGCTGACCTCGGGGACTTTCGTGTTGTGGTCCATGCCTTCCTTCTGGGTGGGCATGCTGCTGATCCTCTTCTTCTGCAACAAGGAGTTCCTCTACTGGTTCCCGGCCTCGGGCATCCAGGCCCTGGAGGCCAACGAAGAATGGGGCATGTGGCGGTTGCTCACCGACCACCTCCACCACCTGGCCCTGCCAGTCCTGGCCTCCACCTATGGCAGCTTTGCCGGGCTGTCGCGTTATATGCGCACCAGCATGCTGGAGAACATGCGCCTCGACTACGTGCGCACCGCCCGCGCCAAGGGCCTGCCCGAACGGATCGTGGTGTTGCGCCACGTGCTGCGCAACTCCCTCATCCCCATCGTCACCCTGATGGCCGGATTGCTGCCCAGCATGATCGCCGGCTCGGTGTTCATCGAGACCATCTTCACCCTGCCGGGTATGGGGTTCCTGGGTTTCCAGTCGCTGCTGGTGCGCGACTACCCGATGGTGATGGCCATCTTCACCATCGGCGCGGCCCTGTCGCTCCTGGGCATCCTGGTGGCCGATGTGCTGCTCAAGGCCGTGGACCCGCGCATCGAATTCTCGCGCATCCAGAGGTGAAGGCATGAGCGCGGTGGCTGCACCGGTGCAGGAAGAGGGGCAGTCGTACGGGCAGTTGGTATGGCGGCAGTTCTGCCGCAACCGCCTTTCGCTGGGAGCGCTGGTGGTTATTGGCCTGTTGGCGCTGGTGGCCCTGGCCGCCGATCTGTTGGCCGGCGACAAGCCCTACTATCTGGAGTACGAGGGCAAGAGCTACTACCCTGTCTTCCGCCAGTACGCCATCCACCTGGGGCTGGCCGACTGGCCGCCCGAACTGAAGCGCCAGCGCAACCTCAAGAAGCGCAAGGCCGACAAGGCGATCTTCCCGCCCGTGCCCTACGGCCCCGGCGAGATCCAGTTGGCCGACAAGTACCAGCCCCCCGGCGCCGAACACTGGCTGGGCACCGACCGGCTGGGCCGCGACGTGTTGTCCGGCCTGATCCACGGTTCGCGCTACGCCCTGACCATCGGCCTGGTCTCGATGGGCATCTCCCTGGTCATCGGTCTGGCGCTGGGGGCCCTGGCCGGGTACTTCGGCGGCTGGGTGGATCTGATCCTCTCCCGTTTCTTTGAGCTGTGGGCGGCCATTCCCAGCTTCTTCCTCATCCTCACCGCCGCCGCCTTCTTCCCGCCCAGCCTCTTCTTCGTCATGGTCATCATCGGTTTCACCAGCTGGGTGGGCATCGCCCGCCTGGCTCGCTCGCAGTTTCTGCAGGTGCGCAGCTTCGACTACGTGTCCGCGGCCCGCAGCCTGGGTTGCTCCAACGGCCGGATCATGCTGGTCCACATCCTGCCCAACGCCATCGCCCCGGTGCTGATCCCGGCGGCCTTCGGGGTGGCCGGGGCCATCCTGGCCGAATCGGGCCTGAGCTTCCTGGGCATCGGGGTGCCGGCCGAGGCGGTGACCTGGGGCTCGCTGCTGGCCGGGGCGCGCAGCAACGCGGCGGCTTGGTGGCTGGTGGTGGTGCCGGGGCTGGCCATCTTTGTCACCGTGACCATGTACAACCTGCTGGGGGACGGGCTGCGCGACGCCCTGGACCCCAAGATGAAGGATCGCTCATGAGAAGCGCCGCCCAGCAAGGCCCCCTCCGCATCAGCGACAATGGCCGCTACTTCGTCGATGCCGAGGGGGACCCCTTTTTCTGGATGGGGGACACGGCCTGGCCGCTCTTTGGCGAGTATCCCTGCGAGGACGCCGAGGCATATCTGGCCCGGCGCGGCCAACAGGGGTTCACCGTCATCCAGGGGGTGCTGGCCTGGGGCGGGGGCACCGGCTTCGAGACCCGGGCGCCGGGGGCCAACTTCGCCGGCCATCTGCCCTGGACCGAGGGGGACCCGGCCCGGCCCAACGAGGAGTACTTCGCCCACGTAGACCGATTGGTGGAATACGCCGGGGCCCAGGGGCTGGTGTTGGCCCTGCTGCCCACCTGGGGCTACTACGTCAACGATGCTCGGGTTTTCACTCCTGCCAGCGCCCGTGCCTACGGCCAGTGGCTGGGCAGCCGTTACCGGGAGTGGCCCAATATCGTCTGGGTGAATGGCGGCGACCGCATCCCCACCGGCTCCGAGGAGGTGTACCGGGCCCTGGCCGGCGGCCTGCGCGAAGGGGACGGGGGCGCGCACCTGATCACCTACCATCCCTGCGGCTGGCGCTCCTCCTCCCAGTTCTTCCACGGTGAGGAGTGGCTGGATTTCAATATGATCCAGACCTGGACCGAGTGGAGCAAGGTGTACCCGGCGGTGTGCGCCGACCGCGAACTGCTGCCGCTCAAACCGGTGGTGCTGGCCGAGGGGGCGTACGAAAACGGGCCAGAGTACCCGCAGGGCCCCATCACCCCGCTGGTGGTGCGGCGCCAGGCCTGGTGGGCCTTCATGGCCGGCGGTTTTTCCACCTACGGGCAGGACCAGATGTGGCGGATGGGGCCGCAGTGGACCGCTACCTTCGATACCCCGGGGGCGCTGCAGATGGGGCAGTTGCGGGCTATCGCCACCAGCAGGCGGTGGTGGGAGATGATCCCCGATCAGGGGCTCTTTGCCAGCGGCGTTGGCAGCGAGCGCACCCTCAACGCCGCGCTGCGCCGGGCCGACAGCACCGCGGCCCTGGTCTACCTGAGCGGCCCCTGCCACGTGTTGTTGCACCTCGACAGGATCTTGGCCCGCGAGGTGAAGATCACCTGGGTCAATCCGCAGAACGGCGAGGAACAGGATGGGGGCACCTATCCCACCGGCAACCTCAACGAGCGCACCTTTCCCGAGTGGCGCACCCGCTGGTTCTCGACTCCGGGGCACTGGGAGGATGCGGTGCTGCTCTTGGATGGGGTGATGTGAAGAGTTGCTGAGAGGTACGTGGCGTCGGGGAGCGACCCACTTTGGCTTTTCTCAAGGCGCGTCCTTCCCACCCTGCTCGCTATCGCTCCGCTCTCCCCTCAACCCCTCCCGCGGACTTCCCTTCCCGACCACTCCACTGAGGAATACCCCCCTCCTGCCGCTGCGCTAATCCTCGCGGCCCCCCGCTGGGGTCATCTCCCCGCCGCTCGTTCTAGCTCAGGCCTTGAGAAACGCCGGGATCGCCTCGTTGGCCAGCACCTGGTCGAGGGTCTGGCGCTGGCGGATGAGGTGGAAGTTGCCCGTTTTGTCCAGCAGGACCTCGGGGGCTTCGGGGAAGGAGTTGTAGTTCTTGGCGGCCATGCCGGCGCAATAGGCCCCGCTGCCGCCGATGACCACCGCATCGCCGATCTGCGCCTCGGTCAGGGCACGGGTCTGCAGTCCCTCGGGGTTGCCCGGCTCCGGGGTGAGCACGTCGCCGCTCTCGCAGCAATGACCCACCACCAAATAGTCGCGCTGGCCGCGCGCACCGGCCTGGGCCGGCACCACGGCGATGGGGTGCTGGGCGCCGTACAGGCTGGGGCGCAGCACCTCGGTCATGCCCGAATCCACCTTGATGAAGGAGTAACCGGTCGGGCCGGTGTCGACCACGTCGATGGCGGTGCAGATCACCGCGCCGGCATTGGCGACGAAGAAGGTGCCCGGCTCGATCTCGAGCAGCAGCTTGCGGCCCTGCTCGCGGTGGAAACGCTCGAATTCCTCGACGATGGGCCGGCCGGCTGCCTGCAGGTCGGTGGAGACCTCGCCGGGCATACGCCCCACCTTGAAGCCGCCACCCAGGTTGACGGTCTGCACCAGGGGCAGGCGGGCGGCGATGTCCAGCGTCAGGCGGGCGCAGCGTTGCCAGACCACCGGATCGCTGCCCGAGCCGATGTGGCTGTGCAGGGAGGTGATCTTCAGATCGAATTCCCGCTGCAGGGCGATCACCTGATCTAGGTACTCGTGCCAGATACCAAAGCTCGAGGAGAGGCCGCCCACGTTGGTGCGGTTGTTGTGTCCCGAACCCAGACCGGGATTGACCCGGATGCCCAGCTCCCCGCCGGGGCAGAGCTGGCCAAAGGTGAGGAGCTGGTGCAGGGAGCAGGCGTTGAAGCGCACCCCCTGGGCGACCAGTTCGGCCAGGTTGCCGGCCAACTGCTGGGCGGTCAGCTGCAGATGGCCGGCGGGCACCCCGGCCCGCATGGCGCGCAGGGCCTCGAAGCCGCTGCTGACGTCCAGGTGCAGGCCCTGCTGGTTGAGCAGGCGGACCAGGGCGGTATTGGGGCAGGCCTTCATGGCGTAGCGCACCCGCAGACCAAAGGCGTTGGGGAAGGCCAGGGCTTTGCGGGCCTGTTCCTCCAGGCTCTGCTGGTCGTAGACAAAGACCGGGGTGCCGAACTGCCGCTGCAGGGTGAGCACCTGCTCGGCGCTCAAAAAGGCGAATCGCTCCATGGTGGCTCGCTCTGGCTTTGGGGGCGGAAGGATCGGTGTCGAAGAGAGGTTATTATTAAGTACAGAGCGGCGATTGTCAAGGTATACCCGGGCGCCGAGGGTCTGCCGCGCCGCCTTGATCTTCTCTATGGCAGGGGTTATATTTATCTCTCTTAAAGCGGCGGGACGGGGTATTTTGCCTCTGCAGACACTCCTATGAGCAACCCTCCCGATCCAGGCCGCGACGACCTCTACTGGATGCGCCAGGCTCTCGAACTGGCGGCCGAAGCAGCCCGTCAGGGCGAGGTGCCCATCGGGGCGCTGGTAGTCCGGGATGGCCAGCCCATCGGCAGAGGCATCAACGGTCTCGAAGGTTTCCAGGATCCCACGGCCCACGCCGAGATGCAGGCTATCCGCCAGGCAGCGGCGGTCCTGGGTTCGCGCCGCTTGCTTGGCACGGTGCTCTACGTAACCCTCGAGCCCTGCGCTATGTGCGCCGGCGCCGCGGTGCTGGCGCGGATCCCCCGGCTGGTTTTTGGCGCCTTCGATCCCAAGGCCGGGGCCTGCGGGTCGCTGCGCAACCTGGCCCAGGACCCCCGCCTCAATCACCGCTGCAGCCTAGCGGGCGGGGTGCTGGCCGCCGAGAGTGCCGAAATGTTGAAAGAGTTTTTCGCCGGGCTCAGGTCCAAAGCACAATAGGAGAGGTGCCTGAGTGGTCGAAAGGGACGGTCTCGAAAACCGTTGTGGCCTTTGGTCACCGTGGGTTCGAATCCCACCCTCTCCGCCAGTAGTCAGCAGCAAAGGTTGCAAGCGGGTTTCACCGGTTATGCGGTTGGAGAGATGGCCGAGTGGTCGAAGGTGCACGACTGGAAATCGTGTGTAGAGCGAACCTCTACCGAGGGTTCGAATCCCTCTCTCTCCGCCATTTTAAATTTTCACCGTTCTGCGTGGGGCAGTAGCTCAACTGGGAGAGCGCCAGGTTCGCAATCTGGAGGTCGTGGGTTCGATCCCCATCTGCTCCACCACTTTTTTTACAGCCCTGAGGTCGTGCTAGATGGGGAGATAGCGGTGCCCTGCACCCGCAATCCGCTATAGCGGGGTCGAATTCCCCTCTAGAGGTCCTCGTGCTTCCCCTCCAAGTGGCGAAGAAAAGCGTCGAAGGTCAGATTCTGCGCAACGAAAGGCTTCCGAACCCCGTCAGGACCGGAAGGTAGCAGCGGTAAGAATGTCCTTTCGTGTGCCGTAGAGGTGTCTGGCCTGAGCTGATTGCAGCCAGGAGGAGAGGGGGTCGGGATCGAAGGGGGGTGCACGACCTTTTTTTATCCTACACGCGGCCGAGACCCCGAGCACATGGCTTATCAGGTAACCGCACGCAAATGGCGGCCGCGCCGCTTCGACCAGGTCGTTGGTCAGGAGCACATCACCACCACCCTGAAGAACGCCCTGTCCTCCGGCCGCATCGCCCAGTGTTACCTGTTTTGCGGCTCGCGCGGGGTGGGCAAGACCACCACGGCCCGCATCCTGGCCAAGGCCCTCAACTGCGCCCGCCGCGACGGGGCCGATCCCTGCGACGAATGCCCCTCCTGCCGCAGCATCGCCGAAGGCACCAGCATGGACGTGCTGGAGATCGACGGCGCCTCCAACAACAAGGTCGAGGATGTGCGCGAGCTGCGCGAGGTGGTGCGGTACGCCCCCACCGAAGGCAGCCATAAGGTCTACATCATCGACGAGGTGCACATGCTCTCCACCTCGGCCTTCAACGCGCTGCTGAAGACCCTGGAGGAGCCGCCGCCGCACGTGGTGTTCGTCTTTGCCACCACCGAGGTGCAGCAGGTCCCCGAAACCATCCTCTCGCGCTGCCAGCGTTTCAACTTCCGCCGCATCCCCGCTGGCCAGATCGCCCGCCACCTGCAGGCCATCGCCCAGGCCGAGGGCATTGCCGCCGAGGAGGAGGCCCTCTTCCTGCTGGCCGGGCGGGCCGACGGGTCGCTGCGCGACGCCGAAAGCCTCTTCGACCAGGTGATTTCCTTCGACCAGCAGCAGATCTCCTCCGCCGGGGTGCACCAGGTCCTCGGGCTGGTGGACCGCAGTGCCCACTTCGAGTTGATCGGGGCCCTGGCCGCCGCCGATGCGGTGCGGGTGCTGGATCTGGTTGCCGCAGTGATCGACGAGGGCGGCGAGGTGGAGGAGTTCACCCTGGGGCTGGTCGAGCACCTGCGCCACCTGCTCTTCGTCAAGGTGCAGGGGGGCGCTGGCGCCCTGGATGTGGCCGAGGCCGACCGGGCCCGCTACGAGCAACTGGCTGGCCTTTTCGGCGAAGAAGATCTGATGCGCATGATGCGGGCGGTGCTCGACCTGGCCGGCGAGTTGCCCCATTCCCTGCAGCCGCGCTTCCGGACCGAACTGGCCCTGGTGCGCCTGGCGCGTATGGGTCGGGCGGTAGAGGTGGGACAACTCCTGGCCCGCCTCAAAGCCCTTGACCTGGGTCCGGGCGAGGGCGGCAGCCCGGCCCCGCCAAGGGGACCGGCCCCGGCAATGGCCGCCAGAAATGAGGGTGCCCCGCCGCCGGCCCGCAGCGCTAGTGTTTTGCCGGCCGCGCCCGCCCGTTCCGCCGGGCCGTCGATCCTGCCGCCCCGGAAAAGCGCGGCCGAGCCGGCCCAGGCCCCACCGGCGCCCCAGGCCCCGCCTGCTCCGCCGCCGGCCGGGGGTGAGTTGAGCCTGGCCCGGCTCGAAGCCGAATGGGAGGCGGTGGTGCAGGAAGTGCGCCGTTCCCATCCGCCCCTGGGAATTTTCCTGCAGGGGGCGGCCCTGGCCGGGCTCGAGGGCCGGTCGCTGCGCCTGAGTTTTGCCCCCGAGGATTCCTTTGCCAGCAAACAGGTGGAGAAGAACCGCGAGGTGGTCGAGGCCCTTTGTGCCCAGCGCTGGGGACAGCCGCTGCGCCTCGACTGTGTCGTGCGCGAGGGGGCGTCCCCGCCGGCCCGCCAAGAGACCCGTCAGGCCGACCCCACGCTCAAGTCGGTGTTGGACGCCTTCGACGGCGAGTTGGTCTGAGGCCGATTATTATATATTTTAGGGGAGGGGTTCCGGCGCATCCGGGCCCTCCATGTTGAGGTGCGCATGGGCCCTGTGGCTCTCGAAGAACTGATCACCGCCTTTGCCAGGTTGCCGGGAATCGGGCGCAAAACGGCCCAGCGCCTGGCGTTCTACGTCATCAAGAGTTCGCGGGAGGAGGCCCAGGCCCTCTCCCAGGCCTTGTTGCGGGCCAAGGACGATCTGCTACCCTGCGCGGTGTGTTTCAACTTCACCGAGCGGGGGCAGGACCTGTGCGAGGTCTGCCGCAACCCGCGGCGCGACCGCCAGCTCATCTGCGTGGTCGAGGAGGCCAGCGACGTGCTGGTGCTGGAGCGCAACCAGTTGATGAGCGGCGTGTACCATGTGCTGGGTGGCGCGCTTTCGCCCCTGGACGGGATCGGCCCGGACGATCTGCGGATCAGCGAGTTGGTCGCCCGGGTGAAGCAGGACGGGGTGCGCGAGATTATCCTGGCTCACAACGCCAGCGCCGAGGGCGACGCCACCGCCGAGTACCTCTCGCGACAACTGGCCTCGCTGACCAAGGTGACGCGCCTGGCCCGCGGCCTGCCGGTGGGAGCGGATCTGGATCTGGCCGACAAAGTGACCCTGGCCCACGCCTTGCAGGGCCGACATTCTTTTTGACCCCATGAAGTTGACCATGAACAGGTCCGAATTGATCAATCTGCCCAATTGCCTGACCATTTCGCGGATCTTCCTGACGCCGCTCTTCCTGATGATGCTGCTCTCCGACGCCTGGTTCTGGCGCAGCATGGCGCTGGTGGTCTTCGGTATTGCCTCGCTCACCGACTTCTACGACGGCCGGCTGGCCCGTTCGGGGAACCGGGTGACGGCTTTCGGCCGCTTCCTCGACCCGCTGGCCGACAAGATCCTGGTGACCTCGGCGTTGGTCGCTTTCGTCTGGGGGCGCATGGTCAACTTCTGGCTGGTGGCGCCGGTGGTGGTGCGCGATGTGCTCATCACCGGGGTGCGGCTCTACGGGCTCTATCACGGCCGGCAGATGGTCACCTCGCGCCTGGCCAAGTGGAAGACCGCTGTCCAGTTGGTCAGCATCGTGGTGATCCTCTCGCTCACCAGCATGCAGGAATTCCTGGACCGCTTCGGCCAGGATAGCGCCCTGGCTCTGGAAGGGGAATGGATTCCCCTCCTGACCAATGGCCTGATGGGCGCGGTGCTCTTCCTGACCCTGTTGTCAGGGGTGCACTACCTCTTTCGTCCCCAGTTCTATCGCAAGTCCTGAACGCCCTTCCCAGGGCAGGTGAATCCCGTGAACTTCCTGAACAAAGCCCTGGGCACGGTGTTTTTTTCAGGGTACGCCCCCCTGGCTCCGGGGACCGCGGGAAGCGCCGTCGTTGCCCTTCTCTACTACTGTTTTGCCGCTCAACTGGATACCGCCGGCTGGGTCGTGGTGTTGGGGCTGGTTTTTGTGGTCGCCGTGTACACCGCCGAGATGCTGGCCAGGCAATGGGGGGACGATCCGGGCCGGGTGGTCATCGACGAGGCGATCGGGTTCCTGGTGACCGTGGCCTTTCTGCCCCACGGCTTCTGGATGGCGGTGAGCGGGTTTTTTATTTTCAGGGTTCTGGATATCCTCAAACCGCCGCCGGCCCGCCAGTTGGAGGCCTTACACGGCGGTTGGGGCATCGTATTGGACGACGTGGCCGCGGGCATCTACGGCAATCTGCTCATCCGCCTGGGGCTGGCGATCTATCAGGGAGGAATCACCCATGGCTAAGGCCGATGAGGGGCAGCGCAAGGACCAGGAAAAGAAGAAGGTCCTCGAGTCGACCCTGGCGCAGATAGAAAAGCAGTACGGCAAAGGGGCCATCATGCGCCTGGGCGACCAGGGCGGGCAGGTGGAGGTGGAGGTGATCCCCACCGGCTCCCTTTCCCTGGACGCGGCGCTGGGCACCGGCGGTTTTCCCCGGGGGCGTATCGTCGAGATCTACGGGCCCGAAGGGGCTGGTAAGACCTTGTTGTCGCTGCACGTCATCCGCGAAGCGCAGAAGCTGGGCGGCAATGCCGCCTTCATCGACGCCGAGCACGCCCTCGACATCAACTTTGCCCGCCGCATCGGGGTGGACGTGCAGAACCTGATCATCTCCCAGCCCGACAGCGGCGAGCAGGGTATGGAGATCGTCGATACCCTGGTGCGCAGCGGCGCCTTCGACGTCATCGTCGTCGACTCGGTGGCGGCGCTGGTGCCCCAGGCCGAACTCGAAGGCGAGATGGGGGACTCGCACATGGGCCTGCACGCCCGGCTGATGTCCCAGGCCCTGCGCAAGCTGACCGGCTCCATCAACCGCTCGCGCACCTGCCTGATCTTCCTCAACCAGCTGCGCATGAAGATCGGGGTGATGTTCGGCAACCCGGAAACCACCACCGGCGGCCGCGCCCTGGCCTTCTACTCCTCGGTGCGCCTCGATATCCGGCGCACGGCCCGGGTCAAGGACGGCGAAGAGGATATCGGCAGCCGCACCCGGGTCAAGGTGATCAAGAACAAATTGGCCGCCCCCTTCCGCGAAGCCGAGTTCGATATCCTCTTCATGGGAGAACACATCGGCATCTCCTACGAGGGGGATCTGGTCGATCTAGGGGTGGAGAAGGGGCTGGTGGATAAAAGCGGCACTTGGCTTTCCTATAACGGGGAGCGGCTGGGGCAGGGGCGGGACAACGCCAAGGACTTCCTGGCGACCCATCCCGAAGTGGCCGCCCATCTGGCCCAGAAGCTGCGGGCCGAGTTAGGTCTCAACCACCAGGCCAAGGACCCGGCCTGAGCCCCTGAGGCTGATTGCCGTGGCCGAGGATCTGCAACAGGCCAGACAGCTCGCCCTACAGTACTTGGCCCGGGCCGACCGCTCGGCGCAGCAGGTGCGGCAGCGGCTGGAGCGGGCCTCCTTTCCCGAGCCGGTGATCGAACAGGTGCTGGCCGAGTGTGCGCAGCGGCGCTGGCTCGACGACGAGCAGTTCGCCCGCCGCTGGGTTGGCTCGCGGCTCGAGAAGAAACCGGCCGGGTCCCGCCGCCTGGCCAGCGACCTGCAGCAGCGGGGCCTGGCCCCCGAGACGGTCGCGCGGGTCCTGGAGGAGTTCTCCGGGTCCCTGAACAACCCGGAGACGATGGTGGCCCTGCTGCGCCGGCAGCAAAGCCGCTACGCCGGTCTGGATGAACAGAAGGCCAAGAGGCGGATGCTCGATTTTTTGCGCCGGCGCGGCTACCCCGAGGACAGCGCCTGGCGCGCGGTGAATCAGGTCTGGAAAGAGATGGGTGAGGATGAAATCCAGGGAGATTAGAGAAGACTTTCAGCGCTTCTTCGAGGAGCACGGCCATCAGCGGGTGCCCAGTGCCCCGGTAGTGCCCAAGGACGACCCGACGCTCTACTTCACCAACGCGGGCATGAACCAGTTCAAGGACGTATTCCTGGGCCTGGGCCGGCGCGATTATACCCGCGCGGTGGATACCCAGAAGTGTATCCGCGTTTCGGGCAAACACAACGACCTCGAAGAGGTGGGGCCCAGCCCGCGGCACCACACCTTCTTCGAGATGCTGGGCAACTGGTCCTTCGGCGACTACTTCAAACGCGAGGCCATTGGCTGGGCCTGGGAGTTGCTGACCCGGCGCTGGGGCATCGACCGGCGGCGGTTGTGGGCCACGGTCTTCGAGGGGGACCCGGCCAGCGGCCTGGAGCCCGACACCGAGGCCGAGGACCTGTGGCGCCAGACCACCGACCTGCTCGAAGGGCGGGTGGTGCGCCTGTCGGCCAAGGACAATTTCTGGGAGATGGGCGCCAGCGGCCCCTGCGGTCCCTGCTCCGAGATCCACTATTACCTGGGCGACGATCCGGACAAGCAGAGCGTGGAAGGATTCCTGGCCGGGGGCAACGACTACGTCGAGATCTGGAACCTGGTGTTCATCCAGTACAACCGCGACGAGCAGGGCCAGCTCCACCTGCTGCCGGCCAAACACGTGGACACCGGTATGGGTTTCGAGCGCATCTCGGCGGTGTTGCAGGGGGCCAAGAACAACTACGACACCGACGTGTTCAAACCCCTCATCGCCCGTGTCGCTGAACTGAGCGGCAAGGCGCCTGAGGGAGAGGCCCAGATCGCCATGCGGGTGATCGCCGACCACGTGCGGGCCCTGACCTTTGCCATCGCCGACGGGGCGCTGCCGGCCAACGAGGGCCGCGGCTACGTGCTGCGCCGCCTGTTGCGGCGGGCTGCCCGCTACGGCCGCCAGCTCGAATTGCACCAACCCTTCCTGCACCAGCTCACCGGCGCGGTGGTGGCCCAACTGGGCGAGGCCTTCCCCGAGATCGCCGCCAAGCAGTCCCATATCTCCCTGGTGCTGCGGGCCGAGGAGGAGAGTTTCGGGAAGACCCTCGACCGCGGCCTTGAGATCTTCGAGCGCCTCAGCCAGAAGGGGCAGCTCAGCGGCGAGGACACCTTCCAGCTCTATGATACCTACGGGTTCCCGCTCGACCTGACCCAGTTGATGGCCCGCGAGCGCGGTTTGAGCGTGGATACCGAGGGCTTCGAGGCCGCGCTGGAGCAGCAGCGGCAGCGGGCCCGCCATGCCGGCCGCAGCCAGTTCAAGGCCCGCGAAGGGGTGGAGGACGCCCTGCCCGGACCCCACTCGCGTTTCGTGGGGTATGACGAGCTGGAGGCCGAGGCCCAGGTGGTGCGCGCCGAGGCCGACGAGGACGGCCAGGTGCGCCTCTTCCTCGACCAGACCCCCTTCTACGCCGAATCGGGCGGCCAGGTGGGCGATCAGGGCCTGATCGAAGGCGAGGGCTTCGCCGTCCAGATCGAGAGCACGGTCAAGGCCCGCGGCGGCTACCTGCACCTGGGCCGGCTGCTGGCCGGTCAGGCCGCAGATCTGCAGGGCAAGGTGCGCGCCCGGGTCGATGTCGAGGCCCGGATGGCGGCGGCCCGCAACCACACCAGCACCCACCTCTTGCACGAGGCGCTGCGCCGGGTGCTGGGGGAACACGTGGGTCAGATGGGTTCGCTGGTGACCCCCGAGCGGCTGCGTTTCGACTTCTCCCATTTCGCCGCCCTGGAGCCGGACCAGTTGCGCCAGGTGGCAGGTATCGTCAACGAGCAGATCCGCGCCGATCTGGAGGTGAGCACCTTCGAGGAGGACCTGGCACGGGCCAAGAAGCTGGGCGCCCAGGCCCTCTTCGGCGAGAAATACGAGCAGCGGGTGCGGGTGGTGCGCATCGGCGCCTTCAGCCTGGAGTTGTGCGGCGGCACCCACGTGCGCTCCACCGGGCAGATCGGCGCCTTTGAGTTGTTGGCCGAAGGCGGTATCGCCGCCGGCACCCGCCGCGCCGAGGCCCTCACCGGCACGGGCGCCGAGGCGGCCGGCTGGCAGCAGCGCCAGGTGCTGGAGCACTTGGGCGCCCTGCTGAATAGCCCTTCACCGCAATTGCCCGAGAAGGTCGAGGCCCTGCTGGCCCGCCAGCGCGAGTTGGAGCGGGCCCTGGGCGAGGCGAGGCAGCGCCTGGCCGCCGTCGCAGTGGTCGAGCTGGTGGCCGCCGCCGTCGAGGTGGAGGGCATCAAGGTGGTGGCCCGCCGGGTCGAGGAAGGCCAGGCCGCCGCGCTGCAGGCTTTGGGCGACGGGCTGCGGTCCTGCCTGGGCTCGGGGGTGGCGGTGCTGGGGGCGGTGGCCGAAGGCAAGGTCTCGTTGCTGGCAGTGGTCACCGACGATCTGATCAAGGGGCGGGGCCTCAAGGCCGGCGACCTGGTGCGCCAGGTCGCCCAGTTGGCCGGCGGCTCGGGCGGGGGCAAACCCCACATGGCCCAGGCCGGCGCCAAGGACCCGGCCCTGCTGGACCCGGCTTTGGCCGCGGTGCCGCACCTTCTGCGGCAGTTGCTGCAGGTCTAGGCGCGAGGAGTCCTTCTTGGGCACGGTGTTCGAATACCTGATCGAGGTCAGACAGCGGCGCGGCGCCGGGTACCTGGTGCTGCTGGACCCGGACCGGCTGCCTCCCGAGGCGCTGGAGCAGCGGGCCCTGGCCTGCGCCGAAGCCGGGGCCGATGCCATTCTCATCGGCACCAGCCTGATGTTCAGCGCCGCCCGCAACGCCGAGGCCTTTGCCCGGCTCAAGGCGCGGGTGAAGATCCCGCTGATCGGGTTTCCTGGGGACGCCGGCCAGCTGGTGCCCAGCGCCGACGCCTTGCTCTTTCTCTCGCTGATCAGCGGCCGCAACCCCGAATTGCTCATCGGCCAGCAGGTGCGGGCCGCACCGCTGCTCAAGGAGGCGGGCATCGAGGTGATCGCCACCGGGTACATGCTGGTCGAATCGGGCAGTCTGACCTCGGTGGAATTCATGAGCGGCACCCGGCCCATCCCGCGCCACAAGGCCGACATCGCCATGGCCCATGCCCTGGCGGCCCGGTACCTGGGTATGAAGATGGTCTACCTGGAAACCGGCAGTGGCGCCGGTGCCTCGGTGCCCGACGAGATGGTGCGGGCAGTGGCCGAGTACGCCGAACTGCCGGTGGTGGTGGGCGGGGGCATCCGCGACGGGCAGACGGCGCGGGCCAAGGTCGAGGCCGGTGCCGGCTTCGTGGTCACCGGCACGGTGGTGGAGGAGGATCACGGGCGGCTGCGCGAGCTGAGCGACGCCGTGCATATCAAGGGGTAGGGCGGGCCGTGACCGGAATGGTGGATATCCACAATCATGTCCTGCCGGATGTGGATGACGGGGCCGACTCGGTGGAGACCTCCCTGGAGATGCTGCGGCGGGCCCAGGCCGAGGGGGTCGAGGCGGCGGTGCTGACGCCGCACTTCAAACCCGAGGACGACCAGGAGAAGGCCGAGCTGCACCAGCAGCGCTTTGCCCAGTTGCAGGAGGCGGTGACCGGGGCGGGCATCCTGGTCCAGCTTTTCCTGGGGGCCGAGGTGGGGTTCCGCTTCGGGCTGGCCGAGGCGGCCGGCTGGCCGGGCATTGCCCTCGCCGGCAGCCGCTACGTGTTGGTGGACATGCCCCCGGGTCCGCTGCCCGGCGGGCTGGAAAAGGGTATGTTCGAGTTGCGCACCGCCGGTTTCCGGCCCATTCTGGGCCACCCGGAGCGCCACCGGCAACTGACCGGCGACGAACGCCAACTGGCGCGCCTGCGGGAGCAGGAGTTGCTCTTCCAGATCGACGCAGGCAGCCTGACCGGGCGTTTCGGTCAGCGCACCCAAGCGGCGGCCCGCCTGCTGGCCGAACGCGGCTGGGTCGAGTTCGTGGCCAGCGATGGGCACAATCTCGAAAAGCGGCCCCTCGCCCTGCAGTCGGCCCGCCAGTGGGTGGAGGAGACCTTGGGCGCCGCGGAGGCGCAATTGCTTTTTGTGGACAACCCCTGGCGCCTGGTGCGCGGCGAGTCCGTCGCCTGCCGCGAGGGCCGGGCCGGGGGGGCCGCCCGGCGCCCCGTTGCGAAACGGCGACAAGGCTGGCTGAGCCGGCTCCTGGGAACCTGGAGATAGGATGACAGACAAGGGATGAAGGCCAAAACCGCGACCGTGAAGAACCACCTGGGTATCCACGCCCGCCCCTCGGCGCTGGTGGTGCGCAGCGCCTCCAAGTTCAAGGCGGAGATCTTTTTCTCCAAGGGGGAAACCCAGCGCATTAACGGCAAGAGCATCATGGGGGTGATGATGCTGGCCGCCGAGCAGGGTTCCGAAATCCTGGTCGAGGCCGAGGGCGAGGACGAAGCCGAGGCGGTGGAGGCCCTGACCCAGCTGCTGGAGAGCAATTTCGAGGTCTAGCGTGAAGAAGCCGCGCGAGTACAGGAAGCTGGTGGGCATCGCCGCCGCTCCGGGGGTGGCCATCGGCAGGGCCTTCATCCGCAAGGAGGAGGTGCCCGAGATCCCCAAGCGCAAGCTCGACACCGACCAGGTGGAGCTCGAGGCTGAGCGTTTCCTCAATACCCTGCACCAGGTGGGCGACGAGATCCGCCGCACCCAGCGCCTGGTAGAGATGGAGCACGGCGCCGAGTTGGCGCTGATCTTCGAAGCGCAGTTGTTCATGCTCGACGATCCGGAGATCAAGAAGCAGACCCTGGTGCTGATCCGCGAGCGCCAGTACCCGGCCGACCGGGCCTTCTCCGTGACCCTCAAGCAGGCCAAAAAGATGTTTGCGCAGATCGAGAACGAGTACCTGCGCATGCGGCTGAGCGATGTGATGGACATCGAGCAGCAGGTGCTCATCCGGCTGGCCGGCGGTGAATTGCGCGCCCTCAATGCCCTGCGCGCCAACACCGTGGTGGTGGCCCACGATCTGCCGCCTTCCGAGGCGGTGCAGCTGGGGCAGCGGCGGGTCAAGGGGTTGATCACCGACGGGGGCGGCGCCAACTCCCACGCCAGTATCATCGCCCGCTCGCTGGGGCTGCCCACGGTGGTGGGCACCGAGAGCGCCTCGCGCCAGATCGCCTCGGGCGACATGGTCCTTGTCGACGGCGAAGAGGGGGTGGTGCACGTCAATCCCACCGCCCCGATCCTGCGCGCCTACCGCAGCCAGGTGCAGCGCCAGGTGCAGCGCCAGCTCGACCTCAGTTCGCGCCGTTCGCTGCCGGCCCGCACCCGCGACGAACACGAGATTGCGCTGCTGGCCAACATCGACGTGCCCGAAGAGGTGCAGTCGGCCCTTGCCCACGGGGCCCGCGGGGTGGGCATGTACCGCACCGAGTTGCTCTACCTGGGGTATCGCCTGCCCACCGAAGAGGAGCAGGTGGCCATCTACAGCCGCATCGTCGAGGGTATGGCGCCCCATCCGGTGGTGATCCGCACCTTCGACCTGGGGGGTGACAAACTCTCGCATGTGCTCGAAAGCGCTCCCGAAGCCAATCCCTTCCTGGGCTGGCGCGGCATCCGCATCTGCCTCGATACCCCGGTGCTGTTCAAAACCCAATTGCGGGCGGTGTTGCGGGCCGGGGTCAAGGGGCAGGCCCAGTTGCTGCTGCCGATGATCTCCAGCCTCGACGAGGTGCGCCGGGCCCGCGAGGTCCTGCAGGAGGTCGAGGAGGAGCTGCGCCAGGAGGGGGTGCCCTTTGTCGAAGGGTGCAAGCTGGGGGTGATGGTCGAGGTGCCCTCGGTGGCGCTGCAGGCCGATGCCTTCGCCGAGGAGGTCGACTTCTTCAGCCTGGGCACCAACGACCTGACCCAGTACACCCTGGCGGTGGACCGGGGCACGCCCAAGGTGGCCGGGCTCTACGACTCCTTTCACCCGGCGGTGCTGCGCCTGATCGCCATGACCGTGGACAGTGGCCGCCGGCACGGCATCCCGGTCAGCATCTGCGGCGAGCTGGCCGGCGATCCGCTGGCGGTGCCGCTGCTGGTGGGCCTGGGTCTCGAAAAACTGAGCTTGAGCCCTGGGTTGATCCCCGAGGTCAAGGAAGTGGTGCGCGCCATTCGCCAGAATGAAGCCCGGGAGCTGGCCGCCGCCTGCCTCGGGATGAAAACCGGGTCTGAAGTGCGGCAGTGTCTGGAGGAAGCTGCGGCCCGCATCCAAAAAGAATAGATAACTATCCGTCACGAGGAGAATACAAGATGAGCCGGTACCTGTTTACTTCTGAATCGGTTTCTGCCGGCCACCCCGACAAGGTGGCCGACCAGATCTCCGACGCCATTCTCGACGCCATGCTGGCGCAGGACCCCGCCTCGCGGGTGGCCTGCGAAACCCTGGTGACCACCGGGCAGGTGGTGGTGGCCGGCGAGGTCACCACCCACTCCTATGTCGATATCCAGGACGTGGTGCGCCGCACCGTGCGCGACATCGGCTATACTGAGGCGGGCGTGGGTTTCGACGCCGACTCCTGCGGGGTGCTGGTGGCCATCCACAAGCAGTCCCCCGATATCGCCATGGGGGTCGATGAGAAGAAAGGCCACGAGCAGGGGGCCGGTGACCAGGGCCTGATGTTCGGTTTTGCCGTTGACGAGACCCCCCAGTTGATGCCGCTGCCCATCTTCCTGGCCCACCGCCTGATGGAGGAGCAGGAGCGCCTGCGCCGCACCGGCAAACATAAGTACCTGCGCCCCGACGCCAAGTCGCAGGTGACCATCGAGTACGAGGACGACCGGCCAGCGCGGGTGCACACCGTGGTCATCAGCACCCAGCACACCCCCGAGGTCAAGCTGGAGACCATCCGCCGCGACATGATCGCCATGGCCAAGCGGGTGATCAACGCCGCCAGCGGCACCAAGGTCGATAAGAACACCATCTTCCATATCAATCCCACCGGCCGCTTCGAGGTGGGCGGGCCGCACGGTGACACCGGCCTGACCGGCCGCAAGATCATCGTCGATACCTACGGCGGCATGGGCCGCCACGGCGGCGGCGCCTTTTCGGGCAAGGACCCCAGCAAGGTGGACCGCAGCGCCGCGTACGCGGCGCGCTGGGCGGCCAAGAACGTGGTGGCCGCCGGGCTGGCCCGCCGCTGCGAGGTGCAGGTGGCCTACGCCATCGGCGTGGCCAGGCCGGTGTCGGTGAAGGTGGATACCTTTGGCACCGGCATCCTCGACGATGCCAAGCTGGCCGCCGCCGTCGACCAGGTCTTCGACCTGCGGCCTAAATCGATCATCAGCGGGTTGGGGTTGCTCAAACCGATCTACCGGCAGACCGCTGCCCACGGCCATTTCGGCCGCGAGTTGCCCGCCTTCACCTGGGAGCGCACCGACAAGGTCGGGGCGCTGCGCCGGGCGGCAGGTCTCAAGCAGAAATAGTTCAATCCAGCGCGGCTGGCGGAAGCCGGCCGCGCGCCAACTAGGAGGATCACCCATGAAAAGAACGAGGTTTTCCGGCGCGGCGCGGCGCTGGCGATACCTGGCCTGGAGCGGCGCCCTGCTTCTGGCGCTGGGCGCCGGTTGTGCGGTGAAGAAGCCCCAGGTCCCCAGGGCCAAATTCCAGGTCAGCATCCCGGTGGCCGACGACCGCACCCTGATGTCCAAGGTGATCGGCGATCGCGACTACCTCAAGTTGGACGACACCGGTCGTATGGCGCTGGACTTCACCACCCAGTTCGGCAAGGGCGGCCGCCAGGAGATCGGCGACCGGTTGAGCATCAAACCCGCCGGCGCTGACTTCTCCACCCAGATCGGCGACATCAATCTGCCCGGCCTCGACCTGCCGGCCGTGACCGTCCCGATGGGCGACCTGGTTCCCGGCGCTACCTCTGGCGCCACCATACCGGTGCCGGCCAGACCCATCAACACCGAGGTGCCGATCAGCGTCGAGAACATCACGCTGGTCGTCATCAAGGAGGGCGGCATCGACATCTCCTTCCGCAACGGCCTGCCAGTCGATCTGACCAGCATGAGCCTGACCCTGATCGACCGGGGCGCCGAGGTGAGCGCCATCGACCTGGGCTCAGTGGCCAAGGGCGCCGCCAAGAGCGGCAGCTTTGAGCTGGCCGGCAAGTCCATCTCCGGCAGCATGATCATCCGGGTGTCGGGCAGCACGGTGGCGGCCGACGCGGCCACCATCGGCAGCGGCTCCTCGCTGGAGGTGCAGGCTTCGCTGCGGCCCCTGGTGGTCACCGAAGCCGATGCCCTCATCCCGCAGCAGGAATTCGACGCCAGCCAGTCCCTGCAATTCCCCGATGACCGCATCCAGGTCACCTCCGCCATCATCCGCGAGGGCCGATTGGCTTTCGAGGTGACCAATAACATCCCCCTGGTCATGCAGCTCGATATCTCGCTGGACGATCTGAAGAAACCCAACGGCAGCACCAACGTGTTCCGCATCGAACGCCTGAACGAAAACGCCACGGTGACGGCGGTCTTCGACCTGGCCGGCAACAACTTTTCCCCGGACAACCCGCTGGAACTGCGTTTCTCCTACGCCGCCAAGACCATCCCCTCGACTACCCCGGCGCGGATCATCTCGGGCAGCACCATCGGGGTGCGGGCCATCACCGATACCCTGGCCTTCAGCCGGGTGGAGGGGGTGCTCAACCGGCTCTCCCTGCCTATCCCGGCGGTGGACAAGCAGCTCGACTTCCCCGACGGTCTGGACAACATCGCCCTGAGCAGCACCTCGATGCAGGTGTTCATGACCTCGGCGGTGGGTTTCAGGAGCACGCTTAACCTGGACATCGCCGGCACCAGCAAGACCGGCCAGCACGGCCAGCTCAACATCAACGCGTTGATCGACCGCGGCGACCCGGACAACCCCAAACAACTGATCCTGGGTCCCTCTTCCACCGAGCTGACTAGCTTCCTCAATCTGTTGCCTGCCGAATTGACGGTGGATCCCAACGTGCAATTGGGCGACGGCCAGGGGGTGGAGGTGATCGAGCCGGACCACTGGGTGCAGTTGGACAGCATCAAGTTCACCGCCCCGGCCCGGCTGCGCATCAGCGCCGACAGCCAGATTCGCACCGACCCGCAGCCGCGGGTCTTCAACGACGCCACCGCCCGCGAGCGCATCAACAGCAACCTCGACAGCGCCGCCGTGGTTACCGATATCGAAAACCATCTGCCCATCGGGGTGCGGGTGAGCCTGATGGTGGGGGCTACCCGCGACCAGGTTTTCACTAACCCCATTCTGCGTATTCCACACGACGGAGGATTCGGCATCGAGGCCGCGCCGGTGGACGCCCAAGGGCAGGTCACCCAGAGCCTGAAGAGCACCCAGCGCATCAGCGTCAGCAAGGAAGATGCCCTGGTCTTCCTGCGCCCGGGCGGGGTCTATACCGGCATTCTCATCGAGCTGGACCAGACCGCCGGCGGTCAGGATATCGATATCCTGGGCAGCGACTACGTCGATGTGAAGGCGTCGACCCAGGTGTTCCTCGAACTCAACGACGCTCTGGTAAACGGGGGGAATTAATGATGAAAACCGGTAAACTTGCCATCATTGCCGCCCTCCTCATCGCCGGGGCTTCTACCCGGTCGGAGGGCTTGGGAGACACCCAGACCCGCGCCCTGTCCCTGTCCCAGGCGTACACCGCCCTGGCCCGGGGGCCGGAAGCGGTGTTCTGGAATCCGGCCAACCTCGCCCTGCGGGGCGGGCCCCGGTTCCAGTGGGAGATGCTCAACGCCGGCATCTCGCTGATCGCCGAAAACAATG
>JADZBP010000078.1 GCA_020852055.1 Candidatus Latescibacterota bacterium
CCCGACCGCACCACCGCTGTAGTCGGCCCCGTGGCAACTCTGGCAACTGCTGGTGTTGTTCTGGTTCTGCCGCAACTCGGTGGCGTGCAGGAACTGGCTCGTCGCCGTGTTGGCCCAACCGGACGGGTGGATCGCCCCGGTCGCCGCATTCGTATGGCAGGTCAGGCACGAGACCTTGGCGCTGCCGCCGGCGTAGTCCGCCCCGTGGCAACTCTGGCAACTGCTGGTGTCATCCCCGTTCTGCTTCAGGGCGGCGGCGTGCAGGAACTGGCCGGTGCTCAGGCTGGCCCAGCCCGCCGGGTGGATCTCGCCCTTGGCCGCATCGCTGT
The DNA here is from genome assembly GCA_020852055.1 of Candidatus Latescibacterota bacterium. Taxonomy (GTDB): domain Bacteria; phylum Latescibacterota; class UBA2968; order UBA8231; family UBA8231; genus SICG01. The sequence goes on from JADZBP010000078.1 coordinate 330, forward strand.
GGCACTGCAGACACGACACCTTGGTGAAGCCCCCGGCATAGTCCGCCCCGTGGCAACTCTGGCAACTGCTGGTGTTGCCCCCGTTCTGCTCCAAGGCGGCGGCGTGCAGGAACTGACCCGTGCTCACCTCCGCCCAGCCGCTGGGGTGGATCGCCCCGGTCGCCGGATTGCTGTGGCACTTGAGGCAGGAGGCCTGGGCGATGCCGCCGGTATAGTCGGCGCCATGGCAACTCTGGCAACTGCTGGTGTTGTTCTGATTCTTCCGGAGTTCCTCGGCATGCAGGAACTGGCCGGTGGCCAGTTCCGCCCAACCCGCCGGATGCTGGAAGGCGCCGCTGACCAACCCCCAGGCACCAGCGGCTGGATCGGTATGGCACTTGGCGCAGGAGACCTCGGCGATACCGCCGCGGTAGTCGGCCCCGTGGCAACTCTGGCAGGCACTGGTGTTGTCCTGGTTCTTCTTCAACTCCTCGGCATGCAGGAACTGGCCCGTCGATGCATCCGCCCAGCCTGCCGGGTGGATCGTGCCCTTGGCCGGATCGGTATGGCACTTGAGGCAGGAGACCCCGGCGATGCCGCCGAGGTAATCGGCCCCGTGGCAACTCTGGCAACTGCTGGTATTACCGTTGTTCTTTTCGATCTCTGCCGCGTGCAGGAACTGGCTCGTCGCCAGATCCGCCCAACCCGCCGGGTGGCTCGTGCCCTTGGCCGGATCGCTGTGGCACTTGAGGCAGGAGATCCCGGTGATGCCGCCGCTGTAATCGGCCCCGTGGCAACTCTGGCAACTGCTGGTGTCGCCCTTGTTCTTTTCGATCTCTACCGCGTGCAGGAACTGGTTCGTCGCCAGGTCCGCCCAACCCGCCGGATGGATCGTGCCCTTGGCCGGATCGGTATGGCAACTGAGGCACGAGACCCCGGCGATGCCGCCGCTGTAGTCGGCCCCGTGGCAATTCTGGCAGCTACTGGTGTCGTCCTGGTTCTTCTTCAACTCCACGGCGTGCAGGAACTGGCCTGTCCCCAGATCCGCCCAGCCCGTCGGATGCACAAACACACCGCTGACCAGCCGCCACGACCCGGCAGCCGGGTTGGTATGGCACTTGGCGCAGGAGACCTCGGCCACACCGCCGCTGTAGTCGGCCCCGTGGCAACTCTGGCAACCGGCGGTGTTGTTCTGATTCTTCCGGAGTTCCGCGGCATGCAGGAACTGGCTCGTGGCCAGATCTGCCCAGCCAGCCGGATGGATCGTGCCCTTGGCCGGATCGCTGTGGCACTTGAGGCAGGAAACCTCGGCCACACCGCCGCTGTAGTCGGCCCCGTGGCAACTCTGGCAGTTGCTGGTGTCGCCGTTGTTCTTTTCGATCTCCGCTGCGTGCAGGAACTGGTTGCTTGCCAGGTCGGCCCAACCGGCCGGATGGATGGTCCCCTTGGCCGGATCGGTATGGCACTTGAGGCAGGAGACCTCGGCGATGCCGCCGCTGTAATCGGCCCCGTGGCAGCTTTGGCAGTTAGTGATACTGACCTGATTCTGCGCCAAGGCTTCGGCATGCAGGAACTTGCCAGTCGCCAGATCCCCCCAGCCCGCCGGGTGCTGGTACACCCCGCTGACCAGCGTCCAATCCGCCTTGCCCGGTTCGCTATGGCACCTGAAGCAGGAAACCTTGGCGATGCCGCCGCTGTAATCGGCCCCGTGGCAACTCTGACAACTGCTGGTGTTGTCCCCGACCTTCCTCAACTCCTCGGCATGCAGGAACTGGCCGGTCGCCAGATCTCCCCAGCCGACCGGGTGGAACACCCCCCGGTTCAACATCCAGATCCCGTTGCCCGGGTCGCTGTGGCAGGTCAGACAGGAAGCCTTGGCGATGCCGCCACTGTAATCGGCCCCGTGGCAACTCTGACAACTGCTGGTGTTGTCCCCGATCTTGCGCAACTCCTCGGCATGCAGGAACCTGCCGGTCGCCACGTCTGCCCAGCCAACCGGGTGTTTAGACACCCCGGCGACCAGGCCCCAGTCGGCCTTGGCCGGATTGCTGTGGCAAGCGAGGCAGGAGACCCCGGCGCTGCCGCCCGCGTAATCGGCCCCGTGGCAACCCTGGCAACTGCTGGTGTTGTTGCCGTTCTGCCGCAATGCCGCCGCATGCAGGAACTGGCTCGTCGCCGCGTCGGCCCAACCAGCCGGATGGATGGTCCCCTTGGCCGGATCGGTATGGCAACTGAGGCACGAAACCCCGGCGCTGCCACCGGTATAATCGGCTCCGTGGCAGCTCTGGCAAGCGATGGTATTGCCCCCGCTCTTGCGCAACTCCTCGGCGTGCAGGAACCTGCCGGTCGCCACCTCCGCCCAACCAGCCGGATGGATCGCCCCCTTGGCTGGATCGGCATGGCACTTGAAGCAGGACACCCCGGAGATCCCGCCCGTGTAGTCCGCGCCGTGGCAACCCAGGCAACTGGCGGTGCTGCCCTGGTAATTGACCTTGATCTCCTGGGCGTGCAGGGAATCGGCCCAGCCGGCCGGATGGAACACCCCCTTGACCAAACCCCAGACCCCGTTGACCGGGGCCGTGTGGCACTCGAGGCAGGAGACCTTGCTGGTGCCGCCGGCGTAGTCGTCCCCGTGGCAGCGCTGGCAGAAGTCGGTACTGCCCTTATAGGTCTCCCGGATCGCTTTGGCGTGCAGGAACTGGCCAGCACCCGGATTCGCCCAGAGGGTGTCCTCGTGGACCTTCACGGTATCGGTGGCTGCCGGCCCGCTGGGCGGGGCGGTATTGTGGCGCTCCTCGCCGCAGCCGCTCCACCAGAGCAGACTGAGCAGAACCAATCCCAGCACACCCATCTTGGCCTCAATCCGCGTTATGGCCCGCATCACTCGCCCTCCTCCTCTGCCTCTTCTTCTCCAGGCCGATGGCACCGCTGGCAGCTGGGATCACGGCCCTCCAGATCGTGGCAACTGATGCAGTTTTCCAGATCCTGCCGCGCCAACCGCGCATGCCGGCCGCCCCCTTCGAGAGGCACCCAGTCGGCGCCGCCGTGCCAAACCGGCCTGACCCCCGGGTCGCCCCCGGGATTGTGGCACTGGGCGCAGAAATCGCCGGCTTCCATCTCGTGGCAGGTGGCGCACTCGCTGCTCTTGCCCCGCGCGTCCAGGCTGTGCAGGAAGCGGTAGTTCAGATTGTGGACACTCTGGATCGCCTGCCCTTTGGTGCTCTCCATCCGGGAGGCGAAGGGGGTCTGGCGCAACCCACTGTCCAACTCGGTCAGTTGGGCGCCTTCGTGGCATTCCTGGCACTCATTGACCCGGTGGCAGGGCAGGCACGAGGAATCGCTGAGCCGGGCGTCGGGGCCGTGGCCGGTTTTCCAGCCAAGCTGGTGGGAGGCGGGTTTGAGTTCGGCCCGCGGCTGCAGGTGGCAGGTTTCACATTCGCGCGGCGCGGCCTCGGCGTTGTGGCAGTCCATACAGGTGCTCATCGCGGGCAGGGCCGCCACCGGCGCCGGCGTATCGAGATGCCCGATATCCGCATGGCACCGCTCGCACGCCAGCTTCAGGGTCTCGACATGGCGTTGATGGGCAAAACGGACGTTGCGGTCGGCGACCGGGAAATTGGTGGGCACCTGGCCGGGGTCGTGGCAATCGCCGCAGACGGCCGGGCTGGGCATCAGGTTGTCGCTTGCCTGCTTGCTGGTCGCAGCCGCCTTGTGGCAATCCTGGCACTTGATTTCTTCCGGCTCGACGTGGCGGCGGTGCGAAAAAACCGCCGCTTCACCTGCACCCTGCCACAACAGGGCGGCCCAGACGCCGATGCTCAGCAGTCTCAGGATGCGCATCACTTCTCTCCCTCGCCCTTGAAGAAGTGCCAACTGCCCCGCAGCAGGAAACGCAGGTCAGACGAAAAAGCCGGGTTGCGCAGAGCCTGTACCTGGGCCTCGATCAGCGCCGCGCGAACCGGTTTCCAACTCAGCCCCAGCCCACCGGAGGCCAGCCCGTCCCGGTCCTCGGCCTCCTCGTAGCGCTCGAAGGTCGCCAGATCCAACTGGCCGTTGAGGGACAGCTTCCGGCCCAGGCTGTAGTACAGATTGCCGGCCAGCCCGTCGCTGGCCCGGGCGTACCCCATGGTGCGGTAGTAGCCGAGGCTGTAGTGCGGCCCCGTACTGAGGGTCAGGCCCAGGCGCTGGGCGTTGTCGTCGGCGTAGAGGATCTGGGCGAAACTGGCGGCCAGTTGCACCTGGCCGGTAGCCTGGAAATAAACACTGGCCCCGGCCTCCTGGTAGGCGTCCTGCGGGAACATGTTGAAGAAGGAACCCTCGTAAACCGCCGGCAGGCGACGCAGCCAGTTGGCCTGCAGGCTCAGACGCGGGGCGAGCGCCAGGCGGGCGTCCACCTGGGCGCGCTGCAACTCGGCATCCTTCTGGTCGTAGTCGAGGCGGGCGTAAAGGCTGTGTTTGCCGCGAAAGAGCCGGCGGCCCTCCAGGCTGGCCAGTTGCCGCACCAGGTCCTCGCCCGAGGCCAGTTCGCGCTGGCGGCGGGCGACACTGAGCCCCAGGTCGGCACCCAGCAGGCGGCTGGTCCGCACCCGCACGCCCCAGAGATTGCCTTCGGACCAGGAACCCAGGCCGGCGCCTTTGTCGAGGGGAGCCAGTGCCCCGGCGTAGAGGTCGAGGTCCCAGCCTTTGCCGCGCCGGGAGATCCGGGCCCCGTCGATGCGCCCCAGGCCCGCCCCCGCGCTGATGCGCTGCCGGCCCAGTTGCAGCTCGTTGGCATCCTTCTTCCAGGAAAAGTAGGCGTCATAGAGCCGCAACCGGGGGTCATTGCTGGCTGACTCACCGAAATCGGTACTGCCCTGCATATAGGTGTGGAAGGAGAGCGCCTGTCCCCCCAGGTGCGCCAGATCCAGGCGCAGGCCCTGATTGGCGCGCAGGAAGGTGGTCGTGGTGGCGCTGTCGTTCGGGGCCACGTAACTGTACACCGACGAAGTCAGCCGTCCGTCCACCACGACTGCCGCTGCCGGCCGATTGAAACCTGCCAGCAGGGCCAAACCCAGGATTGCGATCCGCATCTGCATTTCCCCGCTCCCGCGATGGAGAAGCCCGCCTCACCTCACCACGTTTGCCCTCCTTCGGAGGACCTTCGGGTGAGCTATTGGCAAAAACTCTGCCAACGGCCAGGAGGTTACACCTTATATAGTGTTTCCCGAACATAACAAATCCCAGATTCCGAGACAATAGTGTCCCGGAACCTGGAATCAATGGGACAAGAATGCCTCAAACCCTCCCGGCCGGGGAGTACGCGCCCGCAGCCGATTGGGTCCAACTGCGTTGCCCCGCTGCCAGCTCGATGCCGCGCTCCACCGCCTTCAGGTTCAACGGCTCGGTGCCGGGAGGCACCCCCTTCTTCACTGCCGCCCGCAGGCTGTCCAGGCCGACCAGCCCAGTGGCCTGCACCAGAAACCCCAGCATCACCATGTTGGCGACGATGCTGCGGCCCAACTCCTTGCCGGCCACCTCGGTGAAGCGCTCGTGCAACACCAGACCGCCGGGCCGGTCGGGCAGGCGGGTGACCAGCTCGGCGTCGGCGATCAGCAGGCCCTCCGGGCGCAGGTCCCCCAGATAGCGGTCGAGGGCGGCCTGCGAGAGGACCACCATGACATGGGGAGCCACCACCTCGGGGTACAGGGCGGGCTGATCGGTGATGATCACCTCCGAGCGCGCTGCCCCACCCCGCGCCTCGGCCCCGTACGACTGGGTCTGCACCGCGTACCGGCCGTCTTCCAGGGCGGCGCGACCCAACAACACCCCGGCCAGGACCACGCCCTGGCCGCCAAAACCGGCGATGCGCACCTCGGTGCGTTCCATCTCTCTACTCCTCGCGTTTGCCGCCCCCCACCATCTCCCCCACCACCCACTTGCCGGCCAGCTCCTCGGGGCTGAACTGCCCGGCCTTGCGGACCGGGATGGTGTTTTCCTCGAAACCGTGCAGCATCTCTACGGCGTTACCCTCGCCGCTCATCTTGCCGTAGTGGACCGGGCACTGGCTGATCAACTCGATAAAGGCGAAGCCCTGGTGCTGCAGGCCGCGCACCACCGAACGGGTGATGAAGCGCGGCTGGGCCGTGGTCCAGCGGGCCACGTAGGTGGCCCCGGCCGCCTCGACCAGGCGGCACAGGTCAAAGGGCCGTTCCAGGCTGCCCTGCGGCGTGGTGGTGGTATGTATTCCGGGCGGGGTGGTGGGCGCCACCTGGCCGCCGGTCATGCCGTAGATGCGGTTGTTGACACACAACACGGTCAGGTCGAGGTCGCGGCGGGCAGCGTGGATGAGATGGTTGCCGCCGAGGGCCGTCAGGTCGCCGTCGCCGCTGATCACCACCACCCGGCGGTCGGGCCGGGCCAGCTTCACCCCGGTGGCAAAGGCCAGGGGCCGGCCGTGGGTGGTGTGCAGGGTGTCGGCCGCCAGGTAGGGGCTGGGGATCCAGCCGGCGCAGCCGATGCCGCAGACAAAGACGAACTCGTCCAGGTCCAGGCCGAGCTGGTCGATGGCCCGCAGCAGGCTCTGGGCGATGGTGCCGTCGCCGCAGCCGGGGCAGAAGGTGGTCACCTCGCAGCCGGGCCGCAGGTACTTCCCCATGGGGTGGGCAATCGCCGTCATCGCAGCACCTCCTTGATCCTCGTCAACACGGCTGCCGGCCGGTGCAGGGTGCCCAGCACCTGGGGCAATAGGGCCTCGGCCTCGACCTGGCGGCCAATGGCCGAGCGCACATAGGGCAGCATCTGCCCCAGATTGTTCTCCATCACCAGCACCCGCCGGGCTTGGCCGCACAACGCCTGCAACTCCCGGTCGGCAAAAGGCCACACCGTCACCGGCCGCACGCTGCCCACCTTCAGGCCCTGTTCCCGCGCCTCGCGGGCAATGGCGCGGGCCGCCCGGCCGACGAAGCCCCAGCCCAGCAGGATCGCCGCGGCATCCTCGGTGCCCTCGGACTCCACCTCCACCAGTTCGTCGCGCCGCTTGGTCACCTTGTTGGCCAGGCTGCGGATGAAGCGGTCGAGGGCCTCGGCGTCGACCACGTTGCGCATGCCGCGCTCGTCGTGGCAGGAGCCGGTGACGTGGGCTTTGTGGCCCCGCCCGAAGGTGGGCATCGGCGCCACCTCCTCGCCCAGGAAACCGCGGATGGCAAAGGGATCGGCGTCCGGCTCGGGCAGCCGGCGCTCCTCCCGCCGCAACTCCGCCTCGGGCGGGATGTGGATCACCTCGCGCATATGCCCCACCGCCGCGTCGGCCAGCAGGTAGACCGGCACCCGCAGGCGCTCGGAGATATTGAAAGCCCGCACCGTCAGGTCGAACATCTCCTGGGCCGAGCCGGGGGCCAGGGCCACGGTCTCGCAGTCGCCGTGGGAGCCGTGCCTGGCCTGCACCATGTCGCCCTGGGAGGGCACGGCCGGGATGCCGGTGGAGGGCCCCCCGCGCTGCACGTCGACGATCACACAGGGGGTTTCGGTGGCCACCGCGTAGCCGATGTTCTCCTGCATCAGGCTCATGCCCGGCCCCGAGGTGGCGGTCATCGCCCGGGCCCCGGTCCACGAGGCCCCGATCACCGCGCCGATGGAGCTGATCTCGTCCTCCATCTGCATACAGACCCCGCCCAGTTCACCCAGGCGTTTGGCCAGGTGTTCGGCAATCTCGGTTGCCGGGGTGATGGGGTAGCCGGCAAAAAAGCGGCAACCCGCCGCCAGCGCCCCCTCGGCGCAGGCCACATTGCCCTGCATAAAATGCCTGCCAGTTCTCACTGCGGGCTCTGCCATCTCACACCGCCTCGCTCATCACCAAGTTGATCGCCATATCCGGGCAGTGGATCACACACAGCTCACAGCCCGTGCACTTGGCCAGTTCCAGCACCACCGCCGGGTGCACCCCGCGCGGGGAAAGGTCGGGGGATATCCCCAGCACCCCTTCGGCGCAGCGGTCCATACAGATGCTGCAGCCCTCGGTGCCTTTGCACAGCCGCGGGTCGATCTCCAGCTTGAGGACCTGCCTTTTGGCCATCTCACCTTCTCCCTTTCAGGGCGTCGCGCACCAGCCCGGCCACCTGCCCCGGATGCCTGGCGGTGCCCACGCCGGCTGCCTCGAGGGCCCGCAGCTTCTCGGCCGCACTGCCGGTGCCCCCCTGCACGATGGCCCCGGCATGCCCCATGCGCACCCCCGGCGGCACACTGTGGCCGGCGATATAGGCCACCACCGGTTTGTCCATGGTGGCGGCAAAACGGGCCGCGGCCTCCTCCTGCCCCCCGCCCACCTCGCCGACCAGCACCACCGCTTCGGTCTGGGGGTCGGCGGCAAAAAGCTGCAGCAATTCGGCCATGCCGGTGCCCACCACCGGGTCGGCGCCCAGGCCCACCACCGTGCTCTGCCCCAGGCCCGCCGCCGAGAGTTGGGCGCCCAATTCGTAGCTGAGGGTGCCGCTGCGGGAGATGAGGCCGATGGGGCCGGGACTGTAGAAACGGGCGGGCATGATGCCGATCTTGGTGCGCCCCGGCGCGATGATGCCCGGGGTGGTGGGACCGATCAACCGGGCGCCGGCCTGCTGGGCCCGGGCCCGCAGGCGCATGGCGCTGTGTACCGGCACCCCTTCGGTGATCAGCACGATGAGCCGGATGCCCGCTTCGATGGCCTGCAGCGCCGCGGCTTCGGCCACGGCCGGCGGCACAAAGAGGATGGACACCTCGGCCGGGGCGGCAGCCTGGGCTTCGGCGACGGTGTCGAAGACCGGGATACCCTCCACCACCTCGCCGCCCTTGCCCGGAGTCACCCCCGAAACGATGCGGGTGCCGGCTTCGAGCATGTAGTGGGCCTGCATACGACCGGCCCGGCCGGTGATACCCTGCACACAGACGCCGGTGCCGGTGTCGACCAGAATGCCCATCTCAGCCCCCTCTCCCCACCCGGTTCAGCAAGGCCGTCACCGCGGTTTCTGAGTCGAGGGCACGCACCACCTCGACCCCGGCCGCTTCGAGGATGGCCCAGGTCTCCTCCTGATGGTTGCCCAAGGCCTTGGCCACTACCGGCACCCCGATACCCTCGGCCAATACCTCGGCCACCCCGAGAGCGCCTTCGTGGATGGGATTGATGCCGCCATAGATGTTGATCAAGACCCCCTGCAGGCCGGGCCGGGCCAGCACCAGGCGCAGGGCCTGCGCCATCAGCTCGCGGGTGATGCCGCCGCCGGTTTCGAGGAAATTGGCCGGCCGCGCTCGCTCGGCGATCAGATCCATGGTGGCCATGCCCAGGCCCGCACCGCTGCACACCAGGCCGATCTCCCCCTCCAACTCCACAAAGGTCATGCCCCCCACCCGCGTCTCGCCGGGAACGGGGCGCACCCGCGGCTGCCAGCGGGGCAGGCGGAAAACCGCCGCCTCGTCGATCTCGATCACTGCGTCGAGGGCCACCAGCCGCCCGTCGCTCCCCCAGGCGAGCGGGTTGATCTCGGCGATCAGGGCCTCGTTGGCGGCGAAGATCTCGTGCAGACGGCAGAGCACCTCGGCGGCGCCGGGCGCCTCCAGGCCGGCGGTCAGTTCCCCGGCCCGGGCGCGGTCCAGCCCGGCCAGCGGGGCGAGATGGCCCCGCCGGACAGCAGCGGGCCGCCGCGCGGCCACCGCCTCGATATCCACCCCGCCCTCGGCGCTCACCACCACCGCCGGCCGCCCCGCCACCCCATCCACCGCCAGGCCCAGGTACAACTCGCGGACCAGGTCCAGCTTCTCCTCCACCAGCACCCCCTCGGGCTGGCAGCCTTTGATCGGGGTCTGCAACAGCAAGGCTGCCACCTCGCCGGCCACCGCGGGGTCATTGGCGGTGCGGATGCCGCCGGCATGCCCCCGACCTCCGGCCAGCACCTGGGATTTGACCACCACCTCACCGCCCAGTTCAGCGGCGATTCGCACCGCCTCTTCCGGGGTTTGGGCCACCCCGCCGCGCGGCACCAGGATGCCGGCCTCCCTGAAGAGTTCCTTGCCTTCCCATTCGTGCAGGCGCACAGGCACCTTCCTTTTGGGGTCTGAGGACAGCAAGCATCGTACCGAGGGAGGGTTTTGACGGGGGCCGGGGCCGCAGGCGGCCACTGTCGGGACAAAGCTGTCCCAAAGCATGGCCAGGTGTGTCCCAATCCGCTGGCAATGGAGAGACAGGGCTGGATGCAGGGCAGAGGGCAAAAAGAAACCCCTCGACCAGAGATCGAGGGGGCGGGTATCGGCGAGGGAGCGCTTGCTCAGGGCTCGGGGTTGGGCCTCGGCAGATTTCGCAGGCCTTTCTGCATCAATTCCTCGATGCTCTGCTGGCGCATGACCTCCAGCATCTCGGTCTTGAAACGGCTCCACTGGTGGTGCAGATGGCAGGGGTCCGCCGCCGAGCAGGCCGCCAGGCCGAGGATACACTCCTCGCCGAAATTGGTGCCGTCGACCGCCTCCACCACCTCACCCAGGAAGATCTGGCTGGCCGGGCGGGCCAGCACAAAACCACCGCCCCGCCCCTTGAAGGAGCGCAGCAGGCCCCGCCGGGAAAGCTGTTGCAGGATCTTGGCCAGAAAGGGTTCGGGGACCTGCAAGTCGGCGGCGATCTGCCGGCTCATCATCGGTTCGTCCCCGCCGGTCTCGGCCAGGTGGAGTATGGCGCGGATACAGTATTTGGTAGCCTGGGAGAAGGGCATGGGCGCGGCCGGGTATAGGGATGGTTTCAGGTGCGATTAACAAACATCAAGATAACCCCCTGGTCAATGGCACGGATGTTGCCAGGCTTCGCCCCATTCACTTTGCCCGGAGCTGGCCATGAAACCCAGGGAACGAGTCCTCGCCGCCCTCAGCCACCGCGAAGCCGACCGGGTCCCCACCGGGGAGAACCAGGTGGACGGCTCCCTGGCCGAGGCGATCCTCGGCCGCCCCAGCCTCTGCCATGCCGGCTGGCGCGAACTGGAGGCCCTGTGGGATGGCCAGCGCGACCAGATCGTCGCCGACTATTGCGCCGTACACGTCGAACTGCCGCGGGCCCTGGAGTGGGACTACGTGCGGGTGCCGGTCGTTCCCCCCGCCGGCCCCCATCCCCGCCCCCGGATGACCGGCCCCTATTCCTGGGTGGACGGGCGCGGCCGCTCCCTGACCTTCAACCCCGAGGCCGGCAGCCTGGCGGTGCAGCACCACTTCCCCGACCTGACCCTGGCCGACCTGCCCGACCCGGCGGCGCCAATAGCCATCGACCCCACCCAGTTGGAGGTGTTGCGCCACGTGGTCGCCGAACTGGGCGATACCCATTTCATCGTCGCCCGCTCCCCGGTGGATGGCACCTTCCCCTGGGAGCAGACCGTGGGCATGGAGGAGTTCCTGATGCGCATGATCACCGACCCGGAGTTCGTGCACCGGGCGGTGCAGGTGTATGTCAATCAATCCCTCGCCTGGATCGAGGCCCTGCTCGACGCCGGGGCCGACGCGGTGATGACCACCGACGACTACTCCGACAACCGCGGGCCAATCATGGGCCGGGAGCGTTTCGCCGAGTTCATCCTGCCCGGCCTGGCCCGCCAGGCCGAAGCAGTGCGCCGGCGCGGCAAGGTCTTCATCAAACACACCGACGGCCTGGTGTGGGACCTGCTCGATACCTTCGTCGAGCTGGGCATCGCCGGCTGGCACGGCATCCAGCCGGCCATCGGCATGGAATTGAGCCACCTCAAGCAGCGCTACGGGGGCCGGCTCTGTTTCTTCGGGGGCGTGGACTGCGATACCCTGATCAGCGCCCCGCCCGCCCAGGCCCGCGCCCAGGTGCGCCAGGCCATCGCCGGGGCCGGCCGCGGCGGCGGCCTGGTGGTGACCACCAGCAATGTGCTGCAGCCGGGCACCCGCCTCGAAAACTATCTGGCCATGCGCCAGGCAGTGCGCGACTTCGGCCAGTATCCCCTGACCCTCTGAGCGCCGCTCAGCAGCAACCACGACCCTCGATCACCACTTCGCGCTGCACGGCCCAGCGGGCGCCCAGCTCACGCAGCCCCTCCTCCCCCAGGGCCTGGTGGGCCATTGGATAGAGCACCTGCTCCTCCTTGGCGAAATGGCCGCGGGCCACCGCGACGATCTGCAGCAACAACTGGCCGGCCGCAGCGGCGTCCGTCAGGCCGGGCATCATGCCCAGGCCTTCCTCGATCTGCTGGTGCTCCATACGCATCACCGCCAGCGGCCCGCCCTGCCCCAGGTGGGGTTCGAGGGGGGCGAAGAGCAGGTCGTCCTCCAGGTGGGCGTGGGTCTCCAGGGCGGCGGTCAGCAGCGCGGCCTGGGCCTTGATCTGGGCCAGGTCCCGCAACTGCGGCACCACCTCTTCCAGATGCCTGAACTGCGCGTAAAACACCCCGTGTTCGCCCAGAAATGCGTCGGTAATCTTCATCTCTTCCTCGTGACGGTGGTTGGGTTGGTCGGTTGATGGTGCGCTTTCATCCCCGGTAGGCCCGGTAGCAGACCCGCAGGCTGGCGGCAAAAACCCCCAGCCCCAGGGCCTGGTGGAGCAGGGCCGCGCTCAGGGCCATGTGGGTGAGCAGCACCGCGATGCCCAGCGCCACTTGCAGGGCCAGCAGGACCAGCAGCGTCCGCAGCGCCGCCTGGAAACGCGGGCCGCACAACTGCCGCTGCCGCCACAGCACCAGGGCAAGACCCAGCACGGCAAAGGCGAACCAGCGGTGCTGAAAATGCACGGTGACCGGGTTCTCGAGCGGGTTGCCCAGCCCCAGATCCGGGGCCCAGATCCCCCGGGGAATTAGGGCGTCGAACATCAGGGGGAAGGTGGCCGACAGGTAGCCGGCCTTGAGCCCGGCCATGAGTCCGCCCAGGCTGATCTGCAGGACCACCGCGCCCAGCAGCCACAGGCTGAGCCGGCGCAAGGGCGGAGGCGCCGTCTCCCGCGACACGAGATGCTCGCCGCCGAAGCGCAGCCACAGGCAACAGGCCAGGAGCAGCAGGGCGCACAGGAGATGGAAGGTGAGCCAGTAGTGGCTGACGTGGGGCTGGTCCACCAGGCCGCTGGCAACCATGAAGCGCCCCACCAGGGCCTGGGAGGCGAAGAGCAGCCCGATGCCGACCAGGGTAGGCAGGTGGCGGCGGTCCAGGTCTCCGCGCCACAGGAAATAGACCAGGGGCAGGGCGAAGACCAGGCCGATCACCCGGCCCAGCAGGCGGTGCCCCCACTCCCGGTAGTAGATGGCGCGGTACTCGTCGAGGGTCATGCCGGCATTGATTTGTTGATACTCGGGCGTCTGCTGGTACTGGCGGAAGGTCTCCTCCCAGGCAGCCTGGCCCAGGGGCGGCACCGCGTCGGCCACCACGTGCCATTCCACCATCGACAACCCCGAGCGGGTCAGGCGCACCCAGCCGCCAAAAACCACCATGGCCCCGATGAGCCAACACAGGAGCAGGAGCCAGGTGGTGACCGAACGGTTCATCTGCCCTTTTCCCCCTGGGAAAATTGCCGGCCCACCTCCTGCAAACGCTGGTCGAAGCGCTGGTACTCCTCCTGCACCTTGGCGGGATTCACCGCGTCCTTGGGCCAGTCGTCCAGGCTCTTCCACGACGCGGTCAATAAACCGCGGCTGCCCACCCCCTTGGCCAGCAGCGGGCCCTTCTTTTTGGTGTCCCCTTCCCCCGAGGCCTCGGGCGGCGGTTTGGCGGCCAGGGCGAAGTCAGCGGCCTGCTTTAATTCCTTGAGCGCACCCGCCGCATCGCCGGAAACCCATTTGAGATAGCCGATGAGGTAGTTGGCCTGCACACTCTTGAAGTTGAGGTTGCGGCCGGCGCTGAGATATTCGAGGGCCTGCCGGCGGTCACCGCGCAGCAGCGCCACCTCTCCCAGTTTGATCACGGGTCCCGACTCCTCCTTGTTGATCGCCAGCGCCTGGTGTAATTCGCGCTCGGCCAGTGCCAGGTCGAAGGGGGTGCCGGGCGCCCCGCAGGAGTAGAGCATACCCAACTGGGCATGGGCCCGCGAACTCTGGTTGGGGTTGGTCTCGATCAAGCGCTTCCAGGTGTCGGCGGCCTCCTGGAAACGGCCCAACTCGAAGAAGGCATTGCCCAGGTAATAAAGCGAATCCTCGTGCCGGCCGTCCACAGCCAGCGCCTCCTGATACTGGCCGGCGGCCGCCGCCCATTCCCCCTTCAGACGCAGGTCGGTGGCGCGGTTGTAGAGTTCCCAGAAACGGCGGATCTGGGCCTTGTGTTCGTCGGTAGGCCCGGCCGCCGCCCCGCTCTGCGCCTTGGGGTCGGCGCCACAGCCCAGGGCCAGCAGACCGGCAAGCAGCAGCAACACCCGCATCTTCATCGGCCACCTCCGCTCTGACGCACCTCGACCTGCTGGTCAGCGGGCAGGTGGGTGAGGGTCTGGACCTGACCGCCCAGCCAGGCCACCTCCAGGGTATCCACCGCCGTGGCGGCGCCCAGGCCAAAGAGTTCCTCGCCGGCGGCGTGCTGTGACAGGTAAGAGGAAGTGGCCGCTACCTGGCGGGACTGGGCTTTACCCCCGGCCACCACTCGCACCCGGGCCCCGAAGCCGTCGCGATTGCCCCCCTGCCCGCGCAGGCGCACCTTGAGCCAGTGCCGGTCGGCAGTGGCCTCGTTGCGCCAGAGCAAGGCCTGGCCGCCGTTGACCACCACCAGGGCGTCGGCATCGCCGTCCTCGTCGTAGTCGGCCACCGCCAGGCCGCGGCCCACGTATTCGCCGGCCAGGGCCGGCCCGCTGGCCACGGCCACATCGTAGAACCCCTCCTGCGGCCCGCCGTTCCAGAAGAGCTGGCTCTTCATCGGCACCAGCAGGCTGCGGTTATCCTGGCGCTCGAAGGTGCTGCCGTTGATCGAGAGCAGGTCGGGCCGGCCATCGCGGTCAAAGTCCACAAAGGCCGTGCCCCAGCCCACGTAGTCGATGGTGCTCTGGCCCAGGCCGTAGCGGTCGGCCGCGTCCATGAAGCGCAGCGGCGCGGCGCGTTGGCCGGCAGCGGCGTTGTCGGCGTGCAGGTTGTCGTACAGGGCGTTCTCCTGGGCGATCCAGTGGGTGATATAGATATCCTGGTCCCCGTCGTTGTTCCAGTCGCCGACGGCCAGGCCCATGGCCCCGCGATAATCGGCCACCCACGCCGGGTGGCTGATGTCCTCGAACTGGCCTTTGCCTTTGTTGTGGAACATGGCGTTATCCGACACATCGTTGGCCACGTACAGGTCGAGCCAGCCATCCTCGTCGAAGTCGGTCCAGGAGGCGGAGAGGCTGCGGCCGGCGAGGTTGTCCACCGCGAGGGATTTGGCCACTTCGACAAAGGTGCCCTCGCCCTGGTTGCGGTAGAGCAGGTTGCGCTCGGGAGGGTAGCTGGACGGGTTGAGGGTGGCGGGGATGAGGGCGTTGTACTGTTTGGTCTGCTGCCGGGCCAGGTCCTGATCGTAGTGGTACTGCACGTAGCCGCACACGTAGAGATCGAGATCGCCGTCCCGGTCATAATCCCCCCAGGAAGCCCCGGACCAGAAGCCCTTGGCCCCGCCCACGCCGGCCTGGCGGCTCGCGTCGGCAAAGGTGCCATTGCCGCGGTTGTGGAATAGCTGATTCTCCCCGTAGCTGGTGGCCACCAGGTCGAGGTGGCCGTCGCCGTCGTAGTCGGCCCAGGAGGCGCCCTGGCCCCAGCCGCGGGCATCCACCCCCGCCCCCTGCGAGACCTCGGCGAAACGCCCCTGCCCCTCGTTGCGGTACAGGGCATTGTGGGCCGGCGAGGCCGCCACCTGGGCCGCGCTCAGGGTCAGCGGGCCGGCTTCGTTGACGATATAGAGGTCCTGGTCGCCGTCGCTGTCAAAATCCCCCCAGGCCGCCCCCGAGCCCATGTCCTCGGGCAGCTGGCTCGAGCGCTGGCCGTGGAAATGGCGGAAGTCGATACCCGCCTCCCGCGCCACCTCGGTGAATTTCACCGGCACATAGTTGGCCGGGATGGAGCGGGCCAGGTCTTCGGTCAATCCTTCCATCTTCTCGCCCGGCACGTACTGGGCCGGCGCGGGCCGCAGGAGCAGCAGGGCCGCCGCCACCGCCACCACCAGGCCGCCGGCCAGGGCAGTGCGCAGGACCAGCCGTTGCCGCCGGGTCCAGGATCTGGCCATGGCCGGATCAGCCTCCGGCACCGGTCTGGGCCGGGAGGGCCAGACCCAGGTGTCCGGGCACCACCTCGATGACCTTGCTGTCCCGGGAGATGGTGGTGACCGGGGTGGTCAGCCCCGAGGCCTCGCCCATGAGGAAGTTGAGCAGGAACTGGTCGATCTTGCGGTACTGCAGCTTGGCTTCCACGTAGAGCTTGCCTTTGGCCTGCGGGGTGGAGAACTGGTGCTGCTGGGTGGGCGACAGGGGCTGCGCCCCCACCGCCGAGCCGCCGGGGCAGTGGAAGGAGTAGTCGGCCGCGTCGCCGAAGCCGGGGAAGAGGGAGCGCTTGAAACGCACCCCCACCATCTCCCAGAGGTTGTGGCGGTCGATGAGGTTGCCGTACTGGTCCACTGGTTCCGCCTTGAATATAAATGCCCCCGGCTCGATGAAATGCCGCTCGTCCAGCGCCCCGGACTGGTAGACCAGCCGGCCCGACTCGTCCTTGACTGTCAGTTCCACCCAGGCCTGGATGATGTCCAGGGGGCCGGTGGGGAAATCGTGGCCCACCTTGTTGCTGGCCAGGTTGACCTTGAGGCCCACCACCTCGCCGGGGCCCACCCGCGCCGGGGCCACCAGTTCGATGGGCACGGCCGGCCCCTGGGCCCACTTGGCGGCGATCTCCGGGATCTGGATCTCGCCGCGCAGCCACTCTTCGGTCAGGCGCACGTGTTCCTCGCCGCCGGGCAGCTTCTGGATGAGCGGGATGAACTGGTTGGCCCCCAGGAAACGGTGGCTGCGGTGTTTGCCGTCGGCGGTGCTGCGGTTGTAGTCGAGCGGATCGCCGCTGCCCGGGTCCTTGGAATCGGCCACCAGAGGCATGTGGCACTCGCGGCACTCGATGGTCTTGCCCGGCTCGCCGGGGTGGTTCCAGTGGCTCTTGCGCCAGTTGTCGTACTGGTTCTGCAACTGCACCCAGCCTACCTTATTGATCTCGGCGTCGATGAACTGTTTGTGGCAGGCGGCGCAGAACTCGGGGCTCTTGAAGAGGCGGTGGCTCAGGCTTTCGACGTGCTGGCGGGGATAGGAACGGATGAGGAAATCGCGCATGAAGAGGCCCGTCGCCCCCTCGTCGTCCTGCAACTCATAGGCGTAGCGTTCGGGCTGCCGCACGGTATAGTCGGCGTTGCCCTTGATATCGGTCTTCTGGATGGCGTGGCAGACCAGGCACGAGATGCCCTCCTGATAGCCCACCAGGCTAGATAGATTTTCGGCGAAGATGTTCTTGGTGCCCGAGAAGAGCGAGATCGGATCGTGACAGCCGCCGCAGTAGCGGGTGGACTCGGCGCCGTTCTGCTTGGCCATCTCGTTCTGCACCGCCTGGAAGGCCGCGTCCATCGAGGCATAGCGGTGGGCGCTGGGTTCCCACTCGGCGACGATCTGCTCGTGGCAGCCGGAGGTCCCACAGGATTTGGACCCGGACAGGGAGCGCTGGTCATAGGCCCCGCCGGTGGCGGTGCTGGCCAGGCTGGGGGCAAAGGGTCGGTCGCCCCCGTAACTGAGGTTGTAGTCGGGCGGGAAGACGTTGGCGTACTCCACCGGCTGGTAGCACCAGACCCAGGCTCCCACCAGCGCCGCCAGGGCCAGGGTCAGGGCCGCGGCGCCCAGGCCCCAGCGCCGGCGGGCCTCGGCCATGACCTGGCCACCCTCACCCCGCCAGCCGCGCAGGATCAGTACCCCCACGTGCGGCAGGGCAAAGGCGATGATGGCGAAGGTGGTGATCAGATGGATGGTGTCCCAGGTGTAGTTGATGCGCCGGCCCAGGGCGGCCTGCCAGGTGAGCACCAGCCCCGAGATGCCGCACAACAGGGTGGCCAGCAGCGAGAGGTAGCCGGTGAGTTTGACGTGGGTGAAGCCGCCCTGGCGGTACATAGCCCAGTGGCGCACCTGGTACCATGCATAAGGAACGAGGAAGACCAACCCCGCCCCGGTATGCACCAGCACCGCAAACTGCACCGGCAGGCTGAAGGGCAGCAGGTAGATGGCCAGACCACTGAGGGTCTCGAAGAGCAGCAGGCCCATGACCAGGATGGCCAGCCGGGAGCGCCATTCGGCGGCGCGGTTGGCCAAACCCTCGGTTGTTACTTTCAAACCTTCCATCGCAGGTCCTCCACCGGGGA
>JADZBP010000079.1 GCA_020852055.1 Candidatus Latescibacterota bacterium
GCGAGTTACCTTCAGGACCAACAGACCAACAGTCCCAACCGGTACTTTCTGCTGACCTTCTCCTACCGCTTGAGTTCGTTTCCGGAGCGGACTAGAGGCCGGAATACCCCCATGGAGCCCGATGAGCCGTTCCGCCAGGGCCGGGACCGGGATCGGTGAGCGCGACCAGCTCCTGCTGAGCTGAGCGACCGCGGTGTGCGGTGTGAGCGGGGGAAGCCGGATGGCGAAGTGCCGGCATTGACGGGCAGGAGGGATTCAGTTTTTATAGAGGCCGCAGGTCGGCGGTGCGCCGGCCACAGAAGGAGTGCTGGAGGATGACAGATCAGGACCAGGCGCAGCAGCTTGCAGCAGGGGCGGCGGCAGGACTGACCCGGCGGGAGTTTATCCCCAGGGCAGTGGCCGCGCTGATGGGCGTCGGCGCGCTGCTGAACCCACGCTGGTTATTGGCGGGTGCGGCCCGGGATCGTGCGGGGGCCGAGGGCATGAAGTACCGGATCCTGGGCAAGACCGGGATCAAGGTCTCGACCATCGGCTTCGGCTCCCACGTCAGCGAGGAGCTGCTGGCCAACCCTCTGGCCCGGGCCAGCCACATCCGCAGGGGCCTGGAACTGGGCATCAACCTCTTCGATGTCTACGACCACGATTTCCACCAGTTCGCGCCCATGGGCCAGATCCTGGGGCCGGTGCGCCAGCAGGTGGTGATCTCGCTGGTCGCGGTGTGGAATCAGAGCCAGGTGCGTCAGGAAGTGGAGTACGCCCTGAAGACCTTCGCCACCGACTATATCGATCTGTACCGCATCTACGTGGACACCGGCACTTCCGCCGAGGAGATGGAGGTGCGGTTCCAGGCCCTGCAGCAGGCCAAGAAGGAGGGCAAGATCAGGGCGGTGGGATTGGTGGCGCACGACCACGTGTTATTGGCCCAGACGCTGCGAACTTATCCGCAACTCGATTACCTGATGCTGCCGTACAATTTCCGCCACCAGAAGTTTGCCCCGGTCGCCGAGGTCCAGCCCCGGTCCCGGGTCCAGGCCAAGGCCGAGGTCGAGGCGGCGCGCAGCGCCCCGGCCCCCGAAAACCTCCAGCATCTGGACGGTATCTCCAGGGCCAGCAGCGTCGACTGCCTGTACTCTCCCTGTTCGGACCCGGAACTGTTGCCCCTGGTGCGGCAGACCGGGGTGGGGCTCATCGCCATCAAGCCCTTTGCCGCCGGCGGCCTGTTGCAACTGGGTTGGTCCGACCCGCTGGTGGCCCAAGGGCTGGCGCAGACCGGGCTGAGCCTACCGCAGGCGGCGCTGCGTTTTGTCCTGGATAGCCCCGAGGTCGCCAGCGTCATCCCGGCGATGAACTCGCTCAATGAGGTGGCGGAGAACACCGGCGCGGTGCGGGGGGAGGGCCTGTCGCGGGCGGAGACGGAACTCCTGCAGCAGTGGTCCGAGGCGGCGGAGCGGGCCCATGGGGCCTATCTGCCCGCCAAGTACGCCTGGCTGGAGCAGTGGACCGCCTGAGTGGCGGGTCTCAGATCTCGTAGTGCCCGACGACGACCTTCACCCCTCTGGGGGTGAGAAAGACCTCCTCGCCGGGGTTGAGGCTCAGGGCGGCGTAGCGCTCGCGGGTCAGTTCCACCTGCACCTCCGTGCCGTCGTCGGCCAGCACCAGTTCCACGGTGACCACCGAGCCGATGGGCAGGACCCGTTTGACCCTGGCCCGGGCCGAGTTCTGGTCCTTGCGCGCCAGGTCCACGTCGATCTCGTGGGGCCGCACGAAGGCCATCACCTCCTGGTGGACGCCGCTGAGTTCGACCGGCGCCTGAGCCTCCATGCCGGCGGCCAGATGCACCTTCTCCCCTTCCACCCGCGCCCGGAAGATGTTGACGTCGCCCAGGAAGTTGACCACAAAGGGCGTGGCCGGCTGGTTGTAGACCTGCTCGGGCGTGCCCACCTGCTCCACCCTCCCCTTGTTCATCAGCACCACCTGGTCGGCCAGCTCCAGGGCCTCCTCCTGGTCGTGGGTGACAAAGAGGCTGGTCACCTTGATCTCCTCGTGCAACTGCCGGATCCACTGCCGCAATTCCTTGCGCACCTTGGCGTCGAGCGCCCCGAAGGGTTCGTCGAGCAAGAGGATCTGCGGCCGGGTGGCCAGGGCGCGGGCCAGGGCCACCCGCTGCCGCTGCCCGCCCGAGAGTTGGGCCGGGTAACGCTTCTCGACGTTCTCCAGTTGGATCAGCCGCAAGAGTTCGCGCACCCGCCCCTCGATCTCGTCCTTGGGCCGTTTGCGCACCTTGAGGCCAAAGGCAATGTTGTCGAAGATGGTCATGTGTTTGAAGAGGGCGTAGTGCTGAAAGACGAAACCCACGTTGCGGTGGCGCACCGGCTGGGCGGTGGCGTCCTCCTGGTGAAAATGGATGCTGCCCGCGTCGGCCTGCTCCAGGCCGGCGATGATGCGCAACAGGGTTGTCTTCCCCGAACCCGAGGGACCCAGCAGGGCCACCAGCGAGCCATTGGGCACCTCGAGATTTACGTTATCGACCGCAGTGAAACTGCCGAAACGTTTGCTGACGCCTTTGACTTCGATGCTCATGCCGACTCCTCTGAGGCGCGGCGGGCCGCGGCCAGTTCCTGGCGGGTTTTCCACTCCAGCGCGCTTTTGGCCGCCAGGGTCACCAGGGCCAGACAGGCCAGCAGGGAGGCGACGGCAAAGGCGGCGGTGAAGTTGTATTCGTTGTAGAGGATCTCCACGTGCAGGGGCATGGTGTTGGTCACCCCGCGCACATGGCCCGAGACCACGGATACCGCGCCGAACTCCCCCATGGCGCGGGCGTTGCACAGGATGACCCCGTAGAGCAATCCCCACTTGAT
Source organism: Candidatus Latescibacterota bacterium (assembly GCA_020852055.1). GTDB lineage: Bacteria > Latescibacterota > UBA2968 > UBA8231 > UBA8231 > SICG01. Next base: position 2,859 of record JADZBP010000079.1, read on the forward strand.
GTTGGGCAGGGTGATGCGCCAGAAGGTCTGCCAGCCGCTGGCCCCCAGCACGATGGCCGCCTCTTCCTCCTCGGTGCCCTGGGCCTGCATCAGGGGGATCAGCTCGCGGGCGACAAAGGGAAAGGTGACGAAGAGGGTGGCCAGCACGATGCCGGGCACGGCGAAGATGACCTTGATGTCGCGGTCGGCCAGATAGTGGCCAAAGAGGCCCTGCAGGCCAAAGAGCAGCACGAAGATCAGGCCCGAGACCACCGGTGAAACAGCGAAGGGCAGATCGATGAGCGAGGTCAACAGGTTCTTGCCGGGGAACTCGAACTTGGCGATGGCCCAGGCCGCCGCCACCCCGAAGACCAGGTTGAGCGGCACACAAAGGGCGGCGGTCAGCAGGGTGAGGCGCACCGCGGCCAGGGCCACTGGTTCGCTGATGGCCGCCAGGTACACGTCGAGGCCCTTCTCGAAGGCGTAGCTGAACACCGCCGCCAGCGGCACGAAGAGGAAGAACCCCAGAAAGACCAGGGCCGCACCGATCAGGGTGCGGCGCACCCAGGCGGGTTCGGTGGTGTTCCGGGGCGCGGGGGCGGAGAGGGTCTGGGAGATGTCCATGGGCTTCAGGAGGTGGCGTGGCGGCGGCGGTGCCACCACTGCAGGAGATTGATGACCAGCAGCAGCACGAAGGAGGCCACCAGCATCACCGCGGCGATGGCGGTGGCGCCGGCGTAGTCGTACTGCTCGAGTTTGGTGATGATCAACAAGGTGGTGATCTCGGTGCGCATGGGCATATTGCCCGAGATGAAGACCACCGAGCCGTATTCGCCCAGGGCCCGGGCAAAGGCCAGGGTGAAGCCGGTGAGCAGGGCCGGCCAGACCTCGGGCAGGATCACCCAGGCAAAGGTCTGGCGGCGGTTGGCCCCCAGCGAGGCAGCGGCCTCCTCCACCTCGGCGTCGAAGTCCTGCAACACTGGTTGCACGGTGCGCACCACGAAGGGCAGGCCGATGAAGGTCAGGGCGATGAGCACCCCCAGCGGGGTGAAGGATACCTTGATGCCCAGGGGTTCGAGATACTGGCCGATCCAGCCTTTGGGCGCGTAGAGAGTGGTGAGGGTAATGCCGGCCACGGCCGTGGGCAGGGCAAAGGGGAGGTCCACCAGGGCGTCGACCAGTTTCTTGCCGGGGAATTCGTAGCGCACCAGCACCCAGGCCACCAGCAGGCCGAAGACGGCGTTGATCGCCGCGCCGATGAGCGCGGCGCCAAAGGTGAGTTTATAGGAAGCGATCACCCGCGGGTCGGTGATCACCTTCCAGAACTGATCCCAGGTCAACACGCTGGCCTTGAGGAAGAGCGCCGCCAGCGGGATCAGCACGATCAGGCAGAGGTAGAGCAGGGTAAACCCCAGGGTCGGGCCGAAACCGGGCAGGACGCTGGGGTTTTTTGCGGCGGTGGTCATCAAATGATCCTTGCGGACAACGAGGGCCCGCTCGATACCGGCGCGGGGGATAGGATTTCCCCCGCGCCAGAGGGAAAACTCAGCCCGCAGCCTTCTTGAGGGCCTGGTCGAGGTCGGCTTTGATGTCGTCGGGGTGCTCCAGGCCGATGGAGAGGCGGATATAGTCGGCGCTGACCCCGGTGGCGGCCTGCTCGGCGGCGGTCAGTTGCTGGTGGGTGGTGCTGGCCGGGTGGATCACCAGGCTCTTGGAGTCGCCGATATTGGCCAGGTGCGAGAGCAACTGCACCGAATCGATGAAACGCCGGCCCGCCTCCAGCCCGCCCTTGATGCCAAAACCCACCAGCCCGCCGAAGCCGTGTTTGAGGTACTTGGCGGCAACGGCGTGGTTGGCATCGTCGGCCAGACCCGGGTAGGTGACCCAGCTGACCAGGGGGTGCTTCTTCAGCCAGCCGGCGATCTCCAGGGCGTTCTCGGAGTGGCGCGCCTGGCGCAGGGGCAGGGTCTCCAGACCCAGCAGGAACTGATGGGCGTTGAAGGGGCTGAGCGCCGCGCCGATGTCGCGCAGCAAGGTGACGCGAACCTTGAGGATGAAGGCCACATTGCCCATGCCCGGCACATTGCCCAGGGCGTCCCAGTAGACCAGGCCGTGGTAGCTGGGGTCGGGGGTGGTGAACTCGGGGAACTTGCCGTTGTTCCAGGTGAAACGGCCCGAGTCGACGATCACCCCGCCGATGGAGGTGCCGTGGCCGCCGATGTATTTGGTCGCCGAGGTGGTGAGGATGTCGGCGCCGAAGTCGATGGGGCGCACCAGACCGA